>DATKUC010000137.1:0-11293 GCA_035530835.1 Spirochaetia bacterium
CTAAAAGCATACGCCGGAACATATTCGCGCTTCGGGTATGAGCTTTTGGAGATGCCCATCTGTCGCCGTAGTTCCTGAACATTGATTTCCCCTTGTGCCCCGAGTCGCCGCACTTTTGCCAGAAGCTGCGGATCCTCTCCCCGCAGTGGCGTTGAGTATCGACGCAACCAGAGGTTTCGCGCGCATCCGCGGACCGATTCACGCGAGAGGAATCGCCTCCTCGCATAGAGATTCGCGAGCGCCTCATCGATCCGCTGTCTATCGATTCCGGCCTCTATCGCGTGGAACCTTCGTTCCGCGATCGGCGTGTTCAGTCGAAACTGCTTCCGGTAGTTGTGTACCCCGAGGTAGACCCAGAGGCGTTCCATGCTGTTGTTCACGTTGCGGGCGAATCGGGTGGACTCCCGCACATGTTCTGCAAGTCCTTTGCGAAACTCCCGGTCCATGTAGTTCACCGGGAACAGTGGATTGTGCACATCACGAGCGCGCCGTGAACTCACCGTCGGATGCTCGAAGGTGTGATCGATGATTCTGCGTCTGATCGCGGGGATACCGCTTAACGCATCGCGATACGCGGTCTTTTTATCGGTCCACAGGGTGATGCAGGGTAGCTCGGATCGATCGGCGAGCTTCGCGATAGCA
Organism: Spirochaetia bacterium; assembly: GCA_035530835.1. Lineage (GTDB taxonomy): Bacteria > Spirochaetota > Spirochaetia > DSM-27196 > DATKUC01 > DATKUC01. Next base: position 643 of record DATKUC010000137.1, read on the forward strand.
GCAGCGAGATTGGAGAAACTCCTGCGAATACCCCCGGGATCGGCACGATAGAGCTGCTCAAGCGCACGCCGAAGCCGTTTCTGTCGTTTGGTCATCGTTCCTGCACGGCGAATCGTCACGTAGTCGATGAAATAGAGGAACTGAGAATCACATCCGGTAAGCAGGTGAATATTATTGGGAAAATACTGACTGACCGTGAAGCTCTGGAATCCGTCAGCAGCAAGCGGCTCGCGAAGGTTGACCGTAGCGAGGATCCGTTCGTGTGCTGCGATGTACTGCCGGGCGAGTCGGGAGACCCTGTTTGAGACAGAACCGGGTGTACAACCGAGTGAGCGTCCGAGTGCCCGTACCCCGCAGCAGCTTGTGATTCCCTGCTCGATGCGCCGATAGGAGATACGACGTTTGACGTAGTAATCGAGGCGAAACGTCTGCTCGGAGCAGGAGCGCTCGCATGCTCTGCAGCGGAACCGTCGGACGATCCCGCGCGAGGCGGTGTAGTAGCAGCCGTACTGAGAAAACCAGCGGTGAGAGCCGGAGCACCCTGGGAACAGAGGATGATCCGGGTTGTGGAACACACACTTCGGATAAGGACAAAACGGCGGAATTAACACAGACATTCTCCATGACGAAGGGATACCTGGTACTACCGCTGTTTTTCACCGTTACTTCATTGCGCCCCCAAGGTTTGTGACACTACCTTCAGAGTCTCTTATGTGATTCTCAAAAGCAGTGTATCCTCGTTCCGATCATCAGGAGCTGGAGGAGCACAAATGGATGACTCGCGCGTGACAGTCTATCGGTACCGATGGTTGGTGCTGGCGGTCTTTTCGCTGCTGAATCTGGTAGTTCAATTGCAGTGGCTTACGTTCGCACCGGTTGCTACCATAGCGCAGGTGCACTATCACGTGACACCGCTCGCGATCGACATGCTTTCGATGGTGTACATGCTGGTTTTCATTATCTTCTCCATTCCCGCCTCACATATCATCGATACCTTCGGCCTGAGGTTCGGAGTGGGAATAGGTGCTGCGCTGCTTGTGGTGTTCGGCGTGTTGAAGGCGTTGTTCGCCGACAGTTACCCGCTGGTGCTCGTTGCACAGATCGGACTGGCAATATCGCAGCCGTTTGCGATGAACGCGGTGACAAAGCTCAGCGCGCACTGGTTTCCGGTGAGAGAGCGTGCAACTGCCGCGGGCATCGTTTCATTGTGCCAGTATCTCGGCTTCATTGTGGCAATGGTGCTGACACCGATCCTCGTGGCAGGATCGGGAAATGGTGCCAATCTCCGAGGCGCGTTTGTCATCTACGCGATTCTCTCGGTCGCAAGCGGCGCACTGCTGCTTCTGTTCCTGCGCGACCGCCCTGCAACGCCGCCGTCGCTCACTGAGTCTACCGAACGATACGCGACAGGCGAAGGTTTGAAGCACATCTTTCGGCAGCCAAGCATGGTTTACCTCATGATCCTCTTCTTTGTGGGACTTGGCATGTTTAATGCGGTCAGTACGGTCATCGATCAGATCGGCAGCGCGAAGGGGCTGAGTGCCGATCAGTCGGGACTTGTCGGTGGAATCATGATCATCGGTGGCATTATCGGTGCGGTGATAGTTCCCGTCTGGTCGGACAAGGTTCGCAAGCGACGACCGTTCATCGTAGTATGCGCCGCGGGCATGGTACCGGGCTTGCTCGGCATCATGCTGGTTCACAGCTATGGGCTGCTTCTGGTCGCGGGTTTCGTGCTTGGGTTCTTCGTGATGAGTGCGGGGCCTGTCGGTTTTCAGTACAGTGCGGAGATCAGTTACCCCGCGCCTGAGTCGTCTGCGCAGGGATTGCTCATTCTCGCGGGGCAGGTGTCGGGCGTGATTTTCATTCTGGCGATGGATAGCGTCGGCATTGCGCCGCTTCTTGTGCTGTTTGTAGTGCTTCTTTCCGGCAGCGTCTATTTTGCCACGCGCATGAAGGAGTCGCCGGTCGCCGATTCGGCAGCTCAGGCGAATGCTTTTGCTGCCGAGTGAATCGCGTTTAGTCAGTTCTCACCCGGCGGCTGCATTTCGGATTGCGGCACCATGGAGACACGCAACATCCGGGAAGCAATCGGCATTCCGTCGATGTTCAGTATCAGGACGTGAGCTCCCGGCTGGTGAAACTGCAGATTGCCGACGGGAACGACGAGCTCGATCTCGCGGTTGCCTTCGGGAATGGTGAGTTCGCCGGCGAGTGAAAAGAGTACCTGCTGCGACTGGTCATGCACGAGGTTCAGCGAGAACTGTTGTCTACCGAGCACATTCGCGAGTCCTGCGTACACAAACCACTGTGTCGGCGGTGAGGGGAACGTCGGGAACTGGAACCCGCTGAACACGCCGATCAGTCCTTTCTTGCCGTTGTTCTCGGTAATGACTCGATCAGCGCAGATGAGCGCGTAGCAGACTGCTTCCATATTCCCATCTTATCGTGGCTGGAGCACAAGGTACAGCAGCGGGAGGATCAGAGCGAGTGATAGGGTGGTCACTATCCATGCTGAGTTTGCAAGATCAAGATCGAATCCGTACATCGCCGGGGGGACAAGAGCGTTGAATGCAACGGGCATTACCGATACCACGACGAGCACCTTGAACGCAAGGCCGTCCGCGACTGCGGGAAGTCCGAAGGCAATTCCGAGGGGGATGATGATTGCGGGAACGATGATGAACTTGATTGCCGCGATGAGCGGAATTTCAAGGCGATAGTTGCCGACTGTGCTCAAGCGCAACGTGAGACCGATTGATGCGCCGAGCATTCCCGCAATGATCGGTATCAATGCGTTCGTTGCCCAGTCGAACACGAGCGGGCGCGGCACGCCGGTGAGGTTCAGCAGGAGTCCCGCAGCCATCGTGATGATTGGCACAAACATGTAGGGGCGTTCACGCATGGCTTTCGGCGACAGAGCACGCAGGCTCGGCTTGCCTCCGATGCTGATTTCACGCGAAAGCGGAAAGCCAACGACGTAGTAGGTCATCGACACGAACATGTTAAAGAGCTGAACGAACGCGTAACCGCGGTAACCGAAGAACACGAACGAAATAAGGCCGCCGAAGGTGAGTATGTTCGTGAACATTCCGGATGTGAAAACCGATGCTGCCCGCTTCGGTGGTATGCGAAACAGCCTGCTCAGGACTATTGCGCTGATTCCGCCGACCAGCAGCGAGAGTACTCCGAGCAAGGGCAGCATGAAGATGCCTTTTGTCGAAAGCGACAGGCGCCAGAACGAATCGATAATCGGCACCGGGTTCAGGATGAATATCGCCCAGATCTTCATCCGCCGGGAGAGCGTCTCCGGCCAGGTTAGGTCGACCCGCTTTCCCCAGAGTCCGGCACGCCTGACCAGATAGCCCACAACGAGGCTTCCGAGGCTGATAGCAAGTATGAAGAGAATTTTGGCCATGCGGCAGTATACCCGCGTTACCTCAGGTGCACCACTACAGGTGCATTCACGGCTGAGGCTATCTCATCACCACGACAGGCATGTCCCGCGGCAGAACGTACCGCGGGACTAAGCTTATGCAGGCGTGATGGCTTCCGTATGCCAGCTGCCGTCTCCCACGAGTACGAGTCGTGATTCGTGAAACGCTGCGAGACTGGCCCGGTGGCCGACGCTGATTACGGCGGTTTTCGGCAATTCGCGAATGAGTGCCTCGTACAGCTTACTTTCGGCGGGCTCATCGAGCGCGGATGTTGCTTCGTCCATGAAGACCCATGTCGGCCGCTGCAGGAAGATGCGCGCAAATGCAAGTCGCTGCTGTTCCCCGGGGGAGAGGAGCTGCGCCCACAACCGGGTTTCTGACAGCTGGGTTCCCAGCTCCGGCAGACCTGCCATGTCAAGGACGGCGCGGAGTTCGGCATCGTCGGTGCCCGGACTTCCGAACGGATAGATCAGAACGTCCTTCAGTGTCCCAAGCGGCAGATATGGCCGTTGTGGAAGGAAGAGCGTTACGTCGTTCGCCGGGAGATCGACTTCGCCTTCGCCAAATGGCCAGATTCCCGCGAGGGCACGGATGAGCGTACTCTTGCCGCTTCCTGATCGTCCGACTATGAGCATTCGACCGCCCTGGAGCAGTTCTACATTCAGCTGTTTCAGCAGGTCGCGGTTGTCCGGGAGGCGGATATCGAGATTGCGCACGCGCAGATCCGATCCGGTCTGATGGGCGATCTTGAAGTGTGTCTTCTGGATGCCACGGATCTCCTCCATCGACTGGTCGAAATAGCGGAGTCGGTCAACGACTGCGTGCCAGCTTGCGAGTCCGGTGTAGCTGTTGACGATGAACGAAAGGGCACCCTGAACCTGACCAAATGCGCTTCCGATCTGGAACAGTGTGCCGATCTTGATTGCTTTCGCAAGGTAAGCGGGAAGGCTCACAAGAGTCGGAAATATGACGGCTGCCTGACCGTAGCCGGATGCCCACCAGTTCAACCGCCTCGTGCGCTTCATGATCTGCCAGAAGTTGGAGAAGAGGTTCCCGAAGCGCGAGAGGAAGTGCTCACGCTCCTGTACTTCGCCGTGATAGAGCGCGACCGATTCACTGTTCTCCCGCAATCGCACCATGCTGAAGCGGAAATCTGCCTCATACCGCTCCTGGTTGAAGTTGAGTCGGATGAGCGGCCGCCCGACCAGGGCGATGATGATGGTTCCCGCGATTGAATAGATCAGTGCCGCCCACACCAGGTAGCCGGGGATGACCAGTTTGCCGCCGTGCCACGGCAGCGCCACCTGAGAGGAGAGTCCCCAGAGCATTGCGACAAACGCTACAATGGTGGTAACCGAGCTCAGAATGCCGACGATCAGTCCGAGCGTCTGCGAGGTGAAGGTGTCCAGGTCCGAGCTGATACGCTGATCGGGGTTGTCAGTGCCGTCGCCCAGCACCTGCATGTGATAGTAGGTGCCGTTCGAGAGCCAGGAATCGAGATACTTTGCAGTGAGCCACCGGCGCCACCTGATCTGAAGCATCTGGGCCAGGTAGGTCTGGTAGACGGCCGCAATGATGTAGGGGGTAGCAAGAAGCACAAATATCAGCATTCCGTGCCAGGCTGCCGCGGCCCGGTACTGCTGCAGGTCGTTGTAGAAGGTGTTGTACCACTCGGTTATTCGATAATTGATGTACACCATCAGCAGGTTCAACACGATGACAAGCGCAAGAATACCGCGGGCGAACCATCGTTCGTCCGAGGACCACCAGTATGGCTTTGCCAGTTTCCAGAGGTCGCGGAAAAAAGCACGATTGAATTGTTTCATGGCAGCCCTTTATGGCATTCAGCAGGTTCTGTCAATGCGTCAACGACGCGTCATAAAATGTAAGGCCGTTCCCCGGTGCGGTCAAGGTACGAATTCGCGGGCCGGCAGTTGCCACTATCCGATCTGGCGTTTCATCATTGCTGCAGCAAGGGCGTATCCCCCGCCCGCAGCGTCGACAAAATGGACTTCGTGATGGGAGTCCACATGGACAACACAGGTCATGATTGCGCGGTCGGAGGCGTGTGTGCCGTAGTGGATGAAGCCTGCTTCGTGAAAACGTTCAAGGAGCTGCTCGATCCGTCCCCGGGTCTCCTGCGTGCATGCGACGACCATTTTCAGCGTTCCATCGAACTTCCGGAAATCGGCATTGACACGGTTGTCTTCGCGCACGGTCCTGACCAGTTTGCCCATGAAGCGGATGTTCAGACCGTAACGGATGATGAGTCTCGTCGAAACCCGCTGCAGCCGCACCCACAATTTCCACAGCAGGAAACCGAATCCGCGGGTGGCCCTCGCCATCGCGCCGGCCTCCGCCCGTACGGCAAGATTGTCGGTGCTCACCACCTGCAGATCGATCGGCAGCGGGTGGTACTCCTCCTCGGGACCGAGCAGCCGCTCAACACGATTGTACACCTGGCGCAGAATTTCCGCCCGGTTACCCGGATGCTTTGTAACCGGCCGCACAATCACGGCGAGTGTCACCCCAAGGTGGCTCGGAATGTCCTTCCAGCGGCAGGAGAATCCGCTGAAGTCCGCAAGGTCCGAGCCGCTATGTCCGGCCGGGATGAGGTACTTGCTTCCCGGCGCCTTGATCATCCGATCGGCCTCATCGATTCCGGTGCCTGAGAGGATCGCCTGGTCATACTGCTCGGAGACTCGTACTCGCGCCACGCCGAGCTCATGGCCGGCGCTGTACAGGTCGCGAACCGGCACCATTCCGGCGCGCAACTCGAGGCCGAAGATCTGGGCGACCGCTGCCCGCGTATCGGCGAGCACATCGCGAGTCTGCGGTTCGAGCTCACCGGGCAGCAGGAACACCATCCCATCGCCACCGAAGATGAAGGGAAACTCCATACCGCGGGTGAGGTTCGTAAGGGCACTGACGGCAAGCCCGCCCGCGGAGTTCACCTCTTTGTAGCGGCCCTGTTCTATGGCACCTGTTGAATTGACCACATCGGTCACTACCACCATCCAGTTTTCAGGTGCCGGGGTAAACGCCGCGTCGTCGAATATATCGGTCATCTGGTTGAGTGGTGTCAGGTTCTCGTAGAACTGAAGCAGGGCGTCAGGTTTCATCTGTCGCATAGCCTAACCGCACTTCGGCGAACAGGTCAACGTCGCGTTTGACTCGCAGCCATCCCCGATGATATATTGTGTCAAATTATATTGCGTCAAATAAAGACGCGGAGGAATTACCATGGCAGAGACAGTGTTCGACCTGCACGCAGTTGACAATTCGGGTCTCGACCGCGAACTCGCGGAGTATCGCGGCAAGGTGCTCCTGATCGTGAACACCGCGAGCAAGTGCGGATTTACCCCGCAGTACACGGGGCTCGAGGAACTGAATCGCAAATACCGTGACCAGGGTCTGGTCGTGATCGGTTTTCCCTGCGATCAGTTCGGGCATCAGGAGCCGGGCGACGATTCGGAGATCAGGAGCTTCTGCGAACTGAACTTCGGCGTAACATTTCCGCTCATGTCGAAGATCGAGGTCAACGGCGACGGGACTCATCCGGTTTTTGCACACCTGAAAGAGCAGGCTCCGGGCGTTCTCGGAAACGCGATCAAATGGAACTTCACAAAGTTCCTCGTGAGCAGGGATGGCGGCGACGTAATCAGATTTGCCTCCAACACTGAACCTGCAGAGATTGCAGCTGACATCGAGCGGTTTCTCGCTTCATGATCGCACCTGAGCTCCTCCTCTCGAATCAGATCTGCTTCCTCGCCTACCGGCTGGATCGGGAGATCAACGCGCGGTATCGTCCGCTTCTCGCGGACCTCGGCTTGACCTACCCGCAGTATCTGGTGATGCTGGTGCTCTGGGAGCGTGACGGCAGGACGGTCGGCGAGCTCTGCGACACCCTCGGCCTGGACACCGGTACCATCTCCCCGCTCCTCAAACGTCTGGAGGCCGCGCGTCTGCTCGTGCGCAGGCGAAGCAACGTGGACGAACGGACAGTCAATGTTGCGTTGAGTGAGGCGGGCGCAGCGCTCGCCGAGCGGGCACGGCGCATCCCGGGCGCTCTGGGCGCCGGCCTCGGACTTACGTCACAGGAGTCCGCCGAACTGTACCGGGTGCTGTCGCGAGCTCTTGAACGCATAACAGGGGAGACTGAAGCAGAGGAGTAGCGACAGATGGGAATCGAAAAAGAGTCATGGCGGCAGGGAGGAGACACCTCCTGGTTTACTCACGACAGGTTCGGACTGTTCATCCACTGGGGGCTCTACTCACTCGGCGCGCGCCACGAGTGGCTGATGGACCGGGAGCAGATACCGCCGGATGTCTATCGCTCAAGGTATTTCGACAAGTTCGACCCGGACCTCTACGATCCGGCGGTGTGGGCCGCTGCCGCGGCCGATGCCGGAATGAAGTACTTCGTCGTGACAACCAAACATCATGAGGGATTCTGCCTGTGGGACACTGCACAGACGGACTTCAAGGCACCGAATACTCCCGCCCGTCGTGATCTCATAGCTCCGATGGTGGACGCATTCCGCAGCCGCGGGCTGCGAGCGGGGCTCTACTACTCGCTGCTTGACTGGTCGCATCCTGACTTTGTCATTGATCCTTCGCACGGTCCGCTTCGCAATGCGCCGGACAAGGATACGCTCAATCGCGGGCGCGATCAGAGTCGCTACGCGGCCTATATCCGTCGCCAGGTGGAGGAACTGCTCACCGGCTACGGTGATATTGATGTAATGTGGTTCGATTTCAGCTATCCGCAGCGACCCGGCGGAAAGGGGCACAAGGACTGGGAGAGCGAGGAGCTCGTCCGTCTGATTCGCAAGCTCAGGCCGTCGATCATTCTCGACGATCGCCTTGACCTTCCCGGCATTGGTGATGTCATTACTCCCGAACAGTTTCAGCCGCGCGTGCGCTACACCCGCGACGGGGCTCCGGTGGTCTGGGAAGCGTGCCAGACCCTTTCCGGCTCGTGGGGATACCATCGCGATGAGGCGGACTGGCGGGATGCCGATGAGCTCATCCGGACGCTCATCGACACGGTTTCGAAGGGCGGGAACCTGCTGCTCAACGTTGGCCCCACCTCCCGCGGAGAGTTCGACGAACGCGCACTTTCCCGGCTCTCGGACATCGGCCGATGGATGAAACGCCATTCACGGGCGATCTACGGTTGCGGCGAAGCACCTGCCGGTGTGGCAGCGCCGCCGGACTGCAGACTCACCTACAACGCCGAAACGAGGCGACTCTACCTGCATATCTTCGCGTGGCCCTATAAGCACATCCATCTTGACGGCCTGAAGGGAAAGGTCGCATACGCGCAGCTTCTGCACGACGGGTCGGAGGTCGCGATGAGCGGACTCGAGGAGTGGCAGGCCGCGCACGCGCGGAATGTCGGGCTTGCACCCGATACGCTGAGCATCACGCTTCCACAGCTGCGGCCGAATGTCGCCGTCCCCGTTGTGGAGTTCTTCCTCAAGTAGGGACTAACCGCGGAGGACGAGCCTGATCCGTGCAATCCTCCGCGCTGCCTCCTCGGTAAGCGGAAGCTGCACGACCTCACCTTCGATCCACGGCCTGATCATATCGTCGTAGTGGAGATTGCCCGGTCGTCCCGATTGTCCCATCGGCGCCATGATGAAGGTGCGATCCGGATCGGCAAGGGATGCGGTGAATCTCATTGACGGTATAGTCATGGATCGGTAGGCTCGTGCATGCGCCGCGCGGCCCGAACCTCCGCTGTTCGCAGGATTGAATGCGGATACGTTCACCGTCGTCGAGGTTCCGGGTGCTGCATAGGGTCCGCGGTTCAGCAGCCACTCGGTGAGCGGTCCTGTTGCGCCCGGATGCGCAAACAGGTAGGTGTGCAGGCGTCCCCAGTGCCACCTCCTGATGTTCCTGCCGAGCGCCTTCCGCGCAACTGCCACCGCTCTCGCAAGGGATTCCTCACACAGCGCCGCAAGTCCATTCGCGCCGTACTTCGTCCCTTCGAGCAGCTTGCTCAACGTGCCTCGTCTGAGCGCTTCATCGACCGCTGAATAGAAGAGTGGCGCGGTTGAGATATAGACCGCGAATGCCGCCCCGAGCCGTTCTGCAAGAAGCAGCCGCTGAAACTCAGTCTGGAAAATCGAAAATATGAGCGCACCGCGGCTGCCGCGGTCAGCGACGAGGTCCCACTCTGCAAGGATCTTTCTGGCAAGAAGTGCATCTGAATTGTGGAACTCGAATTCGAGCAGCTTCGGCAACAGCCGCTCGGCCTGCAGCACATAGACGTCCCGCTGGATCTCCTGCATATCTTCGAGCCGGGGCACCCCCGCCTTCAGTTTCTGTGCAAGGCGTGCAGCGATCCGCTCTCTTCGGTACGGCGCCGTCCATGCGTAGGTGATGTGATGAGGATAGTCGTCGTCCACCGTCCTGTTGTTGGCGGTCGCAAGATATCCGGTCGGTGGGTTCTTCGCCGCCGGCATCTGGTCGTACGGCAGGAATCCGGTCCAGTCGTCGCCATCAGGCTGTGCGTCGTCCTCCATCCCCCCGCTGCCGTCCGCCGGCGCCCGTCCCGAATATCCGCGTCTGACGGGCACGAGTCCGGTTGCGTGCCAGCCGATGTCACCTGCGGTGTCACCGCAGACGAGATTCTGACCGACCGTGGAAAGACTCCTACCCGCTTCGAATGCCTCGGCCACCGTACGCGAACGGAAGAGTGAAAAGAAGCCGTTGATACTGTTTTCGGCAATTTCCGCTTCAGGAAGCGTTCCGTACCACTTCAGCGCGACTACCGCCTCAGCGCCTTCGGTGACCTCTGTCAGCACCGCACCGTGTGCCGTACGATAGATCGTTCGCGCGAGTGCCTGGTCGCCGCGGACCGGAATCTCGATCTCCTCCCGTTCCATCTCCCGCCATTCGGACCCCAGACGGTAGCGGGTCGGCCGCTCCGGGTCGATCCTCAACATGTAGAGGTCCACAATGTCGGTCATGACGTTCGTGACTCCCCAGGCGAGCTTCAGATTCCTTCCGATGACGATTCCCGGTACGCCGGGCATCGCGACACCCGCTATATTCAGTGTCGGACAGTGGAGGTGGCAGACGTGCCACACCTGTGGCACCGTCATCGCAAGGTGCGGATCGTTGGCAATTTCGGGCATTCCGCCTTCGCCGTGCCTGATCGCCCAGTTGTTGCTGCCGCCGCCGGCCGCCGAAAGTTCGGGGTA
>DATKUC010000138.1:0-7119 GCA_035530835.1 Spirochaetia bacterium
CGGCTTTCTTCCGGGAGTTCCCGGCCCCTCGGACATACTCGCCGCACTGCTGGCAATTCAGCGGGGAGCTTCAGCATGATCCTTCTGGTAAGCGCTGCCGCCATCTATGTTCTCGGCGCGTGTCTCTCGACCCGCCGCGTCCTATCCTACACTATGGCGTTTCTCGCCTCGGCCGTAGCCCTGGCGGCGGGGATCTCCGATCTGGCCGGCAAGTCGGTATCGTTGTCGATTCCTCTATACAACGGCGTCTCTCTCCTGCTCGAGCTCGACAGGATGTCCGCACTCTTTCTCTCCATATCATCGCTATCTGCGATGGTTCTTTCACTGTTCGCAATCGGCTACGGCAGACTATACGGTCCAAGGACTGCCGCGGCGTTCTCGTTCGGCTTTGCCGGCACGCTTCTCGTGTTCGCGGCACGTGATACACTCACCTTTCTCGCCGGCTGGGAACTTGTGACACTATTCTCCTACCTGCTCATGACTGACGATGTCCGATACGGTAGTGCAGGCAGGCTTGAACCGAGGGCTCCGCTTGTTTCGGCCGGATTCCGCTTCCTTATCTTTGGTGAGATCTCCACGATGCTGCTCCTGGTTGGATTCGCATCACTGTATATTCAATATCACACACTTTCCTTTGCTAGCGTGACAGGCGCGGCTCCGGTCTTCCTGATACTGACCACGCTCGGCGCCGCCATAAAAATGGATGCGATTCCATTTCACGTATGGATGCCCGGCGTATACGAGAAGACAGCCGATCATACATCGGCGTTTCTCAGCGTTCCGGTAACCCTCATGGGGGTATACGGTCTTGAGCGCTTCGTTTCAATGTCTGCGCCGTCGATGCCCTGGCTCATGATTCTGGTGCTTTTCGGTTCGATGACCGCGTTCTGGGGTGCGCTCCAGGCGGCCGCCGCCCGCAAACTCAAGTCACTCCCCGCTTATTCGACCGTCGAGAACAATGGCATGATTATGACTGTCGTTGCCGCGGCCGCCCTTGCGGGTGCGTCCAGAACAACGAGTCTGGCCTACCTTTCGGCTTTCGCAAGTTCCGCGGCGGCGGTTCTAGCCCTGGGTCATGCGCTCGCGAAGAGCCTGCTCTTCATGTCCATCGGCCACGCAAAGGAGTCTCTGGGAGTGAAAACCATCGATGAAACCAGAGGCGTCTGGCGCGGCGTCGGGATGGTACCGGGCGTGGGGATTCTCGCGGCTGGGCTCTCCCTGAGTGCGTTTCCGCCACTTCTCGGCTACACCGGAGAGTGGATGGTACTCGAAACAGTTTTCCAAAGTTCACGATTTCAACTCACCGGAGAGAGGATCTTTCTCGCGGTCGCCGGCTTCTTCACAGCGCTTGCGATAGGCCTTGCGGTCTTCGCGATGGTAAAACTCATCGGCTACACGGCTCTGGGCTACCACCACGGGCGCCGCTCCGCAAGTCTCCCTGCGCAGCCAATGAAAGTCGCGCAGGTAATCACAATTCTCCTGCTGCCGCTACTGGGAATTGGCTTGCCGGTGCTCGTCCCCCTGTTCGGCTTCCGCAGTCTCTTCGGAGGACTGCTCGGCGTTCCTTCGCCGCTCCTTCTCGAATCGGGGAGTCCATTCTTCGGCGTTGTCTCTCCGACTATGTTCGCCGTTGTGATAGCTGTGCTCGGAGCGATACCGTTTCTCTTCTGGCGGTTGCAGAGAAAGCGGGTTAGGTCTGTCGATCCATGGTATGGCGGTGTGAGTCTCTCGGAACAGGAATACTTCACCGAGCCTGCCTTCTCGCAAATCCTGCTCAGAATGCTCCGCGGCTTCTACGACACGGAGGAGATGTCAACTCCGGGGAGACGTCAACTCAATATTCGTGACCGGTTCACGCGGCCGCTGAGATCGGTCGCGGCCGGCATTCAGCGCCTCGGGGGGCTCTTCAGCCGGGTAATCATGAACGGGCATGTATACTACTACGTGAGCTATATTATAGTGGCGTTCGTTGTCGCTCTTATGATTCGCTGGTAGTTAATCGTGGTTTGCCTGAGCGAAGTCGAACTCTATTGATTCTGACCCTTGAAAGAGGAAATGATGAAGACACATCTACTCGTAATTGACCCGCAGAATGATTTCTGCGATTCAAATGGCTCCCTCTTTGTCCCGGGAGCAGACCACGACATGACCCGTCTGGAGGCGATGATCCGCCGACTCGGGTCCCGACTTGACAACATCCACGTGACGCTGGACACCCATCACTTCGTTGATGTCGCCCACCCGGTATTCTGGGTGAACTCCAGAGGAGTGCACCCGGCCCCGTTCACCATCATCACCGCCGATGAGGTAGCCAGCGGACTCTGGGCGGCCGCAAGTCCCGCGCACCGGGCCTGGGCAGTTGAATACACCCGGAAGCTCGAGATCAACAAGAGGTACGCACTTTGCGTCTGGCCTCCCCACTGCCTCATCGGGTCCTGGGGAACGCAGGTCTATTCCCCGCTGTTTCAAGCGCTCCTTGATTGGGAAACCGCAAATGTCGACTCCATTGATTATGTGACCAAGGGGACTAATCACCTGACCGAACACTACTCGGCTCTCCAGGCTGACGTCCCTCGTCCGGATGATCCCGGCACCCAGCTCAATTCAGGACTCATCGAAAGCCTGAATGAGGCGGACGTACTGGTGATTGCCGGAGAGGCGCTGAGTCACTGCGTGAGGTTCACCACTCAGGATCTGATCGAAAACTTACCACAGGGAAGCATTCAGAAGATCGTGATCATAAAAGATGCCATGAGCGCGGTTCCGGGCTTCGAGAAGGAAGGAGAGGAATTCCTGGATTTCGCTGCGCGCAAGGGTGTAAGAACTATCACCGCCGAAGAGTTTCTTGCGTAGAACCTCAGGAGAGCATTGAGCCCTCCGGATTCCGTTTATCGCGATTCGGACTCTCCCGCCTCGATCCGGAACGGCAACGAGTTCTCGGAAGGCGATAATGGGCAGACCCATCGCGGACTGTAGGCGCAGGACGGATTGTAGGCGAAATTGAAGTCCAGAACCAGTTCGTCGGGCCCTGAACCGGCACCGATATCTGCTCCCTTGATGGTGTCATATAGATAGCGTCCGCCACCGTAGGTCTCCCTGCCGCTCGTCAGATCCTTGAACGGCAGAAAGAGTCCTCCGCCGTACCCATCGAGCCAGTAGAGAGTGAGTGTGTAGACTCGATCATCGGTTGCGGGAGTTGTGAAGACGGCGGTGCCGACTGCACGGTACCGAAGTGTTCCTTCGGGCAGCTCAACGGTAACGCTCCGCGGAGTTGGAGAGGACGTCGCCTCGCCTGTTCCCTGGACCTTCGCTCTTATCCGCCACCTCGGGTCATAGTCAAAATAGTGCAGCGCCGTGAACGCGGCTTTCCGCTCCTCGTCAAGCGGCGACTGCGGATGAGAAGCGAAAAGAGCATCGCGGGTCGCGCGGAATCCGTTCCAGGCCGCGTTCGGATTCTCGACCGCGACGCGTCGAAGTTCAGCGTACATTTCTGCGATCGATCTCCGCCAGTCTGCGAGTTCGAGCCGTTCCTGCACTGTCATTCGAGCGACGGCTCCGGCAGCGTAGAGAACAGATTGTTCAGCGACTCGATGAGAGTCGGATGCGAATAGGTGGCGTCTCTCAACGCGGTGTAAGGCAGCTTTCCCATCATCGCGATCTGTACGGCTCCGGCCACTTCGCCGGCGTCGATTCCGATCATCGAAAAACCCAGAATCATACCCGACTGAGCATCGACCACTGCCTTCATGAAGCCGCTCGTCTCATCCAGCTCGAGTGCGCGAGCAACCCAGTCCATGGGAAGCTTTGCGACCCGGATGTTCAGGCCAGCGGCACGCGCCTCCGCTTCGCTCATGCCTATCCGCCCAATTTGCGGATCGGTGAACACCGTGTAGGGAACCATTCTTCCCAACGTTGTACCTTTGCCATCACCGTAGAGATTCCGCATGATAATTCGATAGTCGTCATATGAAATGTGGGTAAAGGCGGGGCCACCTTTCACATCACCGAGCGCCCATATGCCGTCAACTGTTGTCTCGAGCCTGTCGTTGACGATGACATTCCCCCGTCGGTCTGCACCGATTCCCGCCGCTTCGAGTTGCAGCAGGTCGCTGTTTGGCGTGCGGCCCGCAGCCAGGAGAATATGTGTTCCCGCGATACTCCGATCACCGCCACTGCTCCTCAGATTCAGCGTAATCTGAGTCCCTGAGGTCACCGAAACCGGTTCGGCTTCAAGGATGATGTCGATCCCATCGGAACGCAAAATTGATGCAAGCTCGTCGGAGAGGTCCCGATCTTCCCGGGAGAGGAGCGAGGCGCCGTGGTGAACAATGCTCACGCGAGCGCCAAATCGTCTGAACATCTGGGCGAACTCGACGCCTATGTACCCGCCGCCGACCACGATGAGGTGATCGGGAACAGAATCGAGCTCCATTATCGAACTGTTCGTCAGGTAGGGTACTGAAGCGAGACCTTCAATATCGGGAATCGCCGTTCGGGTACCGGTGTTGATGAAGATCCGATCTGCATGAATTGTCGAGGTGCGCCCCTCCCCGTCCCGCACCGATATGGAACGGGAGTCAAGAAAGCTCGCAGTCCCGCGAAGGAGCGTCAGGTTCGCAGTGTCCGCGAGGCGCCGCTCGCTTCCTGATCGGAACATCGTCACAATGTCCCGCTTTCGTGCCCGAACTCGCGCCATATCTACGGTGAAAGAGTGCGGAACGCCGGTCACGCCGTAACGCGCCGAACGGGAAACCTGATATGCATTGCGGGCGCTCGCGATCATGGTCTTGGTGGGGGTGCAACCGCTATTGATGCAGGTCCCCCCGACGGCATCCATCTCGATGATGGCAGTCTTGACTTCTTTTGCTGCAAGCGCGGCTGCGAGCGGCACTCCTCCCTGTCCTGACCCGATGACAATTGCGTCGTAGCGCTGCTGTTTTTCCAAGATTCTTCCTCCACGTCCTATTCCCCGGTGTTAAAGTTACGCGGATCTCCACACGAATCAAGTGAATATGGAGAATCATCCGGAAATTGTTGACGCTCTCCTGTCACCTCCCGACGCCGACCGAAGTCGCCTCATGTCGTGAACGTTGAGTGAAATCCTTCATGTTCATATCCGCCGCAAGTACGTGTCCGCTGTCAATGACCACCCGGAAATATGGCTTCGTGCCGCGGAATACGTTCCGGCCTTCGCTGCTGATAAGTTCCCGATATGCAGGATTTACGATGTTCGACGTGATCTGAACTCCCTGCTGATTCATGAGATAGAACGATTCAAAATGCGGGTAGCGCAAACTGCTCCATGAGTCGCGAGTTCAGTGCAGCGGAGTCACCGAGTTCTGTGTCAGTAATGAGGAATCCAATTTCCTTCAGATCCCGAACCAACCTCCTTCAGCACATCCTGCATAACTGATTCCAGACTCGCCGCGAGGTCAACTGCGAGCCCGCTCTGTTCGGCGATTGAATCGCTTTCTCTCGTGATGTCGCGCACGCTCTCAGCGATCTGCTTCTCCGACTTCAGCTGATTCCTGACAATCTCGCGAAAGCCGCAAAGTTGTTCCCGGAGAAGTGTAAAGACCAGATGAATCTGCTCGAACCGCCCGGCGATCGCAGCGAGTTTCGAAAGCGTAGAGCGCGCGGAGTCGCTTGATTGCTCGAGCGAAGCACTCACGTCATCGATCTTCTGGCGCACATTGCCGACGCGATTTTCCACATCGCGAATTGACTCGGGAGCCTTTCTGGACAATTTCTGAATTTCTTTTGAGATTATCGTGAAACCCCTTCCGACTTCTCCGGCGCGAGCCGCCTCAACTGCAGTATTAATTGCGAGCACATGGAGATGCTCAGCAATATCTTCGGTCACTTCCGTCGAGGCGGCAATAGAGGACGAGGCATGGTCGAAACTCTCTTCGGATGTGCCTGCAAACTCCTGCAGTCGGAGTGAGTATTGCGCAATGAGCTGAGATATTTCATTCAGCTCGCGTGCCTGACCGCCTGCCGCTCAAGAGAGGATATTGTACTCAGAACTTCAATTGCACTCAGGAGATACTTCTCCACAAGTGCCTCGAGCGATTTGTCGCCATCCATGCTGCCGCTCGCCCGCGTGCCGATGTTAGCCGGTGTGCACCGCGAATATTGCCCGAAACTGATACCAGGTTGCGGCAAAAAATATGCCAAATATCCTCAATGAGTCATATCGCTATTGCAGAAAGACTTACGTCGATCGGTAGATTTCTGGGCCCGTTCGGCCTCGAGATAATAGCACAGACGTGTTGGTCAATGTCCAAAAAGAGACATTTTCGTAGGAAAAAAGGTGAACGAGAAAAAAAGACTGTCATTCACTGTCGGATGGTCGCGAATGCGGGCGTTTTGAGCTGTACAAAGTCGAGAAATTATATACATTGTGCCTCGGATGTGCAAAGTGGATATTGAATTACTGATGCAGCAGGATGCGATCCGCGTCAACTATCAGCCCATCGTCAGCATCCGGGCCAGGCGAATAGTCGGATACGAGTCACTCGCAAGGGCCGTGGACAGCGATGGTGCACCAATTGCAGCGAACGATCTCTTTTCGTCCGCGCGCGAACAGGGTCAGCTCCTTGAACTTGACCGCTATTGCCGTCTCCTCGGCTTGAGGGAGTTCCGGAAACAACAGAGCGCAGATGGCTGCGTATTGTTTCTGAACGTCAACGCTTCTCTGATCAACGCCTCCACGCGCAACTCAGGGGCGTTGAAATCAGCGATAGAGGAGACGGGAATCGATCCTCCACATGTAGCAATTGAACTCGTCGAATCACGAGTTGACTCACCCGAGGTTCTGCTGGACTTCGTCGACACCTACCGGAAGTATGGATGCCTCATCGTACTGGATGATTTCGGCACGGCACATTCGAACCTGGAACGGCTTATGCTTGTGAGGCCGGATGTCATAAAAATCGACCGCAGCATAATTAATCGCGTCGCCGAAGACCCATACGGCAAGATGGTTGTCTCCTCGATAGTTGCACTCTCGCACACGGTTGGTGCGCTCTGCCTCGCCGAAGGCGTGGAAACCTTCGAGCAGATGCTTGTGTGCGCCCAGCTGGGAGTGGACCTGTTTCAGGGGTACGTGATGTCGCG
>DATKUC010000139.1:0-11516 GCA_035530835.1 Spirochaetia bacterium
CAGACTGAATGAAATCTACCAGGAGCTCGGTTACTTCCAGGAGGAGACCATCTCCCACTATTTCCCCGGCCAGGAGGGGAAGGCAACGATGGAGAGACTGATGAACCTGTTGCGCGATCAGCCGCCTGAGACACTCGGTGGTTCGGCGGTAGTTGAGGTGCGTGACTTCCAAAGCCTGAGCGCACGGCGCGTGTCTGACAGCACTATCCGGCGGATCGAAGGTATTACGTCGTCCAACGTGCTTCAGTTTGTGCTCGAAGGCAACTCGACGGTGAGCTGCCGCCCGTCGGGAACTGAGCCGAAGATCAAGTTCTACGCATCGGTCGCAGGCGTTCCGACCAGGGATCTGGCAAAGGCGCGAGCGGATGTGGACGCGCGGGTAAAACGGCTTTCCGGGGAGATCAAGTCGATCATCGCCACAGTTGGTTAGCCGGACCCGCTACCTGCCCGGCTGGCTGAAGCGGGCCCGTCGTCGTTTCGCTTTCTGGTGGGCTACCTCGGCAAGTATCTGCCGAACGTGAGCCTCGTCGGTATGGTTGCGGTCAAGATCGGTCTGCAGCTGCTCGAGAAACCGTTCCTCCATGTTGTAGAGGTCTTTCTCCAGCCCTCCCGACCAGATGAGTCGCGCAAGCTCTTCGGGCCGATCGCGATAGGTGAACATCCGATCGGCGGTGAGCACCGCGAGGTACCAGCGGATATCGTCGATTTCAAAACCGTATTCTTCAAGCAATTCCTGCATAGTCACCCGCTTACCGTAGCGGTGAGTTCCGCAGGTGTCAAGCGCAGGGTTCCGCTTTACAGCAGCATCCATTACCGATAAGATGCCGTATGCAACAGGATCTGCCCGTTTCGGAGATAGTGTTTACTGCATTCGATTTTGAAACTACGGGATTGACTCCGGGAGTGGATCGAATTGTCGAGTTCGGCGGCGTCACGTTCAAGGGGACTCAGATCCTCAGAACGTTCGAACAGCTGGTAAATCCGGGGTTCCCGATTTCCGAGCAGGCAGCGGTGATCAGTGGAATCACGAACGCCATGGTTGCCTCCGAGCCGCCCATCGCAGGCGTGCTGCCTGAGTTCATGGAGTTCGCTGCCGATACGGTTCTCATCGCACACAACGCTCCGTTCGATCTTGCCTTTCTTCGCGCTGCGCTGCTCGAACATGGAATGGGTGATGTGCGGAACTCGATCATCGACACACAGGAACTTGCGAAGCGTGCGTTTCCCAGACAGAAGAGCTATTCGCTACAGAATCTCATCGCATTTCTGAAGATACCGCCAAACAATGCGCATCGTGCCGCCGACGACGCGATCATGTGTATGCGGCTGTTCCTCGCGTGCGTCGAATCAATGAGCTTTATGGGAGACCTTACGCTCGGCGAAGTGCTTACCTGAGTGACCACCTATTTCCCAAGTAGCATCAGCATGTAGAGTTCGACGTACTGTTTCAGCTGGTCGGACTTCTTTATCTTCTTGAGAGCTTCATGTTCGCACAGTTCCCGAGCCATGTTGTGTATCCGCGCGGCATCCGGCGCCTTGAACCTGAAACCCGAACGAACTCTGCGCAGATAGTCCCTTACCAGCGAGTTCACGTCTTCGATGAGGTTCTGTTTCGCGGTCGGCTCGAGGATGGGATTCCACCGATCGATAAGCTGCTTCATCGTTGATTCGCGCGTCTGTCCGGCGGGAATGAATGATTGCTCGAGTTTCTGGACAGCCGCCCTGAATGCGGCCGCCTGCGCCTTGCGGGTCTTGAGCGCTTCGGCCCGTTCGGCCGCGCTCATCGGTGCCCGTTGAGCGCCGGAGGCTGCACCGGATGGTGCGACTGTCTTCATGCCGCGGGTATCATCACCGGGACCGGCGAGCTTCTTCGCTGTCTGAGCGGGGTAGGGCTCTTTGGCGGCCGCGCTCACGGGAGCTGCATCGTTCTTTCCACTGTGCTGTTTCGCCGGTGCAGGTCTTCCCAGCAGCACCCGCTGAAAGAAACGGACGATCGCCCGGAACAGCGGAATTGCCTGCCAGAAGGGTAGCATCAGAAACGCATCCTGCCTCAGTTTCTGCCGGTCAAGTCCGAGCAGTTCGGCATAGGGTCTGAGGCGTGCCTCCTTTCGGTCGAAGAAACGACTGACCTCAGCAGCTGCGTCACCATTCAGACCTATCTCTTTCGCGCACAAAAAGAGCAGGTTGTAGTTCATCAGGGAGTGGAGGAGCGGGTCCCTGTCCGTGAGTTCGGCGAGAATATTCTCTTCGAATGCTGCCTCTTCTGTCATTGCCTTCGGGATTTCGTCACGCTTCAGCGATTCGCTCCACGCTTCCGAGTAGTAGTCCTTGAGCGTTCGTGACATGAGGAACAGACGTTCCGCGAAAACCGGCAGTACGAACTCCTTTCCGATATAGAACTCTTTCTTCTGGGCCGTCCGCACGCGGATGATTTCCGGAAGGCTGGTTTCGTTTGGAGGTGTCGTTTTCCGGGTCAGCACTTCGTGCATCGCTTCAACCGGGTACTTCTTGGTGAGCAGCACGCCCTTTGAGTCCGCAAAATTGTACATGTCCCCAATCGAGAATGCGTAGGGTTTCTTTTTCAGCTTTGCCTCGAACTGTTTCAGGGCTGACTCACGTTCGAGGTTCTTCTGCTGCATTCCCCGGAAGTAGACGTTGTAGTAGCCAAGCAGGTACGCGGCCTGTGCGTATCCATGTTCTTCGGCAAGTTTATCTACCTTCGGCGCAAACTCCCGGATTACGTTCGTGGAAAGCTGAGTCCAGAACTGGAAAAAGAAATCGTTAGGTTCATATACCGTCGAGGTAGCCTGGTCTGGAGTTGCAAGTATCGAATTGATTGCGTCCCGCAGGGAGAGGTCACGTTGCCGGAACAGTGAAAGCAGTTTCTGATGCATGTAGCTCGCGTTTCGCGCGGTCCTCAGATAGGTCCGGATCTTCTGAACCGAAAAATCCACGAGCTTCTTCTTCACGAGATCCGACGGAACTATGACACTGTGGATTCCTTCGGGGAAGAGCAGTCTGAGCAGCACCGGCTGGTCGCTGTCGTTGCGAGATATCCAGGAGACGAAATCCAGTTTGACGTCTACCGGAACAACGATATCCGCCGGCAACTCCAGAGTAAGCGTATCCTCGGAGGGAAACGGCATATCCGGCAGTTTTTCCATGCGCGCGTAAACCGCCCGGACTGAGTCGACGTAAAACTGACTGTAGATTATCGCCGCTATTTGCTCTCCTTCTCTTGTCAGAGAGCAGCAATGCTCTGTTTCAAGGTCTTCGAGAATGCCGGGTAGCAGCTGCTGGACCTGAGACGCAAATTCGTTGTACTCCGGATTCTCAAGCGCATGCTTCTCAAAGTATCGAACGGCAAACTCGGCGAACTTCGGATAGTTTATCCTTGGGTTACCGATCTTTCGAGTGTAGGTTTTGAGTAGCCTGAGTACATCTTGCGAATTATCCATCCTGGTTGCAACATTATACTCAAAATCCATGAGCTATGCTATATTGGCAGTATCATGAAATCTCAAGGATGTGCTCTCGCAGCGGCTGGTCTTTTGGTTTTCATCATCACTTCATGTGCGACAGTCGCTCCTCCGGCCGAAAAGCCTGCGTCAGTCGCGTCTTCTCAGCAACCTGCAGCGCAGGAGCCGCCAGCTCCGACTCCCGCTCCCGTAGAACAGACCGCACCTCAAGAGCCACCCGCCGCAGCGAAACCCGTGCCCCCGAAACCTGCCACCACTTCGACCCCCGCACCGGCCGCCGAGCCAAGTCAGCCGATCGAAGTGAGCAAAGAGGTTTACGCGAAGACGTTCAGTGAAGTCGAAAAGGTGATCAAGGATCTGAATACCATTATTTCAAATCAGGAATACGACGCGTGGGTTTCCTATCTGACACCTGAATACCGGCGGCAGATGTCCAGTCCTGCCAATCTTGATGAGCTTTCATCGATGCCACTGCTGAAACGCAACAATATAGTTCTGAGTTCGCTGCAGGACTTCTTCACCTGGGTAGTGGTGCCATCAAGATCACATGTTCGACTTGACGATCTGGTCTTTCTGAATGAAAATACCGTTGATGCAATAATGCATGTCCGTGGCCAGTCAGTAATTCTCTATCGACTGGAAAAGCGGAATGGGGCGTGGAAAATAGGCCTGTTGTAGTTTATACTTGTGTCTGCTAGGAGATTGAGATGAAAGTGAAATATCGAGTTCTTGGTGCCGTTCTCGGTCTGTCCGTTCTGGCAGGCAGCGCTTTCGCACAGCAGACCACGGCCCCGACGGGAGCATCAACTGCTCCGAGTTCGAGCGCGTCATCTTCGGGCTCCGGCAGCGGAAAGGATCTCACGATCGAGCAACTCTACCTGAGCCAGGATATCGAATTGCAGATTCTGACGACCCAGGCGACTTCCGACAACAGATCGAATCAACTTCTCGCAATACAGTCCATACAGTCGATGGTGCAGAACGGGAGCCTGTCGCAGGCGAACCCGGCAATCGGCACCATCCTTTCAACTCTCGCTACAGGCGGTCTGACCCATCAGGTCCGCGCGGGCAGCACTGTGACCAATGACTTCCCCGAAGTTCGGAGAGAAGCATGCAACCTGCTTGGCGATCTCGGCGGTACGCAGGCCAAAGACACGCTTCTGACGGTGCTGGTTCAGGACAAAGAGCCGATGGTCCTTGCTGAGGCGGTATATGCGCTCGGTCGCATCGGACTGAACAACAAGAACGACGTTACAAGCCGCATAACCTGGGTGCTCAATCAGGAGAGTGCGAAAGCTACTCCTGACAACAATCTGGCGTTTGCCTGTCTGCTTGCCGTCCAGAAGCTGTCGGAGAAGACCGGCGGAATCAGTGATCCTGAGGTGATCAATGCACTGCTCGGCGTTGCGTCCGGCAACTACATCCGGGAAGTACGCCTGAAGGCGATCGATACGATCTACCAGTTAAGAAAACAGCAGAAACAGGGGTAATGGTTCCGGTCCTGCCCGGAACTCCGGCATTTTCATGATTCGCATTCCACGGCTGATTCCATACGTTGTGCAGTATGCGTTGGTCGTGGCGCTCGTCACCATCGTTGCAGCAAACACAGCAGTTACCAATCTCACTCATGGACTCACCTATACCGATCCGGCCCGGCTGCCGAACAATCGCGTCGGTCTTCTGCTCGGCACGGCGAAATATACGGCGCCTGGTGATATCAATCCTTTTTTTGAATATCGAATTACCGCAGCCGTCGAGTTGTACCGACTAAGGAAGATACACGTGATTGTAGCAAGCGGAGACAACAGCGTGATATCCTATAACGAGCCGATGCGCATGCGAAATGAACTCGTGCGCCTCGGTGTTCCGCGCAAGGATATCTATCTGGATTACGCGGGCTTCAGCACACTTGACTCCATTGTCCGACTGAACCGCATATTCGGCCAGACACGGTTCACCGTCATATCGCAGAAGTTTCAGAACGAACGCGCTATCTTCATCGCCAGACACTATAATCTGGACGCGGTTGGCTTCAATGCCGAGGATGTTCCCGCCCGCTGGTCGCTTCGCGTCAGGGTGAGGGAGTATTTTGCGCGGACTAAGGCATTCCTCGATCTGTACTTCCTTGACACACAGCCGAAGTTTCTCGGGAGGGCAATTCACGTTGACTGACCAGGGGCCTGCCCTATGACGTTCGATGTTATTGGCGACATCCATGGCCACGCGGAAGCGCTTACCCGGCTGCTCAGATCGCTCGGGTACCGGGAGCGGGCAGGGGTTTTTCTGCATCCCGATGAGGAGCGACATGTGCTCTTTGTTGGCGATTTCATTGACCGCGGCCCCGACATCGTACTGACACTTGAAATAGTTCGCCGCATGATTGACCACGGCGCAGCACAGGCCGTACTTGGTAATCACGAGTACAACGCTCTCTGCTTTCATCACGCCCAGGCCGATTCTCAGGATCGATGGCTCAGACCAAGGAGCGACAAGAACATCCGGCAGCATCTGGAGACGCTCTATCAGTTCCGGCACAATCAGACTCGTCTTCGTGAGCACCTGCAGTGGTTCGCAGGACTTCCGCTTTTTCTTGATCTTGGATTCATTCGCGTGGTTCATGCAGCGTGGCATCCGGAGTCGATACGGCTTGTCGGCGCGCTGACCGGCGGGCAGAACCGTATGGATGAAGCTTTCCTTCTTGCGAGCGCGGATCGCAGGAGACCCGAATACGACGCTGTGGAGGCAATTCTGAAGGGCGTTGAGGTTGAGCTCCCGAAAGGTGCCACCTACTTCGACAAGGATGGTCACGAGCGGCATCGCACGCGTGGTGCGTGGTGGATGGACTGGAGCGGCAGGACGTACGGTGAGATTCACTTTCCGATCAACGATATAGGGGGGCCGGAAGCTACCGATATTCCGATTCCTGCGGCGGAAGCCGAACGATTTTCCGGCTACCGCGATGCGGTTCCGGTCTTCTTTGGCCACTACTGGTTGACCGGCGCATCTCCGAGGGTTCAGGCTTACAATGCATGTTGCGTGGATTACAGCGTTGCTCGAGGCGGAGCTCTTGCTGCCTACACCTGGTCTGGCGAGCAAGAGCTCAGCGCGGACAGATTCACGCTTTCACACTGAGAGTTACAGGAGGACGGAGATGAAGATTCAGTGTTTGTCGGTTAGGAATCCGCGGTCCTATCTGGTCTGCTACGGAATCTGCAACGTGGAGAACCGGAGCTGGAGGACCGATTATCGAGGCAGACTGTTCATTCACTCGACCGGCCAGTACTCCTACGCAGGAATGCCCGACTTTTCCGAATATCCCATGCCAGTCATCGCCGAGTTCAATCGCTTTCTCTCCGAGATCGAACGGCTCGAGGCAACCGGTCGCTATATCGGATTTGCGGAACATGGCGTGCAGGTCTATCTGAAAAACGAAACTGCCCACGCAGATCGTACAGTCTTCGAGTACAATCTGCTGAGTGACGTTTACAATTTCACGACTGCAAATCCGGAGAAACCCTATTTCCTGACAAATGCGCTGATTGGATACGTTGATCTGGTGGATGTTGTAGAGCAATCCCGTTCCGATTGGGCGGAGAAGGGCGCCTTTCACTGGATCTTCGAAAATCCGGTGCTCCTGCGCAAGCCGCTCACCCGAATACCTGGCGACTCCAACATCTGGGAGCTTGATGTCGGTGATCAGGAGTGGAGATGAAGCGATTCCCTGCCAACCGCCGTCGCCCCTGATCAGCCGCCATTTCGAGGATTGAAGCGCGACTCTTCTGCAAGCTTCTGGAACAGCTCTTTCTCCTGCGCGGACGGGTTGGTGGGGATGAGAATTCTCACCACACCGTACAGGTCTCCGTGCTCTCCGTTGTCCCTGGCAAAGCCCTTACCACGTAACCGCAATCTTTTACCATTCTGGGTGCCCGGCTGGATTGTGACTGTCGCCCGTCCTGCCACCAGCGGCACCTCGACGCGCGCACCGAGTACAGCCTCCCAGGGCGCAACCGGAATGTCAGTTTCAATGTCGGCTCCATGAATCCGGAAGTCCGGATGGGCGGCGATATTGATCTTCAGGTACAGGTCGCCCGTTCTGCCGTCAGGACCGACCATTCCCTGTCCGCGCAGCCGCAGCCGTTTACCTCCCTGGGTGCCGGGGCGGATCGTAACATCGATGTTGCGCTCTGAACGCTTGAATCCGCCACCCGTCTGCTGTACGGTCACTGTCTTGCGCACACCGTTGTACGCATCCGCAAGAGAGATGGTGATCTCGGCTTCGTGATCGAGGTTCACCGGTCCCGCATCCCGGGTCGGCGAGGCGTGCCGTCGCGCTCCGTGCTGCGTCTCCTGTCCGAAGCCGCCGAACAGGCTCTCGAAGAAGTCGCTGAAGCCGGAACCCATATCACCAAAGATATCAAAGGTTTGTGCTCCGTTTCCGCGGTTTGAAGAGCGTGTCTGATCCCAGCCAGGTGGGGGCCTGAACTCATCGCCGGTGTGCCAGGAGTTGCCCAGCTGGTCATACATCTGCCGCTTCTTCGGGTCACTCAGCACTTCGTACGCTTCATTTAGCTGTTTGAAATGCTCCTCAGCGTCCTTCCCTTTGTTCAGGTCAGGGTGATACTTGCGGGCAAGTTTGCGATACGAGTTCTGGATCTCCTCTTTCTTTGCGGTGCGCTGAACACCGAGAACTTCATAGTAGTCCTGATACTTTACCGCCATATGAGCCCCTTCAATGCGTGACCTCTGTGCACTCTACCGACCTCATCACTTCAGACGGAGCGATGGATCTGCGAAGGTACCCTGCTCCATCACCCTGATCTCGTTTCCGGAAAAGTCCCTGGCAACTATATTGGTCCTGTCCGAACCGAACATGAAGTCCAGATGCACTTTGCCGGTATTCAGCCCCGCGGCATACAACTCATCCTCAGTCATTGTTTCGCCGCCTTCGAGGCATGAAGGATAGGCGCTGCCGAGCGCGAAATGGCATGCGGCATTCTCGTCGTAGAGGATATCGAAGAACAGCTTGCCGCTTCGGGCGATCGAGCTTCCGGCATCGACGAGCGCAACCTCCCCGATGGCCGACGCGTGGGTATCAAGCTGCAGGTAGCTCTCCAGGGCGTCCTGCCCTTTGTCTGCATGAACGCCGGTAACGAGTCCGTTTTCGAAGGTGAAGACGACTCCCTCTGCGCGCGTCCCGAGTACCATGACCGGGCGCGTGATGCGCACGTGGCCGTTTGTGCGCCTGAAATCCGGCGCGGTAAAGACCTCTTCGGTCGGGACGTTCGGCAGGAATCGACGACCATCCGGCGTGGACGAGTATCCGCCAAGCCAGATCGCACGCGAGGGCAAGCCAATCGTGAGGTCGGTATCCGGTCCGGTAATGTGAAGTGTGTCAATGTGCATGTTGGTGACAGCAATTGATCGCTCTTTGAGCCGCTGCGCGTGTGTGCTCCATGCAGCGCCCGGATCCTCTTCATCGAGCTTCAGGATTGGCGCCATTACCTTCCACAGCTCTTCGCGAACGGCTGCGCCGTCTGCAGTGGCGCTGCCTGCCATGCTCCCGTTCATGACCTGACGGGCCCAGGCATCGGTCGGCATGGAGACCACGAGCCATGGGAACTGATCGGTAACGAGGGCCCGGTGGAACTCGCCGCGTGCTTCTGCGGCAGCGCGTCGGGCGATGCTGTTTCGCCGCTGGTCTACGCCTTCCATTACGAAAGGATCCTGCGGGCCACCGATTGACAGATATGCCCAACGCTCATTCGCGAGTGTATTGTCACGATTGCGAAGGTGGTCGGGGACGTAGGAGAGCGCCTCCTCGGGGGCATTGTCCAGCCTGATGCGGGAGATTGACGGGTCCACGGCGGAGATGTCAACGTAGACCGCTCCTGCGCGATAGGCCGCCTCGGCTACGAGCCGCGCTGCATCCCAGTGCGCTGGTTCAGTACTGATGAACAGCCTGTCACCCTTCCTGATCGAGAGAGCTCCTAGGATGACTTTGACATACTGTTTGAGGTAGGCGTGCTCCATATAACGGCTCCGGTTTATGCTTGAGTTGCTGGTATTAAATATCGTCGTGGGAGGGTTGCTGGTCAACCGGGTTGTCAACTGACTCCGTTACGAAGATAAAAAAGCCGGTGAAGCAAGAATCGTTCCGATCGATCCTGTACTCCACCGGCGGGATAAAGGAGTCTGCGGCGGCTAACTCACCGCACTACCGGGGCAGAACGGTCTGCCCACGTGTACACTGTGTAGTGGCGCTCAGTGTGTGAGGCCAAGAAGAACCGTCGTTCCGTTGCGAAGAATCGAGAACATGACGTCCCCGTGCTGCTGTGCGCTCAGATCACCGTAGAACTGCTTCAGTGATCCCACATCTTTTCCATTGACCTTCAGAACGACGTCTCCTACCTGCAATCCGGCGATTTGAGCAGGCGTGCCGTTTTCAACTGCGCCGATGACCACCTTCCCCTGTGTTCCGGTCAGATTCAACTGGCTGCGCACATCTGCCGTGAGCGGAACTACAGTCATGCCCGGCCACAGTTTTTTCGCCTCATTCTGGATGGCTGAGCTATTCTGTCGCGTGCCCACATCAACGGTAACCGTGAGTGTCCTTCCTTCGCGGAGCAGGGTTACCGGAATCCTGGTTCCCGGAGCGAGGTCACTGACTGCGTAGAGAAGATGAGATGAGTCGGTTATATAGTGATTTCCGACCTTCGTAATGAAGTCACCAGGATGGATACCTGCGTTGTATGCGGGAGAACCGACGAATACGTCATTCACAAAGCCGCCGGTAGAGTTCCCGATTCCGAGCGCAGATTGCATATCGGGGGTTGCCTGGGAGATATTGATTCCGAACCAACCGTATCGGATATGACCGGTCTTGATGAAATCGTTGATTGCCTGCTTCGCATTGTTGATGGGGATCGCGAATCCGATACCTACGCTTCCACCTGACGGTGAGGCGATCCAGGTATTGATACCGACCACCTGCCCCTGCAGGTTCACCAGCGCGCCGCCTGAGTTGCCCCGGTTGATTGCCGCGTCAGTCTGGATGTAGTCGGTGAGCGTTGCGATGTGCGATCCTGCTCCGCCTGCCGGTTCACGACCGACCGCACTCACAATTCCAGCGGTCACAGTAGAGCGGAAACCGAGCGGGTTTCCAACGGCGAGTACCCAGTCGCCCGGTCGCAGGGAGGTCGAATCGCCCAGCTGTGCAACAGGGATTTTCTCGCTGGTCGTAAACTTGATCAGCGCAAGGTCCTTGTTCGGATCATGCCCGACAAGGGTTGCGGTAAACTTGCGTCCGTCGTAGAGTTTCACGGTAATCTGCGAGGCGTTCCCCGCGACGTGATTATTCGTGAGCACATAGACAGTGTTGCCGGTCTTTTTGACGATCACACCGGACCCGAGCCCGTACTGTTTCAGCTCCTTGGTCTGAGGTGCCTGTCGCTGCTGATTTGGATTGCCAAAAAAGAAATCGAATGGCGATGGCATTTGCTGTACGTTCTGCTTTACCAGATCTACTACGTTCACTTCAACTACTACTGGAAGTACGGCTGCCGCAACACCACGGAATGACTGCGGAAGGTAGCCGGTAACCGGTGGTGTATTGTTTTCACTTGCAAGAACTGCATTCACCTGAGGTGAGTTCGAGTTGTCTGCAACAAGTTGAGTGGAGGCGGACGCACTTCCGTTCGCGGCGTGGCTGGAAAGTGCGTATACCACCGGAAGCCCAACCAGTGCAACCACCACCAGAATAAAGTTGATCAACGGGAGTCGGCCTGAACCGAAGAAATTACCAGACATCGTTTCCTCCTAAAATTGTTTCTTGATCCACCAACAAGCTACGGGTTCGACATTACCTGATGCTTTCAGTTGCATTACAATTTTGTAATAAATGAATGGCAAACTACTTCGCGCGAGGTGTGCTATTGCTCTTGAAGGCTTATGGGGTACACACTGTCTGTCAGGAGGCATTCCATGCCGAGAAACACACCCTCAAAGGGTGAGCGGGGAAAATCCGCGGAGAATGCTCCG
>DATKUC010000140.1:0-8715 GCA_035530835.1 Spirochaetia bacterium
AATCGACCGGCCGCGGCCAGCGGCACGCGAAAATAGACTTTAGGTGCGATCTATTCGGGGGGCAAGGGTTCACGGCTGATGGAAACTCTGGTACATTGGGTGCAACTTGCTCAAGCAACACGGGAGAGATTTTTTCATGTCACATATTCGTAATCGATACTCATTCATGCTGCTTACAGCCGCAGCGCTCTTTCTTTTTTCGCCGCTTCTGGCTTCTGCCCAGCAGAATCTTCCCGACGGGGTCTACGCCGTAATGGACACCTCGAAAGGAACCATCGTCCTGCAGCTGGATTACCAGAAGGCGCCGCTTGCCGCAATCAACTTCGCAGGGCTTGCTGAAGGGAAGCTCGGTACCACCCGAGGCTCCGGCGTTCGATTTTATGACGGTCTGACTTTTCATCGTGTCGTGAAGGAGCCGAAGCCATTCGTCATCCAGGGCGGCGATCCGAACGGAGACGGCACCGGCGGTCCCGGCTACAAATGGCCCGACGAGATCGTCCCGGGACTGAACCACGACAGTGCCGGTGTACTGTCGATGGCCAACAGCGGCCCGAACACCAACGGCAGTCAGTTCTTCATCACCCTGGCACCCGCACCCTTTCTTGACGGGCACTACACCGTGTTCGGACACGTGGTGCAGGGCATGGATGTCGTAAACAATATCGCGAAGGGCGATCTGATCAAGACGGTCACCATCGAACGGATCGGCGCCGCGGCGCAGAAGTTCCAGGACGATCAGAACGCATTCGATAACGCCGAGAAGGCGGTCGAGGTTGCAGACAGGGCAGTGGCGGCCGCCGCGGATAAGCGCGACCTTTCCGTCATCGAGAAGCGATGGCCGTCGGCACAGGTTGCCGCGGACAACATACGCTACGTGGTCGAATCGAAAGGATCGGGTGCGAAGCCGGTGAAGGGCGAGGTTGTCACCATGAGCTACACGGCCGAATTGCTCGACGGTACGGTCTTCGGCGATTCGAGCAAGAATGGTCCGCTCTCATTTCCGGTTGGCGTAGGAGCAATGCGGCTGCCCGGCTGGGACAAGATGGCGCAGGATATGAAGCCGGGCGAAAAGCGCATCGCAATCCTTCCACCTTCGATGGCATTCGGAGCGGCCGGAGTTCCCGGTGCGGTGCCACCGGACAGCTGGGTGGTACTTCACCTTGACCTGCTTTCGGTAAAGAAGTCGAACTGAAGGGTAATCCGCAACTGACGCGTTCGCGACGTGCTCCTAAGTTCTTCTATTCGAGTTGGTCGTAGCCCTCGTGAAGATCATCGAGGTACTGAGAAAGTTCTTCCGAACTCCTCCTGAGCAGCGAAAGTGATGTTACTTCGCTGCCGGCGGAAGCTGAAATGCTCTTCATGCGGGCGAGATCGATCTGCACCTGTTTCAGCGAATTGAACGCCGAGTTCATGCGAAGGTGCAGCATCTCCTTCTCATTCTTCAGTTCGCCGAACGACTGCTTCTGTTTCTGGATCTGAGCAATTGAATTGCCATATTCCTCGGCAACCCTCGCGTCGGTCGCCGAATTGCGGCGTTCGATGAGCCGCGCAAGATCCTTCTCGAGCTCACCCATCGGAATTGAATTGATTATCTGCTCAAGCTCGCGATCTTTGCCGTCGAGTTCGCGAATCTGGTTGACGTAGTTGTCAAGCAGCGGCACAAACTCCTCGCCGACCGGAGACTCGCCCTTTCGGAAGGATTTCAACTGACCGATGATGGCTCCCCTGAGTTCCGCTGCCTGTTCAGAAATCGAGCCAGTCGCGGCTGGCCGCGGAACCGCCGCGGGTTCAGCCTTACGCCTTGCGCCAAACCGTGCCCCCGCTTCTACGAGCTTCGCACGCAGTGCCCGCACCTTGCCGCTGTAGACGGGAAAATGCGATAGCAGACCGATCATCATTCCACCGATCGGAAAGACCGACCAGGGAAATGATGGTGATGTGATGACGTTGAGCATCACGAGGAAACCGCTCACCGCAAGATTTGATACCAGGTGAGACGACCAGGAATCGCGGGTCCGGTTCAGTTTCCTGAGGATCAGAATCTGTTCCCGGCTCGGGTTTTCGATCGACTCTATTTCCATCGCTTCACGACGTCTGCGCATGAGGACGGCGCGGTGGGTCACAAGTCCGATCGCCCAGCCGCCGGCAGGAATCAGGAACCACGGAAACGCCGCTCCGGTGAATGCCCAGATTGCCGCAAGGCCGATGTTCACTCCCAGAAACGCGCCCATATGCCCGCGGAATGAGTTCTGTGCGCTGTCGGCAACCTTCTGGAGATGCGCGCGATACTGGGAAACAAGGGTGGCGTCATCGCTTCCAGACGAAAGGGCGCGGTCCCATTCGTCACTCGCCACATCGAGATCGTCGCCGGGTAAATGGTATCGGGATCCTGAATAGCGGGATGAGCGTGCCGCTGCACGCGCCATATGCCGGGCGGCGTGTCGCGCGGCCCTGCGCGCTTCCGGTCCGTGAACGTGCCCTCCCCAGTCTATGTCCCGGGTCTGTTCCTCGACCCGCTCGGTGATCTCACGGGTTATCTGCTGGGCCCACAGTTCCCAGCCGCCGTGCGGTCGGCCAACGCCGGCGGTACCGGTATTCGGCGGCTGTGCGCTCTGCTCCCGGACAACCAGCCCCCTGTTCGCCAGATCCTCAAGCACGCGTTCCCCGTCGCCTCCCCGGATGTCGAACCGTTTTCGCGCTTCAGAGAGGGTGAGGCGGCGACCGATCCGTTTAGTCTCCTGCAGGACGTCGGCCTTCAGGCTGTTGGGATCAAACGCGGCTCGACCGGCCCGGGTATCGACCTGCGATTCGTGTCCCGGGTCCGTCGCCGCTCGGGAGGCGCTGTCAGAGTCGGTGTCCGCCGGGTCGACCATGATCTCGTATGCCTGAATGACGCGGGAAATATTCTTGAGCTTCACTTCCCCGAGCTGGGAAATTCGCAGTTCGATTTTGTTCGACACCAGATTAAAGACATCCTGGGAGATGCAGATTCGACCCGGTTTTGCTACCGACTGGAGGCGCGATGCGATATTGATCCCTTCGCCGAGCGCATCGTTCTCGAAGAAATAGATGTCTCCGAGATGCGCGCCAATCCGGAGCGTTATTCCGAGGTTACTGCCCGGAGTGTGTACATTTTTTATTTCGTTCTGAATGGCAACTGAACATTTCACCGCGTTCACGGTGTTTGGAAATGCAAGAAGGAATGCATCACCTATGGTCTTTATGACGCTGCCGCCGAACTGTTCGGTGAGTTTTCCGATGAGAGCGTTGTGCTGTTTGACCAGCTCGAGCGTTGCTGTCTCGTCCTGCTCCATCATCCTGCTGAAACCGACTATGTCGGTGAAGACAACCGCAGCGAGACGATATTCCTTCTGCTCCATGACATTTTACAATAGAGCGACATATGGCTTTCGTCAACGGAGCGTGCGAGCTGACGCGGCGTGCAGTCGACCACGTGAATACTCTATAATGGGCGGAGAGGAAGTTATGGCACGGAGTACGACGCGATTTATATGCAGCGCCTGTGAGCACCAGGAACCAAAGTGGCTCGGCCGATGCCCGGTGTGCGGTGAATGGAACACATTTGCGGAACAGTCGGTGACGAAAAGCGGAGCGTCCGGAAGCGCGAAACGGTCTGCATCAACTGCATCGGCGTCGAAGCGGCAGATAATTGACATGCAGAGCATCGAGTCAGGCGAACAGAAGCGATGGCTCACCGGCCTGCAGGAGCTCGACCGAGTGCTCGGCGGCGGAATGGTCCCCGGCTCGACGGTACTCATCGGAGGAGAGCCGGGCATCGGGAAATCGACTCTCATGATACAGACCGCCGCCTGCGCTCAGACTTCCGGGCCCTGTCTCTACGTTGCGGGCGAGGAATCCCCCGGCCAGCTGAAGAGCCGCGCTGAACGGCTGGGCATCGCAAATGCAGCAGTCAAAATAGTAACGACAACCGAACTTGAACCTCTGCTGCGGCTTCTCGACGAGCTCAGACCATCGCTCGTGATCGTCGATTCGATTCAGACCATCTACTCTCGCGATGCCGGTGACATTCCCGGGACGGTGAACCAGATCAAGTACTGTGCACTCGAGCTCGCGGAGTGGGCACGTGAGACTCTGGGAACCGTCTTCCTGGTCGCCCATATCACGAAAGAGGGCAACATCGCCGGCCCGAAGGTACTCGAGCACATGGTCGATGCAGTCCTCTACTTCGATCAGTCAGACGGCGACACCCGTTTCCTTCGCGCAACGAAGAACCGATTCGGCCCGACCGACGAGGTCGGCATCTTCACCATGCAGAGTCGGGGACTGATTCAGGTCACCGACCCCTCATCGCTCTTCCTGGTGCGTCGGTCCGGCGACCTGCCTGCGGGCGTCGTGGTTGCACCGGTTTACGAGGGGAGTCGCATCCTGCTCGTCGAAATCCAGGCGTTGACGGTACCGGCAAAGGGAGGCATCTCCCGGGTCTTCTCCGAACGGGTCGACTCAGGCCGCGTGTCGCGCCTCTCCGCAATTCTCGAGAAACATGTCGGGGTGAGATTTTCGGATCAGGATATGTACGTGAATGTAGCCGGCGGCATCCGGCTCACCGAAGTCGGAATCGAACTTCCACTCGCACTCGCACTTCATTCGGCGCGCACCGGTATATCGCTGGGAAGACTGACGACTGCTACCGGGGAATTGAGCCTTGCCGGTGAGGTGCGGCCGGTCTCATCGCTGCGCCGGCGAATCCGTGCAGCGCAGGAGATGGGTTACAGCCGATGCGTCGGCCCTGCAGGTATGCGCGAGGAGGAGGACGCCGAGGAGACGTGGGTGCGAGTATCCACCATCAGCGAAGCTATTCGCGCGGCGTTCGGCGAATCCTCAGGTCGGGCTACTTCGCAAGCAGCGCGGTGAGGAACGGTATTCCCACAAAGGTGCCGATTGCGCTGCCGACAGATGACAGGAAGAAGACCAGCAGAATGTGAGTGATGCGATTCTTGAAGAAACCGCGTACCGAGCTGATCTGCTCCTGCAGCATCTCGACGTCCTGCACGCGCGGCTTGCGGATGACAGCCTCGAGCAATCCAGTAACGAGGCCGACGCCGATTGTCGGATTCAGCGAGGTTAGGGGTGAGGCAACGAAGGCCACGAGAATTGTGAGCGGATGCGCGAGGGCAACAAGTGCGCCGAGCGCCGAAAGCGTTCCATGCACCAGTACCCACAGGAGCGCCATGTGCAGTGTCATCTGCCATCCCGCGCGGAAGAATCCGAGCACGAGGAGCCCGGCAACCACAACGGGTATTGCCCACGGCAGCGCGCGAGAGATCTTTCCACGCGGAGGAACGCTGCTGATGTCGGTGAGATTTCCATCGACCGTGCCGGCCGAGAGCTGTTCGATCCATCTCACAATCCCGGGAACGTGTCCGGCCCCCACCACGGCGACCACCCGCTCTTCTGTTGTTTCGAAGATGCGGGTCGCAAGGTAGCGGTCACGCTCGTCTATGAGCACCTCTTTCACCGCCGGAAGGTAGCCGGCAAGCTCCTCCATCATTCCTTCGAGTGCGCTCTTCTGCTTCAGAGCTTCGATCTCTTCGGCGCTCAGCTTTTCGCTGGTGAAGACCGAGCTCAGGAGCGCGGCAAGCATCTTGTTCTTGCCCCACAGGGTGGACTTTGACCAGGCGCGCCGAAGCGTGACCTGAATATCGCGGTCACACATGGAGACGGGAATACCGAGACTTTCGGCGATGCGAATCGATTCGATCATCTCCTCGCCGGGACGTACACCGAGGTCAAGGCCCATCCGTTTCTGGAACGAAGAGAGCACGAGGTTGCCGAGCAGCAGAAAGCCTTTCCGTTGCCGGATGACCTGGTAGATGTTGACTCCCGACCAGCTCTCGCCCTGCACTATTGACTGGTAGCGCGAATCGTCGATCTCGACGCAGACCCGTCCCGGGTTCTCCTCGTGAATGACCCGCGAAACTTCGGCGACGCTTTCACGCGACACATGCGCGGTACCGACTAGGATTATCTCCCGATTGCCGACGCGCACTCGCGTCACCGTCTCGTTTGTAGTCTCCATATATCCTCTGCTTATAGTTCCCGGCCCATCGCGCGAAGGAACCGGTTTCTGAGGCTCTGCTCCCCGGGGAACAGATCCAGCGGAATGCTGCCGCCGCCCATGTGAACATGACCGCCACCTGAACCGATGCCGGCAAGCGCCCGTCGAATCACCACATCTGCAGGGCGCGCATTGTCTTCGCTGCGGACCGACAGCCGGAAGGCATCCCGATCCGGTTCAACGACGACGACAAAGTGAATCTCGCGCAGGCCGAGAAAGAAGTCCGCGACGAGCGCCATGACTTCGGGAGTGCTCTCCTTCTGCAGCGGCACGAAACAGAAGTCGTCGGCCACCACGCAGGAGTTGATTGCTTCGCGAAAGACGCCCAGATCGTTCAGCGAAAGCGAACTCTTGAGCAGGCGGCTTCCGGTCTCCCAGTCACCCCGGAAGAACAGGTTCGAGAACGCTTCCAGGTCGACCGGCGCCACACCGCGGGTCATGAATGCAGTGTCCATCATAATGCCCATCAGCAGCATTGTCGCCGCATTCCGGGGTATTTCCACATTCACATCGCGATAATACTCCTGAATTATCGTGGAACAGGCACCATATTCCGGCCGAATATCGTGGTAGGGAGTCGTCGGTTCGTCAGGAGGCTCATGGTGATCTATGACGCCGATGAGGCGAACCGGTAAGCCGGTGACGTTGCGGTTTCCCGCAAACCCGTCGACGAGTATGAGCTGTGATCCTTCGGCAATCGTCATATCACTTACTGCAGTGATCGGGATTTCGAGAAGTCTGATAGTCTGATCAAGCGAGTTGCTCTGAATGGTACCACCGTAACACAAACGGTTCGCGATGCCACGTTGCGACAGGAGTAAACCAAGAGCGTAGGCACAGGCTACCGCATCGTGATCCGGAAAGTCATGAGCCTGAATGAGCAGCTCTTTGTGCGGATCGATGTAGGTAATCAGCTCCTCGATGCCTTTCATTTTTTGGCAGCTTCCTGACTTTTGAGAATCCAGTCTGCGAGTCTGCTTTCGATGAGTTGCGGAAAATTCTGTTTGGGCACTTCGAGCAGAACTGTCTGCGCGAGATCCTTCTGTCCATTCAGATCATACTGGGCGCCGAGAAAGAAGAGCATCTTCGCCTTCAGCAGCTGGTCTTTCAGGTCCATTATCTGGCGGAAAACGCCGCTGTCGTTGTGCGGTTCGAGGTAGAAGCGCGCCATGGCGTAGTAGAGCGGATCCTGTGAGATCTTTCCGAGTTCACCCTTCAGGTAACTCTGGGCCAGCTTTTCGTTGCCGCCATATTTATAGGAGAGTGCGGCGATGAGCGGGTAGCCGAAATCAGTTGGAACCGCGGTAAACGCCTTCCTGAACATTTCGGCTGCCTGGTCCCACCGTCGGTCTTCGAAGTAGAGCGCGCCCGCCAGACTGTAAACCGGATAATAGTCCGGACGCAACGAGAGCGCCTTCCGGTAGTCGGAGAGTGCGTCCGCCTTTTTTCCCATCCGCTCATAAACCTGACCGCGGTAGACGTAGGTCAGAAAAACCTGCGGATCAAGCTCGATCGCTTTCGTGAAATCCGATACCGCGCCCGAGGGATTCCCGGCGCGCGCACGAATGCGACCGCGATCGATGTAGTGCCAGGGTGAAGTCGGGTCGAGCCTGACTGCCTCGTTCAGGTCTTTTTCGGCAGCCGCGAAGTTCCCGTTGTCCGCCCGTTCGCGACCGCGGTTAACGTACGCAAAGCTGAATCCGGGTGCCACCTCAATCGCTTTTGAAAGCACGGTGTCCGCGTGGTTCAGTTCTCCCTGGTACATGTACGCGGTGCCGAGACCCACGAGGGCGACCACGTTGTTCGGATCACTCTTCAGACTTTCCTGAAACGAGTGCATCGCGCGGCCGTACTGCTGGCTTTCAAGATAGATTTCACCGAGCGACGCGTGCGCGCTCGAATTATCCGGAGCGGCAGCAATCACCTTCTGCAGCAGCGACTCCTGTTTCGCGGTATCCCCGAGACCACCAGCGGCGAGCGCAAGGTCGTAGGTAGCCTGGATATTTCCGGGGTCGGCTGCAAGGATCCGTTCGAGCACGGCCTGCGCGTCCTTGAAACGCTGCGCAGAGAGATACAGATTCGCAAGGAAGAACTGCGACTTTCTATCGTTCGGATTGGACAAGCCTGCTTCGATGAATGTTGCGATTGCCTTGTCCGGTTCGCCCTGCTGAACGTACGCGCTGATCTTTTCATATGCTTGCCGTTCCCGGGATTGTGCAGAAGGTTGGGAAAGCGGTTTTGATGCGACAGTAGGCTTCTGTGGCGGGACAGGAGAAACTGAACTCGGAGTTTTTGCTGCGGGCCCGCCGGTCGCGCAGGCTGCAAGGACGCAGACCGAAACAACTGCAAGCCCGAGAAGTTTCACAGGCCCGCGTGTTATCAATGATTTAGTCAAATTCACTCTCACGTCGAGTTTTGCTTGGAAGGCTTCCGGGCAAGCCCGTCTCGCTGATACCGACCGTATCGGGGTCAATCATAACGTGCGGAATTGGTTTGTACAAGAACGGTAAAACGTGCGAATATTGATAATCGCCGTCACTGCTGGTACAATCGCGGAAAAGCATGGAAACTCGCATAAATAAAGTCTATTTCCTTGTTCCTGTTGTGTATTTACTCGT
>DATKUC010000141.1:0-2344 GCA_035530835.1 Spirochaetia bacterium
AGCTACATGAGTCAGCACCTTTCGCTGTCGGTTGGAGAGAGCGTCTACGGACTGGGTGAGCGGTTCACGCCATTCGTGAAGAACGGGCAGGTTGTCGACATCTGGAATGAAGATGGTGGAACCAGCAGCGAGCAGGCGTACAAGAACATACCGTTCTACCTGACGAGCAAGGGCTACGGAGTGCTCGTCGCGAATCCAGGAAGAGTATCGTTCGAGATCGCCTCCGAGGTGGTCAGCTCGGTCCAGTTTTCGGTACCGGGCGAGTTCCTCGACTACTACATCATCGGCGGCGAGGAGCCGAAGGATGTGCTTCGCACCTATGCAAAGCTCGCAGGCAAACCTGCGCTCCCTCCGCCCTGGTCGTTCGGTCTCTGGCTCACCACATCGTTCACGACAAGCTACGATGAAAAGACCGTAAACAGTTTCGTGGATGGAATGGCCGAGCGGAACATTCCACTCCATGTGTTTCACTTCGACTGTTTCTGGATGAAAGAGTTCCAGTGGGTCGACTTCGAGTGGGATCCTGTTCAGTTTCCCGATCCTGCCGGGATGATCGCACGCCTGAAAAAGCGCGGCCTGAAAATCTGCGTCTGGATCAATCCCTACATCGCGCAGAAATCCCGCCTCTTCGATGAAGGAATGCAGCATGGTTACCTGGTAAAGAATCCGGACGGAAGCGTCTGGCAGTGGGACCGCTGGCAGGCAGGCATGGGGCTGGTGGACTTCACGAATCCGGACGCCACCGCATGGTACCAGGCTGCACTTCGCAAACTGCTCGACATGGGTGTGGACACATTCAAGACCGATTTCGGCGAACGTATTCCAACCGATGTTGTATATGCCGACGGATCGGATCCGATCAGGATGCACAACTACTACACCTATCTCTACAACAAGAGTGTGTTCGAATTACTCGAGAAGGTGAACGGCCGGAACAATGCGCTCGTGTTTGCCCGTTCCGCGACGGTCGGCGGACAGAAGTTCCCGGTTCACTGGGGCGGCGACTGTTCGGCAAAATATGAATCGATGGCCGAAAGCCTTCGCGGTGGCCTCTCTCTCGCGCTCTCGGGATTCGGCTTCTGGAGCCATGATATCGGCGGGTTCGAGAACACCGCAACGCCGGATCTTTTCAAGCGATGGATAGCGTTCGGCCTGCTCTCCTCACATAGCAGGCTCCACGGCAACGAGTCATACCGCGTTCCGTGGAACTTCGATGATGAATCAAACGATGTGCTTCGGTTTTTCGTACAGCTGAAGTGCCGGCTCATGCCCTACGTGTTCGCACACGCGGTCGGCGCGGCACACGAAGGAGTTCCGCTCATGCGCGCAATGATGATGGAGTTCCCTCGCGATCGCACCTGCGCTTCAGTCGACCAGCAGTACATGCTCGGAGACTCCCTGCTTGTTGCACCGATCTTCGGCCCTGACGGGAACGTCACCTACTACCTCCCCGAAGGGCGGTGGACAAACTTCATAACCGGTGAGCGAGTGGACGGCGGTTCGTGGCGCACCGAGAATCACGGTTACATGAGCGTACCGCTCATGGCGCGGCCGAACTCGATAGTGGCTGTCGGCCCAAATGAGAGCCGTCCGGACTACGATTTTGCCGAGAACGTCTGTTACCATCTTTTCGAACCCGAGGATGGCACATCAAAGAGTGCAGCGGTATACGCGCACGATGGCACGGTGGAAGCGGCTGTTACCGTGACGCGGACAGCAAACGTCATCAACATTGAGCCAACCGGTGACGATTCGGGCAAACCATGGTCTGTCTGTCTGCGAGGTGTTCAGTCTGCAGCTGCAGTCAGCGGCGGAACGGCTTCGGCCGCATCAGTCGGCCTCGTCGTTCAGGCAGCAGGCGGCTCACGCGGGATCAGGATAACCCTGTAGCGAAGGTTGGGGGTGAGGGCTCTAGAACGAGCCTTCACCAATAGTCGCCTTCAGCGTAAGCGTGAGGTGGCCGAAGGAACCGACGAACTCTGAGCTGCTGTCCCCATAGGTAAAGTAGGGTGCAAGCGTGAGCGCAACATAGGTGTACCCGCCAAGCGGCCGGAAGCTCACGCTCGGGCTGACGACTCCCGAACCATCAGTCAGATTGCCCTCATAAAAGAGTCCAAGGTCGAAATTGGAATTGCCGATCTTCGACAGATTCGCGGAAAGGGCCAGATAGTGGCGGCCCGGGTTCTGTACGTCATTTGCCGTAAGCAGCGTTCCCGGAGGAGTCACGCCGCCTGAAAGCTGGGCAAGCTGGTAATGATAGAGCTTGATCGCCGCCTCTTCTGTCGCACCATCCGCGTACCCCTGGCCGTTGTAGTAGTACTGACCGAACAGGTTGAGGTTCAGA
>DATKUC010000142.1:0-10244 GCA_035530835.1 Spirochaetia bacterium
TTCAGCGACGTGGACCCCTACTTCGATGTCACCTCGAAGGGCGCGACGATCATGATGTCAGGCAGGAACGTCGGCGATCTGCTGAACGCGCACAAACTTACCTGGGGCTGGTTCGAGGGCGGATTCGCAGATGCGACGAAAAGTGCAAACGTCGGCGGTCACGAGGTTACCGACTACATCCCTCACCACGAACCGTTTCAGTACTATAAACAGACGGCAAATCCGAACCACCTGCCGCCGACTTCACTTGCGATGATCGGCCACACCGATCAGGCAAATCACCAGTACGATCTTACCGAATTCTTTCGCGCTCTTGCCGCCGGGAACCTCCCCGACGTGAGCTACCTGAAGGCACCGGCCGCACAGGACGGCCACGCCGGTTATTCGGATCCCATCGACGAGCAGCACTGGCTCGTGGACACGATCAACAAGCTGCAGAAATCACCCTTCTGGGCGCACACCGCCGTATTCATCTCCTGGGACGATTCGGACGGCTGGTACGACCATGTCATGAGTCCCATCGTCTCCCGGTCAAATGATCCGAAGGAGGATGCACTTGTCAGCACGGGCAACGCAGGCACACCCACGTCCGGCGCCTATCTTGACCGCGCAGGATACGGACCACGGCTTCCGCTTCTCGTCGTATCCCCCTGGGCACGACATAACTACGTCGCACACACAATCTCCGATCAGTCATCGATACTGAAGTTCATCGAGGACAACTGGAAGCTGGGAACGCTCGGCAATCAGTCCTTCGATGCAATTGCCGGATCGCTCGACAACATGTTCGACTTCTCAAATGATTACCGCAACGGCAGACTCTTCCTCGATCCTGAGACCGGAGAACCAGTTGCCCGGACCGCCGTGCATACCTCAGACCGACAGATCCTCATGAACGCGCGGGACTTTGCACAAAGCCTCGACGTCACGCTCGAACGCGGAAAGAACGAAGTCTTCTTCGTCTATGGCGCGCACCTGATCGTCATCCCGGACCACGGGAATCAGGCATCCGTCGACGGCGTGCAGATAGCACTCGGCGGTTCGATCGACAGGACGGCCCGGGGGATCGAATTACCGGTCGAACGCCTTGCGCGCGCCCTCGGACTGGAGCCGGTTCGCGTCACGGACACCGAATACCTATTCAGACCGGTGCGCGGGTGAAGCGTGGATGGGGATACAGGCTTCCGGGGCAAACGACAGCGTGATTGCCGAACCGATCTGCGGTACCGGAAGATCCGGATCGTTGAACAGATCGACCGAGAGGCGACGACCGTGCGCGCGCACAACGAGCCTGACCGTGGAGCCGAGAAAAAGCGTCTCCGTCACGCTGCCTGACAGTCTGTTGTCACCCTCTGCACCTGTTGACGGACTGATCCGCTCCGGTCTGACCGCAGCGTGTATGACCGTGCCGTCTGCAGCCCGGATGGGCGCAGCGGTGCGGATTGTGACGCCACCGACATCGAGCGCGCCGGACCGTGCGTCGCTCACGGTTGCCTCGATCATATTGAGCGTGCCGATGAACGACGCGACGTGCCGGGTTGCGGGAGTATCGTAGATCTCCTTCGGCGTCCCGACCTGTTCGATTTTTCCCCGGTCCATTACCACCACACGATCGGAGATCGACAGTGCCTCCTCCTGATCGTGGGTAACATAGACTGTCGTGATTCCGACGGCGCGCTGAATCTGGCGGATCTCTTCGCGCAGGCGGGTGCGGATGCGCGCGTCAAGTGCCGAGAGCGGTTCGTCGAGCAGGAGCATCTTCGGGCGGATTGCGAGTGCGCGCGCAAGTGCCACCCGCTGCTGCTGTCCGCCGGAAAGCTGCTGCGGATAGCGACCGGCGAACTCCTCCATGTGAACGAGCGCGAGCATCTCCTGCACGCGTGTCCTGATGTCCGCCTTTGCCATTGAGGCGATCGACAGACCGAACGCAATGTTCTGGAATGCGGTCATGTTCGGAAAGAGCGCGTAGTTCTGGAACACCATTCCGATGTTCCGGTGCCGCGCCGCAACGTTCACCACGTCCTGACCGTCGATGCGAATACGGCCGCGAGTGGGGACTTCGAAACCGGCTATCATCCGCAGCGTCGTTGTCTTCCCGCAGCCGGAGCCGCCGAGGAAGGCGACGAACTCCCCCTCCTGTACTTCGAGAGAGAGATCGCTGACGACCGGCGCGGCACCGAAGTCCTTCTCGATGTGTTCAAGTTCAAGAAATGCCATATTTGTCCTCCGTGATGTCCCGGCTCAATGCACTGCACCCGCGCCGGAGTCAGACCGTTCGCCGCCGCGGGTCACTGCGTGCATGACCGCAACGCTCAGCCAGGTGAGCAGGAAGCTGAGAATTGCGAGTGCGGCGGGCTCGTAGGCGCGGTCCCGGCCGACGAGCGCCATGTAGGGGCCGAACGCGGGCCACGCGAGCATGACCGCGAGGGTGAGTTCGCCAATAACGATTGCAAAGGTGAGCAGCGCCGCGGACAGAAGCGCGGAGCGGATGTTCGGAAGCACTATCCGGAGAACCGCGGATGTCCACGAGGCGCCGAGACTCTGCGCTGCCTCCATGAGGATCTTCAGGTGAATGACCTGGAGTCCTGCCGAGATCGAACGGTACATGTAGGGGAACGAAATGACGATGTAGCCCGCCACCAGCAGCGCGGGAGTCGAGACGAGTGCGAACGGCGGCCGGCTGTACATCCTAATCAGTCCGAATACCAGCACGATGGGAGGGATGACGAACGGCAGATAGGAGAGCGCCTCGATGAGCGGTCGCAGCTTTGGCGCCTTCAGCTCGATCCAGATCGTTGTCGGGACCATCAGCAGGAAGCCTGCCGCAACCGTCAGGATCGCCATCTCAAGGGAGAAGCCGAATGTTGACAGAAACTGCGGATCGTCGAACACGCGGCGATAGGCGAGAAAACTGAGCACTCCCTTCTTCCCCCGAAGTGAGAACAGAAACGTCGCGACAAGCGGCATGAGGAAGTAGGTGAACGCGAGAGCTAACCAGAGCCACGACCAGAACTTTCGCTGTCTCACTTCAGCCACCTCGCGGTGAGTCGCTGCATTGCCACATAGGCGGCGAGCGCAACAGCCATCACGACCACCATGCCGAGCGCGAGCGCATACCCGAGATTCGGGTTGTAGAGCACGTTTCCCCGAATCTGCGCACCGATCAGGATCGGCACGAGATTGATGAGTCCGCCGGTCAGCGCGTATGCAGTCGCGTATGCGCCGAACGCGTTTCCGAACAGCAGCACCAGCGAGGAGAGCAGCGAAGGGAGGAGAATCGGGAAGCCGACCCGCAGCCAGTACGTGAACGCCCCTGCGCCGAGATTCTCCGCGGCTTCACGCCATTCGCGCCTCATCCCGTCGAGAGTCGGTGAGATGATGAGCACCATGAGTGGAATCTGGAAATAGATGTAGGTGATCGTCAGTCCCCAGAAGCTGTAGAGGTTGAACCCGCCGTCGTAGAGGCTGATTCCAAACAGCTGCTTGAGAATGAAGGTGACCATGCCGACCCGCCCGAAGGTCGAAATGAACGCAAACGCCAGGGGAACGCCGGCAAAGTTCGAAGCCACACCGGAGAAGGTCACGACGAAACTCCGTACTGCCTTCGGCAGCCGCCCCATCGTAATTGCGTGAGCGAGCAGGAACCCCGCGACGACGCCGCCAACTGAGGTCGCGGCACTGACCTGGATCGATATGGCGTATGAGTTCAGGATACTCGGGTCAAAAAGTGCGGCAATATTCGCAAATGTGAGTCTGCCGTGTGCATCCTGAAACGCGCCGAAGAGCAGTGCGCCCGAGGGTAGCAGCATAAACGCGAGTGCGAAGAGCAGAAACGGCAGAACGCCCAGATATGCGAACGAGGAGAGCGGCTTTGCCGCCCTCCCGTTAATCGGATTCTTCATGAATTACCGGGTCTACTGCTTTGCGACGTTCACGTTCACGACACTGTCCCAGTTCGCGACAATGTACTTCTGTGCCGCCTCTTCCTGTGCGAGTGTGGGGAACACGGCCTTTGCGTACGCCTCGGCCGGCGGAAGCTTCGCGGCAAGTTCGGCGGGAATCAGCTTCCGGCTCGCAAGATCGTTGAAGCGTGCCGGATGTCCGTAGCCCTTCAGCCAGATGAGCTGCCCTTCGTCCGAGTAGAGGAACTCCTCCCACAGTTTTGCGGCGTTCGGGTGCGGGGCGTATGCGCTGATGCCCTGCACGTAGACACCGGCAAGAACACCGGACTGCGGAACCACGACGTCGATCGGCGGGTTTCCGGCTGTCTTGTCACGGTTCGCCAGCGCGTTGTAGTCC
Organism: Spirochaetia bacterium; assembly: GCA_035530835.1. Classification (GTDB taxonomy): domain Bacteria; phylum Spirochaetota; class Spirochaetia; order DSM-27196; family DATKUC01; genus DATKUC01. The sequence goes on from DATKUC010000142.1 coordinate 4,300, forward strand.
CATCGGATGGTGATCGGAGTCTCACCGGAGGCGATTGTTCCGGGAACCGCGATAACCGGCACGAAGTTGCCTTCACGGTTCAGCTTGTTGAAGAATTGCAGTCCGGGCGCGGCGTTGTCGAAGCTTCCGCCGTTTGCAAGCGCTGCCGCGGCAACGGTCAGGATCGCCTGGGTCGCAGTGCGCGGATCGCCTGCGAGGGCGATCTTACCCTTGTACTCAGGTTTCAGCAGATCCGACCAGTCCTTGGGCACGTTCTTGACGACTGAAGTGTTCACTTCGAATGCAAGGACGCCATAGTAATCACCGTACCAGTAGCCGTCAGCATCCTTGACCGAGTCGGGTATGGTGTTCCAGGTGGACACCTTGTAGGGGGCGAGAAGTCCGGCCGCCTTCGCCTGCGGTCCGAACGCGAGACCTACATCGATGACGTCCGGTGCCTGCGGTCCCTTGTTTCCCTCGTTCGCTTTGATTGACTGAAGTTCCTCGCCGGAGCTGCCGTCGGGGTTCAGCTCGTTGATTCTGATCCCGTACTTCTTTTCGAATGTGCTGATCATCTCACCGTAATTTACCCAGTCGTGCGGCAGGGCAATAACCGTCAGCTGTCCCTCTTTCTTTGCGGCCGCAATGAGCGCGTCCATTCCGGTGGGTGCCGCAGTCATCGCTGCGCCGGTTGCCGCGGGAGTCGCCGCCTCCTTTGATCCGCCTGCGAAGGCGAGGGCAGACGCTCCGGCCAGGATCGCCGCTGCGAGCACCAGTCTCTTCACACTGTTCATATTCCCTCCTCTATGGATTACGCATGAACAGTGTGCGTGTTCCGTCACGATATCGTGAGAGGAGAGTGAGAATATGGTGAGGGTGTTCCGCTTTTCAGGCTGCCGTTCGACGCTTGATTGCGCCTTCCATGGGCCGCGACAGGAGGAGGAATCCGACGGCGGTGACGATTCCCGCTGCGAAACAGGCAAACCAGAGAGCGGACTGGCCCGCACTGCCGAGCAGCCACCCTCCGACGATCGGTCCAACAAAGAACGCGAGTCCCCACGCCGCGCCGTACGCTCCCTGGTAGAGGCCCTGCGTGTCAGGCAGCGCAAGATCGGAAACCACCGACGGCGCTACCGCTGCATTGATGATCTCACCGAAGGTCCAGACCGCAACGCTTACCACGTAGATCGGCAGTGCATGTGCAAAGACCGTGATCCCGAAACCCGCGCCAAGCAGGAGGTTCGCGCCCGCCAGCGCCCGAAATCTTCGACCATGTTCGACTCGACGGCCGATCAGTATGCCGAACAGCACAATGAACAGACCGTTTACCGAGATCGCCAGTCCGTAGCTTGAAGGGCTGATACCATCCATGCCCATTGCGACCGGGAGAGTCGAAAAACTTTGCACGTAGACAACGCCAAAGAGAAAGGTAAGTGCTGAGAAAATGAGCAGGAAGGGATCCCAGAGCAGAACAGGTGCCCGGCGCCGCCGCGGAGTCTGACCGGTATGCGTGCGACGGGCGGGGGCAGACAGGGTCTCCCGAAGGCGAAAGAGCACGATGAAGCCGAAGACCAGCGTGGTTGCAGCATCCGCGACAAACAGCGGAAGATAACCCGCGTGCGCGAGAAATCCTCCGAGCGCCGGCGCAACAGCCGCGCCAAAATTGATCGCCCAGTAGAGATAACTGAACGCACGGACCCGGAGGGCCGGAGGCAACAGATCGGCAACTGCCGCACTCACCGCAGGGCGGTACATGTCGGTGAAGAATCCGAGCAGAAAGGTCGATACGGCGAGCAACGGAATCGCACGGGCAAATCCGACGATGAGCACGATTACCGGAGTAGTGAAAAAGCTGAGAATCATCACCGGACGCCGTCCGAAACGATCGGAAATGTCGCCACCGATGATTCTGCCGATGAAGGATCCCGCACCGAAGAGTGAGATGACAGCAGTTGCCTCTACCACGGGAATACCCCGTTCGGAGGTGAGATAGAGTGCAAGGAAGGGCACGACGAATCCGCCAAGCCGGTTCACGAGCGTGCCCGCCCACAAAAGCCAGAACGTCGGCGGCATCTGCCTGACAGCGTCGATCACTCTCCCGCGATAGTCCGTCCGCACAACTCCTCCTTCATTTCGCCGAGGGATCTGCGCATGGTAAACCGGACGGCAGGCTGCCGGTCAAGCGGCCTGCGGCGACACGGAGTTCGCGTATCATTTTCCGGTGGCGCGACGTTCAAAAACGTCGTACCCTACCAGCATGAAAGCGAATGAGACAGTACTGACCAGTACCGATATGCTTCGTGCGTTCATGGAGCGTGACGCATCCTACGACGGATTATTCTTTGCTGCCGTGACGACGACCGGCATCTACTGCCGACCATCCTGTTCAGCGCGAAAACCGAAACCGGAGAACGTCAGGTTCTTCGCGGATGCGGCCGACGCGGTTCACGAGGGATTCAGAGCCTGCCTGCGCTGCAAGCCGGATGAGGCAGTCGCTGCGGTACCGGACTGGGTTGCGGAGCTTGCCAGTCGAGCAGAGTCAGGCGAACGATTGACCGATTCGGAGCTCGCCAGCGAGGGCGTAAACCCTATCGTTGCGCGGCGCGCATTCAGGAAGGCATACGGAATGACATTTCAGGCATATTGCCGTTCAGCTCGGGTTGCGCACGCATTCGCCGGGCTGAAGGGAGGCAAGCGAATCGACGACGCGGTGTTTGATTCAGGATGGGAGTCCCATTCAGGCTTCCGGGACGCATTCACGAAGGCTGCAGGTTCTCCACCGGGTGCGGCAGCCCGCAGAGATTACATCAGGCTCACCTGGATCCAGACGCCGCTCGGGCAGATGGTGGCCGGTGCAACCGAGGATTCGATCTGCCTTCTCGAGTTCAACGAGCCCGAACGGGTAGCTGCTCAGCTTGGCTCGCTCTGCCGGACGCTCGGCATTGCGCCACTCGCCGCAGAGAGTGAACTCTTTGTACCGCTTCGAGCGCAGCTTTCGGAGTACTTTGCCGGAGAGCGCAGGCAGTTCGATCTGCCGATTTCATACCACGGTACCGATTTTCAGCAGAAGGTCTGGGACGCGCTGCTGCGCATACCCTATGGAGAAACCTGTTCCTACGCCGAGCTGGCGCGCGATATCGGAACGCCGCACGCTCATCGTGCAGTCGGCAACGCAAACGGCAGGAACCGGATCGCCGTCCTCGTTCCGTGCCACCGCGTCATCGGCAACGACGGGAGCATCTGCGGCTACGGCGGGGGCGTATGGCGTAAGCTCAGGTTGCTCGAGACTGAGGCTCCACAACGTTCGGAACCGAAACCACTTACCGGGAGGGTCGTATGAAGATCGGAGACCTGCTTCTGCTCGCGCTGCTTGCTGCAATCTGGGGCGGATCGTTCGTATTCATGCGCGTACTTGCGCCGGTGCTCGGCCCGGTCATGACGGCAACCGTCAGAACACTGGTATCAGGCGCTGTGCTCGTTGCGCTGTTCGCCGCCCTCCGGGTGAAGCTCGACTGGCGCAGAAACTTTCGCCACTACCTGATAGTGGGACTGCTGAATTCCGCAATTCCGTTTCTGCTCTTCTCATGGGCGGCACTCCACGTCGCCGCCTCAGTCTCGTCGATAGTGAACGCGCTGACGCCGCTCTGGGGTACTCTCTTCGCGGCAATGCTGCTTCAGGAGCCACTCACCGTGAAGAAAGTGTCCGGTGTCGCGACCGGAATCGGAGGCGTCGTGATCATAGCCCTTTTTGGCGGGGCTGATCGCACGATTACCGCCGAGGCGCTACCGGTCGCCGCATGCGCGCTCGCGACGCTCTGTTACGGACTCTCGGGCGTCTACGTCAGGAGATGGTCGCCGGGAATCTCCGCCCGGGCAATGACCGCGGTCAGCCTGCTCTTTGCGGGAATCGCGCTCATCCCGCTCGCGGTGTTCAATCCCCCGCCGGTCGCGGTCGTTCCGGTTCCGATCTGGCTCCTCGCCATCTCGTTCTCGCTTCTGTGCAGCGCATTCGCCTATCTCATCTATTTCCGGCTGATCGCAACGGTGGGCGTGACCTTCGCACTTTCGGTAACACTTCTCGTGCCGGTATTCGCGTTTCTCTGGGGTTTCCTCTTCCTGGGCGAGACGATCCGACCCGCAGCTTACCTGGGCGCGGCCCTCGTGTTGAGCGGGACTGCCCTCATCAGCAGCAAGGTGCGACAACCCGCGGGAAGCTAACGCGCAAGTGCCGGCGCTGGCGTCGGTGCCGGTGCAGGAGCCGAGAGATCAAGCTCGGCTGCAAACGGTTTGAGCACCCGGTCGAGTACACCCTGGAGGTAGGAGATCGCCACTCCGTAGTTCGTAACCGGAATGCCGAACGACGTCGCCTCGTCGAGCCGGGCATGCATGGTGGCGCGGGTCGCCATGCAGCCTCCGCAGTGGATGATCAGACTGTAGGATGCAATATCCTCGGGAAAGGCACCGCTGGTTACCGTGATATCGAGTTCCTTGCCGGTGTACTGCCTCAGCCAGCGCGGTATTTTCACGCGCGCGATGTCGTCGCAGTGCGCGTGATGCGCGCAGGACTCGGTAAGGAGTACGCGATCTGCGTTACGGAGCGTATCAATCGCGCGCACTCCCCGGACGAACGTTGCAAGGTCTCCCTTGAATCGCGAGAAGAGAATCGAAAATGTGGTCAATGGAATCGATTCGGGTACCGATCCGCACGCTTTCAGCACGACCTGGGAATCGGTAATTGCCAGATCGGGCGCCCGCTTCAGCTGGGACAGCACCCAGTCGACCTCACGCTCCTTGACAACGATTGTTGCCGCATCGCTGTCGAGGATCTCCCGAATAGTCTGCACCTGGGGGAGAATGAGCCTTCCCGCCGGGGCCTCGAGATCGATCGGCACGATGAGCATTATCAGCTGGAACTCTTTCACCATGTGCTGCAGAAGTGTTGGCTCGGTTGCGCGGCGCGAAGTGAGCTTCCCGATGATCGCCTCCTTGAGCGCGGGGACTCCCGCCTGGCTGACATTTGAAACCGGGTAGACTCCGACACCGAGCCGCGCAAGCTCATCGATCATGGCAGACACGGGGACCGCATCATCCTGCTCCGCGAACGTTGCGGCGACCACGAGGTCTGCACCGTTCGGCTGAAGCGCGCGCTCACGGTGATGCCGAACAAAAGCGAGATCCTCAGCATCGACCTCACTTCCGTTGACCACGTAGACCACGAGATCAGCCGTTGAGATTGCGGCGGCCGCGGAAGCCGTGCGCTTTGCGCCGAGCTCGCCCCGATCGTCGAGACCGGCAGTATCGACAAAGACCACCGGTCCGAACGGCAACAGTTCCATGCTCTTCGATACCGGGTCCGTGGTGGTTCCCTTTGTATCCGAGACGATGGCGAGGTTGCGGCCGGTCAGGCTGTTGATGAGCGATGACTTTCCCGCGTTGCACTTGCCGGCAAGAACGATGTGCGGACGGTTTGCCGCCGGTGTACTGTTCACGATGCTGCCTCCCCTTGAGTTCACGTCCGCACCGCGGATGCGTGGGTGCTGCGAATACGTGCATAGAGTTCTTCGTCGTATCCCAGCTGATTCAGACTTTCGCGCGAGCAGAGTTCATCAAGCTCCGCTGCTGAAACGGTTCCCGTATTGACAAGATAATCGTCAAGCGTCACACCCTGCTCGCGTGCCGCGGCGACAAAACGCTCGCATGCCGGATATCCGAACAGCGGCAGCAACGCCACGACTTTCGCGTAACTTGCGTCGAGATTGCGCGCGCAGCGGTCGGCATTCACCCGAAGTTCGGTCGTGTAGCGGCCAAGTGCCGCGGCACCGTTTCGTGCAAGGGTGAGTGACTCCCAGGCGGTGTACGCGATAAGGGGCCAGAATGCATTCAGCTGCAGCTCAGACATCGAGCACAGACGCGCTATGAGTCCGTGGTTCGCCTCGATTCGTTCCGCCACCTGAATTACCGCTTCC
>DATKUC010000143.1:0-47540 GCA_035530835.1 Spirochaetia bacterium
CGGGCGGCGAAGCCGTCGCCGGCAGGGCGAACCTGCAATCCCCGGACAGGAGAATCAGCGTCTCATGGCTGCAACAGAACCAAACAAAATTATCTATTCAATGATCGGCGTGAGCCGGAACTTCGGCCAGAAGCAGATCATCAAGGACATATCGCTTTCCTACTTTTACGGAGCCAAGATCGGAGTCCTCGGACTGAACGGCTCGGGAAAAAGCACGCTGCTGAAGATCATGGCGGGCGTCGACACGGATTACAACGGCGAAATTACAAAGAGCGCCGGATTCACCATCGGCTACCTCGAGCAGGAGCCTCTCGTCGACTCAGAGAAGAGCGTTCGCGAGGTTGTCGAGGAGGGCGTGAAGCCGGTGAAAGACCTGCTGAACGAGTTCGACAAGATCAACGAGAAGTTCGCCGATCCGATGGATGATGATCAGATGAACGCGCTTCTCGAGCGTCAGGGAAAGGTGCAGGAGCAGCTTGACGCCGCGGGAGCCTGGGACCTTGATTCACGGCTGGACATGGCGATGGACGCACTGCGCTGCCCGCCGCCTGACGCATCGGTTAAGGTGATATCCGGCGGAGAGCGGCGCCGAGTCGCGCTGTGCAGACTCCTCCTGCAGAAGCCGGACATCCTCCTGCTCGATGAGCCGACAAACCATCTTGATGCGGAGACCATCGCCTGGCTCGAGCACCATCTGCAGCAGTACGAAGGCACGGTAATCGCTGTCACCCACGATCGCTACTTCCTGGACAATGTCGCCGGGTGGATCCTGGAGCTTGACCGCGGCGAAGGAATCCCCTGGAAGGGGAATTACTCCTCCTGGCTCAGCCAGAAGGAGGACAGACTGCGGATTGAGGAGAAGAAGGAGACCGAGCGGCAGAAAACTCTTCAGCGCGAGCTCGACTGGATTCACATGTCGCCGAAGGGTCGACACGCCAAGGCCCGGGCCCGAATTACCAGCTACGAAAGCCTGCTCAACCAGGAGCAGGAGAAGCGCCAGCGGGATCTCGAGCTGTTCATTCCAGCCGGTCCGCGTCTGGGCAATATCGTCATCGAATCCGAAGGTGTCCGCAAGGCGTACGGTGACAATATCCTTGTCGATGAACTGAACTTCGCATTGCCGCCGGGAGGAATCATCGGCGTTGTCGGCCCGAACGGCGCCGGCAAGACGACGCTGTTTCGCATGATCGTCGGTGAGGAGAAACCGGACACCGGTTCGATCAGGGTCGGGGAGACGGTAAAACTCGCCTACGTGAACCAGAGCCGCGACATTCTCGATCCGGACAAAACTGTCTGGCAGCTCATTTCCGACGGCAGGGACATGATTCGCCTGGGCAACCGTGATATCAATTCGCGCGCATACGTTTCGCAGTTCAATCTGAACGGTACCGACCAGCAGAAGAAAGTCGGCCAGCTTTCAGGCGGTGAACGCAACCGCGTCCAGCTCGCGCTCATGCTCAAAGAGGGAGCGAACGTGCTGCTGCTCGACGAGCCGACAAATGATCTGGATGTGAATACCATGCGTGCACTTGAAGAGGCGCTCGAGAACTTTGCCGGTTGCGCAGTGGTCATCAGTCACGACCGCTGGTTTCTCGACCGAATTGCAACGCACATACTCGCGTTCGAAGGTGACAGCAAGGTAGTTTGGTTCGAGGGCAACTATTCCGAATATGAAGAGAATCTGAAGGAACGGCTCGGCGTGAGCGAACTCATTCCGCACCGGATCAAGTATCGTCACCTGACGAGGTGACGCTGAACGGCTACCGGAGAAGGACCGGAAACATCAACGCCGCAAGCTCGAAGCCGATCAGAAGCACGACGAGGATCTCCATGATGAGAAGCAGGCGCTCATTCACATCGACCTTCGCCATCGAGTAGATCTCCTGCAGCGCCTCGAGCCTGCGGTGCACGCTCCGCTCCCACGAGCCGGTCCCCATGAGCGTGCAGACGTGCTCGTACACCTGCCCAAGGTAGTAGTCGCCGATTATCTTGGCAGTGTTTTCGAGGTTTTCCAGCACAAAGAGTGCATCCAGTCTGAGCGGCAGCAGGCTCCCCAGCTTCCGCGACAGGGACCGCAGCCGGTGACTCCGCTTCAGGTAGACGCGCCGGATATCATCTTCGGCAAGGTCCAGCCAGCGATCGAGCAGCCGATCGAGGGTGCGCAGTTCGAGCAGCTGGTAGTTGGCAAGCTCAAGGATCAGCAGAATATCCTCGTAGTCCCGATCAGGGTCGATGATGAAACAACGATCCAGATCGAGGATAATCATGTCGTTCTTCTTGAACGAAAACCTGTGATCGAGCGTTGTCCTGACCTGCGATTCATGAAGCTCGATTTCTGGATTTTCCCCGAGGAGAAAGGTCGACAGGTACTGAGCGTGGGAATCGACGAAACGCGCCGGGTTCCGGATTGTATCGATCAGGCAGAATGCCGCGTATCTCTCCTGCTGATCTGCCACCGAGCCGTATTCACCAACCTCAACTGAGGGCAGAATCCGCGCAAGCAGCATCTGAAACTGATCGTTTGACCAGCGGCCTATTGTGGTGCGTTCGCCCTCGCCCACGGGAAACTGAAGTCCGCGGATGGTGTGTATCTCAGTAAGTTCGATGCGGGTACGGACACGCACGATCATCGATATCACGCCATCCTCGTAGATTTTTGCGCTGAGACTGATCTGCTCGAACGGCTTTGCGTCGGGAAACTCGATTGCCGCAATATCCAGGTGCAACGGCTCCGGAATAGAGAGGGAGGCGGGAGTGTCACGACTCGAGAGAATCCGGGCATCCTCAGAGGCGGGAATTATCCTTCGTGTTTGGGCAAGGTCTACAGATCTGCCAATATCGTGGAGAAACATGAAGACGGCTTCGAATCGATGTTGCATTTGGGGAACTACCTGCTTTGACTCTACCGCGCTTGCCGCCAACGGTCAATCCGGCGCGGTACCTTCCACATCACGGTACAACTACCACACAGGATTCGATGAGATTGACCACCGATTGGGCCTGCACACCGTCGCCGTACACCGCCGAGTCTCCTTTGGGCGATTGGGCATTCGCGGCGGGTCGAAGAGGGTAGCTGCCCGGTTCAGTTCCGTCGACGAGTCCGGTGAACGTTATAGCGGGTCGAAAAGTGGCTGCGGTACCCGAGCCCGGTGAGCCGCCACGGCCGACGTACGGAATTCCCACTTCGAGATTTACCCGAACCATCGGCCGGGAGGCCGGAAGAGTCGCGTGAATGCGAAACTCCCGGTTCTCGGGACCTGTGTTGAATACGGCTTCCGGCCCGGTGGAATGACGAAACCAGACGGGAACCGCTTCGATTCGTACGGTCTCTTCGGGCACAGTCGCCGCAGGATCAGATCCCTGGGCGCCGAACTTCTCGGTTATATAGGTAGTCCCCATGTAGATTGTCCCGGCACTCTCAGCCGAGAATACTCCGGTGCCGGTCCGTTCGGCCGGCGGAAGACCGGCAACACGATAGGTGTGGGACCACTTTGGTCCGGTTTTGATGATAATTTCGACTGTCACGCCTGCCTGATCACGCCCGGAAGGAGGCGTGGTTGCGACACGTCCTTCACCTGAGCAGGACGCGAATGCAAGTACGGCAAGCACCGCAGCACGGAGCGCGTATACTCTCATCCCGCGGCTCTCCCTGATCGATCGAGTATGTGTGGAACGCAATGATGAATTGGTAGTATTGTCTTTCAGTGTATCGGGAGCGGTCACCTGTGTAAACAGGCATCCCGCCCTCATCTCGTTCGGGCGGACTGCTTCAGTCTGTATTCCCGAACGGTGTATGATACGAACCTGATTTACCCTGGAGGAACCAATGGACGACGCACACATCTACCGAACTTCGGTAGGCTGGACATCTGAACGCAAAGGATCGCTCTCCTCGCCGGGTCTTCCGACGATGGAATTCGCGACACCGCCGCAATTTCCCGGTGGACACGAGGGATACTGGTCGCCTGAGACGCTGTTCGTCGCGTCCGCGGAGTCGTGCCTGATGGCGACTTTTCTGGCGATAGCCGAAAACTCGAAGCTCGAGTTCCGATCCTACAAATCGGAAGCCGAAGGCACGGTGGCAAAGACCGAGGAAGGTTACCGCGTGACCGAAATCAGAATCAAAGTGCAGCTTGCGATTGTCGACGAGACAAAGCAGGAACGCGCCCTGAGACTGCTCGAGCGGGCAGAAAAATACTGCCTCGTCTCGAACTCGATGAAGACTCCGGTTCACCTCCAGGCCGAGGTGACTGTTGGATAACGTGCGCAAATCCTCCCGAACAACCGTGCCGGTCCTTTATCAGAGTGAGCGGCTCATTGTCGTGCAGAAACCCGCGGGTCTCGCTTCGCAACCGGGTGCGGGAATAAAGAGTTCCGTGGTGGAGGTGGTCGAGCAGCAGCTCGGATTACGCCCCTACCTTGTCCATCGTCTTGACCGGGACACCGACGGTCTGCTGGTGCTCGCACGGAATCACGAAGCGGCCGGTACCTTTTCCAAACAGATGAACGGACCTGAGGTCGAAAAGAGCTACCTCGCGATCTGCGCGGGGCGCTTCGGCAGGCCAACCGGACAGATCGATGAGGCGGTAACGGTGAAAGGAGTTGAACGCAGCGCGCTCACCCGTTACCGTGTGCTGCGCAGCATCGGCAAGTTCAGCCTGCTCGAGATCACGCTCGGAACGGGGCGGATGCACCAGATAAGGATCCATCTGGCACAGAGCGGACGGCCGGTGGTCGGCGACGATCTGCACGGCGATTTTGCGCTCAATCGAGAGCTTCGGCGTACTCACGGGGTGAAAAACCTCATGCTCTGCGCGTTCAGGCTGCGCTTCCCTGACGGCCGCAAGAGCGTCGTGCTGACAGCGGAACTCCCCGAACACATGCTTGAGTTCCTCGCGGTATACAACGCCGTGGACGCGATCCCTTCGGCAAACGAGCGGGTGCGGCGGCGCAACGGGTGAAGCGATACGGCATTCGGTCGCCATCTTGCTCTCTCCTTCCGCATTGTTTACCTTAGAATCCACCCATGGCAGACCAGTACATCACCGTAGAAGGCGCCCGTCAGAACAACCTGAAGAATGTGTCGATAAGGATACCGCTGAATCGGCTCACCGTGGTGACCGGCGTGAGCGGCTCGGGCAAGTCCTCGCTCGCATTCGATACAATCTACTCCGAAGGGCAGAGGCGCTACGTCGAAACCTTTTCCGCCTACACGAGGCAGTTCCTGGACCGGATGGACAAGCCCAAGGTCGACCGGATAGACGGCATACCGCCCGCAATTGCGATTGATCAGACAAACCCGGTACGCACTTCACGCTCCACGGTCGGAACAATGACGGAGCTGAACGATCACCTGAAGCTGCTCTTCGCGCGATGTGCGCAACTGTACTGCCGCAATTGCGGCCGCCTCGTCGAGCGGGACACACCGCAGTCGGTGCTGCGGGCGGTTGTAGCCGCTGCATCGGGTTCAGGCGAAGCGCGCGGTATCATCATCACCTTTTCAATCTCGATACCGCGCAATTTCACCGCAGAGGAGATAAAAGCTGTCCTCGCTGCGCAGGGATATCAACGCTACTTTGCCGAGAGTGAGGATCGGCTTGAAGTAATCCAGGATCGCATGCTGCTTGATACCGATTCGCGTGACCGGGCACTTGAAAACCTCGAGGCGGCATTCCACTTCGGCAAGGGACATATCGGGATTCACCTCCTCGGAAGCGACAGACGGACAGTGGCCAAATCGCTCAAATTCTCCGAAGGCCTGCACTGCCCCGACTGCGACATTCATTACCGCGAGCCGGTGCCGAACACCTTTTCGTTCAATTCGCCCATCGGCGCGTGCGAAACCTGCAGGGGCTTCGGTCGCGTTATCTCTATAGACTACGGTCTGGTCATTCCCGATGTGTCAAAAACGCTTGCGGACGGGGCGATCAAGCCGTGGCAGAGCAAGAGCTATCACGAATCCCAGGACGATCTCGAGCGCTTTGCGCGCCGTAATCGCGTACCGCTCGACGTCCCATGGTGCGATCTCACCGAGAGCCACAAGCGTTGGGTCATAGATGGTGTGGGTGAATGGGACGATGGGAAATGGTACGGCGTCAGACGGTTTTTTAACTGGCTCGAATCGCGCAGCTACAAGATGCACATCCGCGTGCTTCTCTCGAAATATCGTGCGTACCAGCTATGCGAAAGCTGCAACGGGGCTCGCCTGAAGCCGGATTCGCTCCTGTGGAGAATTCGCTCGGGCGAACTGAACCTGAACATGCAGGAGCTCACGCAGCTGCCGATCGATCTGCTCCTCCCGTTTATCCAAACCGTTTCGGTTCCCGCCGGAGTCGGTGACGCAGCCGACATGGTGCTGCACGAGATCCGCTCACGGCTGAACTATCTCGTAGACGTGGGCCTCGGTTACCTGACGCTCGACCGTCAGTCACGAACCCTGAGCGGGGGCGAAGTTCAGCGCATCAACCTGACCACCGCGCTCGGCACATCGCTGGTGAATACGCTGTTCGTGCTCGATGAGCCGAGCATCGGGCTGCACTCGCGCGACATCGGGAGACTTATCGGCGTGCTCGAGCGGCTGCGGGACGCCGGGAATACGCTGCTCGTGGTCGAACATGATCCGGAGCTCATCCGCGCTGCCGATTTTCTCATCGATATGGGCCCCGGCCCCGGAGAACACGGAGGAACCATCGTATTTGCCGGCGACATACCGGCGCTTCTCTCATCGAATGAGTCACTTACCGGCAGCTATCTGCGCGGCGAGCGGACGGTTGCAGGCGCAGCCGCGGGGTTCAGCGTACCGGGTTCGGAGGTGCCGACTGCGAAACCGGAAGCTGCAATCGTCGTGCGGGGAGCCGCCGAGCACAACCTGAAGAATATCGATGTCCGGATACCGCTCAACCGATTTGTCACGGTGACCGGCGTGAGCGGTTCCGGAAAGTCGACTCTCATCGAGAACATACTCTATCCCGGCTTCCGTCGCCTGAAAAACCTGCCGGTCGAACAACCGGGCGCACATCGCGCAATAGAAGGAGTCGATCAGATCGACGAGGTGATTCTGGTCGATCAGTCGCCGATAGGAAAGACGACACGATCGAACCCGGCAAGCTACGTCGGGGCATTCGATGCAGTGCGCAAAGTGTTCGTATCCGACCCGGTATCCCGCGAACGGGGATACACACCGGGGACTTTCAGCTTCAATTCGGGTAAGGGCCGCTGCCCTACCTGCGGAGGAAACGGTTTCGAGCACGTCGAAATGCAGTTCCTGAGCGACGTCTATATACGTTGCCCGGACTGCGACGGAAGACGGTACCGGTCCGAGGTGCTGGAGGTAAAGATTACACGCCCCGGCCGAACCGACGGTCGGCGGGTCTCCATTGCCGATGTGCTCGACATGACCGTCACCGAAGCGTGTGACTTTTTCGCGCCGATTCCGGAGATTCTGCGACGCCTGAAGCCGCTCCAGGATGTGGGGCTTGGTTATCTCACGCTCGGCCAGCCGGTTCCGACGCTGAGCGGAGGCGAGGCGCAACGGCTGAAGCTTGCAGGTTATCTTGCCGGGGTCGCGGAAGACGAGGCATGGGCCCCCGGCACGGGCCGGATGCTCTTTCTGCTCGACGAGCCGACCACCGGATTGCACTTCGACGATATCGCCGTGCTGCTCACCGCGCTCAGGCGGTTGCTTGCAGCGGGCCACTCGCTTCTTGTCATCGAACACAATCTCGACGTCATAGCTGCTTCCGACTGGCTCATCGATCTCGGGCCGGAAGGCGGCGATGCGGGCGGAAGGCTCGTGTGCGAAGGCACACCCGAATCGGTGCTCCACGTTGCGGAGAGCCACACAGGCCGCGCACTTGCCCGCTACTTCCATAGCGACGGCACGCCGGGTTCACTCGGACTTGCGGGAACCGGGATTGCGGAGAAGGCTGCTCATCGCGGAAAGGTGCCTGACGCGCCTGCCGCCATCGTCATACGAAACGCCCGCGAGCACAATCTGAAGCACATCGACGTAACCGTGCCGCTGAACAAGCTCACGGTAATCACCGGGGTAAGCGGAAGCGGCAAGAGCACCGTGGCATTTGACATCCTGTTTGCCGAAGGACAGCGCCGTTACCTCGAATCACTCAACGCGTATGCGCGCCAGTTCGTGCAACCAGCCTCCCGTGCCGATGTGGATTCAGTCACGGGCCTTCCGCCGACGGTAGCCATCGAGCAGCGCACGAGCCGTGGCGGAAGAAAGAGCACTGTGGCCACCGTCACTGAAATCTATCACTTTCTGCGACTGCTCTTCGTGAAGCTCGGCACCCAGTACTGTCCTGACTGCCAGGTGGCGATAGAGCCGCAATCTGCCGAATCGATAGCCGCGCGCGTCATGAAAACCTATCGCAACCGGACAATCACCGTGCTCGCTCCGCTTATCACCGCGCGAAAGGGATACTATACCGATCTCGCCGCGTGGGCCGCGGGCAAAGGCTTCGGCTCTCTCCGCGTGGACGGCGTCGATACGAGCACCGCGGCCTGGCCACGCCTGAACCGCTACCGCGAGCATTCAATTCAGGCGCCGGTCGAGACAATCGAAGTGACGCCACGAGCGACAACGCAGCTGCGACAGGCGCTTGACCGTGCAATCGAGCTCGGGAAAGGGGTGGTGCACATCCTTCCGGCGGATGCCCCGGACGCAAACGAAGTATTCTCGACCGTGCGCGCATGCCCCTCCTGCGGCCGCAGCTTCGAGGAGCTTGATCCTCGACTGTTCTCGTTCAACACGAAACATGGGTGGTGCGAACGCTGCTTCGGAACCGGCATGCTCCTCGCAGGCTTCGACTCCGAACAGACCGGCGAGGAGATCTGGTGGAACGACTGGTACGAGGGCAGGGAGGTCGCCTGCCCGGACTGCAACGGCCGGCGTCTGCGCCCCGAGGCACTCTCTGTTCGATTCAGACAGAGCTCGATTGCTGACATGACGGCTCGCACCGTCTCGGACGCGCATCGGTACTTCGACTCCCTTCACCTGAAGGGCCGCGAAGCTGAGATCGGCAGAGACCTCATATCTGAAATCACGAGCCGCCTGAACTTCCTCGCCGAGGTCGGCCTGCCCTACCTCACTCTCGATCGCTCCGCCCCGAGCCTCAGCGGCGGCGAGGCACAGCGCATCCGGCTCGCCGCGCAGCTTGGTTCGAACCTTCGCGGAGTGTGCTATATCCTCGATGAACCGACTATCGGCCTGCACTCGAGGGACAACGACATGCTGCTTTCGACTCTCGATACGCTGAAAAGGAAGGGAAATACCGTCGTAGTTGTCGAACACGATGAGGAGACGATCCGGAGTGCCGACCACATCCTCGACCTGGGACCGGGCGGCGGAGTACACGGCGGTCACTTGCTCGCAGCAGGTACCCTCGATGAGATCATGAACCATCCTGACAGCGTGACCGGCAGACTTCTCGCCGCGCCCCATCATCACCCTATGGCAGCGCGAAGGCCAATTTCACCCGCCGGAGGCGCGTGGCTCAAGCTGCACGGCGCGCACACGCACAACCTGCACTCGATCGACGTGAGTATCCCGCTCGGCGCGCTCGTCTGCGTAACCGGGGTAAGCGGAAGCGGGAAGAGCACTCTCGTGCGGGACACTCTGCTGATGACACTGAGGAACATCCTGTCCGCACAACCGAACCGTGGACGGGGAAACCGGAAGCGTACGGCTCCATTGAGCGCAAGCAGGATTGCGGCAGCACTCTCGGGATGCTCGGCGATATCCGGCTTCGAGCAGATCGAGCGGGTGCTCGAAGTCGATCAGACGCCCATCGGTAAGACACCGCGCTCCTGCCCGGCGACCTACATCGGAATATGGGACCACATTCGCAAGCTCTACGCCGAAACACCCGACGCGAAGGTGCGCGGCTACACGCCGAGCCGTTTTTCGTTCAACGTTGCAGGCGGCCGGTGCACAGCCTGCGACGGTCAGGGCGTGCAGAAGATCGAAATGAGCTTCCTCCCGGACGTTTCGGTACCATGCGAGGTGTGCGGCGGTCGGCGGTTCGATGAAGAGACGCTTTCCGCAACGTTCAAGGGAAAGAGTATCTCGGACGTGCTCTCCATGAGCGTTGACGAGGCCGCCGATTTCTTCAAGTTTCATCCACAGGCGTATCACGCGTTGTCGCTGCTGCGGGAGGTTGGCCTCGGCTATCTTTCGCTCGGACAGCAGAGTCCGACACTGAGCGGCGGAGAAGCTCAGCGCATCAAACTTGTTACCGAGCTCGCGAAGGCAAAGCCCTCGGCCCCGCGCACACTCTACGTACTCGACGAACCCACGGTTGGTCTCCACATAGCCGACGTCGAACGACTCGTCAGGGTGCTTCATCGCCTTGTGGATGCGGGGAACACCGTCGTCCTGATCGAGCACAATCTGGACGTGGTTGCAGAGTCGGATTGGGTGATTGATCTCGGGCCGGAAGGAGGAGACAATGGCGGCACCATTGTTGCCGAAGGATCGCCCGAGCAGATAATTGACGATGCACATGATCCGGCATCGCACACCGCCCGGTACCTCGCTGCTTTCCTGTCGCAACGCATTGCTACAGGCGGTGAATCACTGCCGAAGTAAGGAGCTACCATGATCGAGAACCGACGCGAGCTCATCAGGTTTATCGTAGAGGCGAAGCAGAATACCTACGCATCGGGAAAAAACGTGGTTGAACCGCGAACACCCGAAACACACGAGTACCGGTTCAGTGACGGGGACTTCCTCTACTCGGACACATACTATGGCGGCATCCAGTTCCTCGGCCAGGAACTGGTCAGCGTGCAGGGGAAGACGGTACTGGGCATGAACTACTATGGCCACACGCTCTCAGCGAACCTGCCGGGGAATTTCGGGGAGTTCCTGAAGGAAGCACTGCTGAAGGTACCGCCGTTTGCGCCGTACCGTGGTCCGCGCTATCTCAGGTCGGGTGTGCTCGAGTACTCCTGCAGCTGGGAAGGCGATCTCGAGGCGTTCTCCGGTGCCGAGAAGATTTCCGCCTCAGGTGCCGCAGTATATGAACTGCACTTCCATGGCGGTCTGATCGTATAATCGTCCGTATTCGCACATCGTTATTGCGTCCATCGGCCCCCTGTTGTACTCTGAGAACGCTACGTTCAGCGCGAAGGAGACAATTATGACAAAACGGACACTCGGCAACACCGGAATGGAAGTCTCGGTTCTCGGTTTCGGAGGGTTCCATCTCATCGAGATTCCCCGGAAGGAATCCGCCGATCTGCTGAATACCTATCTCGACCGCGGCGGCAATTACGTCGAAACAGCGGCCTCCTATGGCGACGGAATCTCCGAACGGAAGATCGGCGAAGGCATTGGTCACCGGCGGAAGGATTTCGTGCTCGCGACCAAATGCGGCGAGCGGACAAAAGATGCATATCTCGCAAGCGTCGACCGGAGCCTCAAGTTTCTGCGCACGGACGTAATCGATATCCTGTTCATGCATGGTGTGCAGACATTCGAGGATGCGGACCGCATCCTGGGACCCGGCGGGGCGATGGAAGGCGCGGTCCAGGCGCAGAAGGCGGGGAAGATCCGGTTTATCGGAATAACGGGCCACGGCCGGCCTGACGTGCTGATCTATTCACTCAAGCAGCATCGATACGACGTGCTCATGACCGGTTTCAACTATCTCGACCGGTTCAACTACCCGACAACCGAGCAGGAGCTGCTGCCGCTCTGTCGCACGCAGGGCACAGGACTCCTGGCGATGAAGGCGGTTGCCGACGGCTATCTCTACCGCTCCGCTCCTGCGGCGCTCAGATATACTCTCAGCCTGCCCTACGTCGCGTCGGTAGTTGCCGGAATGAATACGCCGGAGATGCTCGATGTCGATTTCCGGATCGCGAACAGCCTTGCGCCGATGACCGACAGCGAGAAGGCGGACCTCTACCGCACAGCTCCCGAGCTTGGCGACTACGTGTGCCGACTCTGCAACAAGTGCAACGTGAACGGATTCGACCCTCAGCAGGTCTTCCTGCTTGAAGGGCTATACGACCGCCAGATGGATTCGGGTCGCCTGGAAGAGACGGCTCAGTATGCACTTCGTGAGCGACTGCGTTTCTGGTTCGCCCAGAACACGAAGGCGCGCGAAGAGTACGCTGCCTTGAAGGTGCAGGTTGATCCCGCCAAAGACTACAGCAAACTGAATAAACACTGCCCCTACGGCATCGATATTGACCGGAAGCTGAAAGTAGCACACGGCAAACTTTCAGGCGATGGTTACATGTTCTGAGAGCCGATCGCGGACAGGGAGACGTGTCCGCGATCTCAACATGCTCACACTGGATACTTGACTCTCAATACTGCATTGAGTAACTTGAGTAACAGAGGATTCAAACGTGAGCACACAAGCAAATCGCTTTCCGTTGAAAGTATCGAACACCGTGGTCCGGATTGTGGCCGCAGAGGTCTTTGTCGTTGCGCTTCTTGCATTGCTATTGCGCAGCCCCTGGATTACTCTGGCGCTTGCACTCGACTTCAGCATCCGCGCGCTCGTGACGCCGCTTGCCAGCCCGCTTCGCCTGGTCGGATCATACGCCGTACTTCCGCTGATCCGCGCACGTGACGCGCTGGTTTTCTTCTCCCCGAAGCGCTTCGCCGCGATGCTCGGCCTCTCACTGACGGCAGTAGCATTCATCGCGCTCGCCGCATCGGCATACGCGGTCGCTGCCGTGGCTCTTGGAATACTGCTCCTCTTCTCGTTTCTCGAGGCGGCATTCGGCTTCTGCGCCGGCTGCAAGATCTACGGCTTTCTGATGCGCCTTGGGGTGATCCCCGAAAGCTGGTGCCCCGAATGCGTCTCCATGTGAGACGCATCCTTCCGACCTGCAACTGATTCGACACGCACGCCGATCGCCGAGAGAATAGTCCCCCCTACTGATGTCCCTCCGTGCTATAGTGGATACAAACCACACGCACGGAGGTATTTCTCATGGAGAACTTCAATTTCTCTATGCCCACCCGCATCGTCTTTGGTCGGGAGAGCGAACAGCAAGTCGGCCCGGAGACGGCCCGAGTCGCCCGGAAGGTGCTCCTGCACTACGGCAGCGGGAGCATCCGCAGGAATGGTCTTTACGATAAGGTAGTAGCTTCACTTGCCTCATCCGGTGTGAGCTTCGTAGAGCTCGGCGGAGTTCAGCCGAATCCACGCTTGAGCCTGGTAAATGAGGGAATCCGGATCTGCCGCGAAAACAAGATCACTGCGATCCTCGCAGTTGGCGGCGGAAGCGTCATCGATTCGGCAAAAGCAATAGCGGTCGGCGTTCCCTACGCGGGGGATGTCTGGGACTTCTACACCGGTGCCGCACAGCCTGTCGAAACCCTTCCGGTAGGCGTTGTTCTCACAATTCCGGCGGCAGGAAGCGAAGCGAGCAAAAGCTCGGTAATAACAAATGAAGAGGGCAGCTACAAGCTTGCGCTCGACATCGACCTGATCAAACCGGTCTTTGCAGTGATGAATCCTGAATACACCTTCACGCTCCCACCCTACCAGACCGCATGCGGTGCTGCCGACATCATGGCGCACATCATGGAGCGATACTTCACGAACGTCCGCAACGTCGAACTCACCGACCGCCTCTGTGAAGCAACGCTGAAGACAATCATTCGCAACGTTCCCATCGCACTGAACGAGCCGAAAAACTACGATGCGCGCGCCGAGATAATGTGGGCAAGTACCGTGGCTCACAACGACCTGCTCAGCACGGGCCGCACCGGGGACTGGGCTTCTCATCGCATCGAACACGAACTGTCGGCACTCTACGATGTGGCCCACGGGGCCGGACTCGCAGTGGTCTTTCCCGCCTGGATGAAGTTCACCTACAAACACGATCTGAACCGATTTGTTCAATTCGCGGTCAGGGTCTGGGACGTCGATCAGGATTTCGCGCATCCGGAACTCACTGCACTCGAAGGCATCGGTCGCCTCGAAAAGTTCTGGTCAGGAATCGGATTGCCGGTCACGCTGAAGCAGCTGAAGGTTCCTACCGACCGTATCGATGAGATGGCAGGTCGAGCTGTCGAACAGGGAAGCATCGGAGCGTTCGTCACAATCAGGAAACCGGAGGTGGCCGGAATCCTGCGACTGGCAAGTTGAGCCAGCAGGGAGGCAAAAGTTCTGTGTCAGTCGTCGGGAAACTCGTAGTATAATATTTATAAGGGGGTAGCATCATGGTGAGCTTCATGGAGAATATTGGTGAAGCTGCGGGAGATATCTGGAGAGTTCTGGAGCAGAATGGCGGCCCCTTGACGACGACGCAGATTAAGAACCGAACCGAACTTCCTGTAAACCTTCTCTTCGCGGGAATTGGCTGGCTTGCCAGAGAGGGGAAAGTCAACGTATCCGGAAGCGGCAAAAAGATAGAACTCTCCCTCAAGTAGCCGACCCTCGACTGAGGAAAGGAGCATGAATGATTCGCACGGAACGGTCATCGGCAGATGAAATCCTTGTGCCAACGGTTGAATCGAATCTTCTGCTGACAGATCGGACGGACGTCTCAGGCGAGATCGAGCGCGCAGTCCGACTTGAAATTGCCCGTGCCTTTGCCGAGAGTCGAGCGTTCACCGCGCTTCCGGACGTGCGCCTGCTGGACCTGTTGCGTGCCGGCATACCTGCCGCTGACCTGCAACCGGATCTTCACCGGTTGCAGGACCGTATCATCGAACAGGTGGCAGCGGGCGACCAGACCGAAGAGCAACGGCTCAAGGACGACGGACGGCTCTCCGCCCGGCTCATCAATGCACTCACGTGTCTCCATCAGGCAATTGCATCTACCGAAAGACCACAGCTTCAGACGCGCCGCTTCGTACTCATGCGGGAATCTCCCGGAACTCTCGGACTGCAGGCGGCAACCCTCGAGATCCTGTCGAATGATCAGGCGGAGGGGAAAAAACCGCAGACTGCCTTTGAGCCAATCATTGCCCGGGTCGGCAAAGGACCGCAGTGGGTTGAAGCGCCGACGATCTACCTGCCATTGAGAGTCTTCGATGTCATTCTCACCGATCGGCAGCACGGGAGATCGCTCCTTTTTGCGGCGCTTGTGCAACTCCTCCTCGTCGAAGAGCGTGCGATCGAGACGGGCTATGCCCATACAGAAGAACTTTCAGCGGATGAGATAGCCTCACTCAGCGGCCTCGCGACGGCAATCGTGGAAGCTGCGCCTGCGCCCGCGATTGCCCGCGAAGTGGCTGCGCCGAAACCGGCGCCGGTAAAGCCGTTCACCGAACGAAACCGACTACAGATCCTTGCGCTGCTTGACTCGCGCGATCCGTCCGACGGATCGCTCTTCGATTTCGCATCGAACATGAAGGCGATCGATGAAATCGAAAAGCACGCACGCAGGTACCGCAAGAGCGGTGACCGGGCATCTCTCCGGGAAATAGTCCGGCTCGCGGTGGCCGCTTCGGGCCACGATCTTCACGAAGTGCGGAACCGCGCCAATCTCATTCTCGAGCGCCTGTTCTCGGCAAAGGACTTCGATGCGCCGCTTGCGACGAACTTTGCGGGAATCGTCACCGGCGAACGGTATGCCTTCTCGTTCCCGCTCACTGAAGGCAAACACAGCCACATTTTGCGTATTTTCCGCGGAAAACCGGTGGATGGGCTGATAACCGACCGTGATATTGAATTTGCAGATGTAGAAATGACACTGGACGCATCCCGGGGAGTCTTCGTTGCAGAGCACCAGTTCACCGAGATCGGCAGCTACGACTACCTGGTCTATCGGAGGAGTGGAAAGTCGCTGCAGTGGATCAATCAACGCAGGTGCAGCGGGCGGATAAATGTCATGCCCGACCTCGCCGGTGAAATCGTCCTGGAAATCTTCCCGGACATTCACGGCCATTCCCGCATGTACTGGAGAGACGGTTCCGGTCATCCCGGGCTGGTCTACAACGAAAACGGTGAGATTATCCGACTTGGCCGATTTTCAGACGTTACGGCACACCTCGAAGACCTGAAGGAACGCTATCGCATCACCATGATCTATATGCTCGGTGTGCAGCAGCGCGGAAAGAACCGCGAGGACTGGGCGCCGGAAGCGACATCCCCTTCACCGTTTGCACCGATGAGTCTGACAATGCTCGAACCGTCGCTCGGCGGCGAGACCGAGTTCCGCGAGCTGGTAGAGAGGGCGCATGCACTGGACGTGCGTGTCATCGTCGACACGATCCCGCATCTGAATCGTCACGCCACCGAGGTACCGGACGACTGGCGGGTGCGCTGCTACGACGAGAACGGCCAGCTTGTAGTGCGCGCGTCCACAGACGGTAAGTTCGGAAGCTGGAATGACGGCGCGCTCATGAACTACCGCAAGTTCGAGGTGTGGGAGTGGCTCACGAACTCCGTAGTGAAGCTCATCAAAGAGTTCGGCATTGACGGCATTCGCTTCGATTCGGCCCACTCGGTTCCGATCATGATGAAGAGGAACAACTTTCCATTCCTGTATGACAAGTCACGGAACGTCTCCGACATTGTCGAAGGCACCATTATCGTAAACGATCGCGAGAACGACCAGTTCATCACCACCGGCTACTATGACTCAGCGTGCCGGGAGGTTATAGCAAACCCCTTCCAGACCTACCTTGTCGGGGCAATTCACCAGGCGGTCCGGGAAACCGGCAAGAGCTTCTTCGTCTATCTCGCAGAGTGTTACTGGGGCCGTGAACGATATCTCGCAAAGAGCGGAATAGTCCCCTACAATTCTGCGCTGTTCAAGATCTGCGAGCAGATTATTCACGGCACGACCGATGTCAGAGAGATCTACCATCTGTACGACAGTTACTACCCACAGGCGCTGCCGCCGGGCACCGAACTTCTGGGTATTCTCGGGAACCACGATGAACGGCGCGCCCTGAACACCTTCGGTCAGAGGGGGCTCAATGCGGCAGTCGGACTGACCAGCTTCATGAGCCACATGATAATGGATTACGAGGGCAGCGCCGAGGGCGAAGGCTGGAAAGTATTCCTCGATAACATCTACGTGAACTGGAACCAGTTCGAATACGCATCTCACAGAAGTGTCGAACGCTTCTACGATCAGATTTACGATTTCCACCGCCGCAGCAGGGGCAGAGGCTATCTGGTGTGGGCGAACAACAACCTGGTTGCCGCCGCGCTGAAGTTTTACGGGAATGGAATGACTCTGGGCCTGTTCAATTTCTCGAACGAGAATCAGGCGTGCTCGGTACAGTTTGACAGCACGATGCTTCCCATACCGGATGACGGGTTCTATCGCGTAGTCGATCCGCTTTACTCCTCGGTAACCAACCACTACAACTACTTTACCGGCCGGGAGTTGCGCGTTTCCCGGCTGCACACGACTGTGTCATACACCGACAGAGTCAAACTTCTGTCGCTCGAGGCAGTTGAAAATCCGCCGCAACTGTATGACGAGTTTATGCGCGATTCATTCTTCCGCATGTGCACTGTCAGCGAACCTGACGACTTCCCGAGTTATTTTGCGTTCAGGGAAATCGCGTCGCACATCGGCACATTCGAAGAGTTCGCTCAATTCGCAGAGCAGACACTGATTGCGTTGTTCGACGAACAGAACGAACGGTTTCTGGAACTCGGACTCAAACGTGCGCTGTTTCACATCGGCCGGATCGGACTCAAGAGTGGCAATGAGCTTCTCAAGTACATCGATCGGCTCAGAACTTCCGGTAACAAGCGGATTGCGGGTCTGGGTGCGAGTCTGCATCTGCACAACGAACGCGGCCCGATTATCTTTGTGTCTGCGGAAGCGGACCCTTTCTCGAAGTACGGTGGCCTCGCGAATGTGGTGTACGAGCTGCCACGGGAGCTCGTTGCGCTTGGTGAAAGCGTCTACGTCATTACTCCGCTGTACCGCTTTGGAGATGACAAGGCTACGCAGAAGATGCAGAAGGCGATCAGGAAGTACAACGTCACCTACACCGGGGTGAACGTGCGCTTCATGATCCAGGGAACCGAATATGAAGTCGGTGTTCACTACGGCGTCGTGGACGGAGTGAAGTACTACCTTCTGGATCATCACGAGTTTTTCGATGGTCTGTACTGGGGATACACGTCAGTTGAGAAGCTTCGACGTCGCATCGCCTTCGCACGCGCATGTGCCGAAGTAATGAGCCGGTTCGACCTGCATCCGAGCTACACCTTCACAAACGATGCGTACGCCGGGGTCTTCAACGCGATCGTCAAACTTGACCCGCACTACTCCGGCAGTCTCACGTTCACGAGAAACTCATTCATCCACCTCATTCATAACGGAGGCTGGCAGTACTTCGATTCCTATCACCGGTATGAGAACGGATTCGATCTGTTCGAGCTGTTCAACCTCCCGATGTGGAAAGTGGACGATTTTTCCGATCCGGTGCACGGGGAGAAACTCAACTGCATGTCGGCCGGCATTCGGTGCGCGGACAGAGTCATTACCGTCAGTCCTTCCTACGCACGGCAGCTCACCGTGGCAAGCGATGGACTGGAACACCTGCTGACCGAAGTGACCGGCATCAACAACGCGATTGGCCGCGACTTCCTGAGCCAGATGCAGCGACGCTTCGACGATTCCGGAATCGTTGATACCTGTTATCCGAGACTCATCGAGCTTCTTGCGGACGATAAGCCGCTGAAGGCCAGGATAGAGTCCCGATACGCGGAGATACTCGACGGTGCGCGCGCATGCGAAAAGATCAATGACCCGCGTCGACGCGATATGGTCACCCGTGTACGAAACAAATTGCTGATGCAGATTCAGGAAGGGCTGACTGTCGATCCGGACCGCCTCGTATTCTCCATGATCCATCGAATCGTGGATCAGAAGGGGTTTCAGCTTCTGCTTGACGCCTCCGAAGGGGTATTCAGGCACCTCGGATATCAGGGTGTGATCGCCGGTCCGGTTTCCCACGGTGACCAGAAGGCGGAAGAGATAGCACGTGGCCTCTCCGCGCTCGGCAGCTACTATCCGGGAACCGCCGCAGTCCACATTGGTTTCCACGACGTAAGCATCTCACTGCTTTCAAGCGATGTATTCCTGATGCCTTCTCAGTACGAACCCGGTGGTATATCTCAGCTTGAAGCGTTTGCATGCGGATGTCTGGTAGTTGCGCGCGCAACCGGCGGCCTGCGCGACACGGTGTTTCCCATTCATAAAGCGTCTCGGTCCATAACCGGCAACGGATTCCTGTTCACCGACTACAGCCCATCGGCATTCTTCGACGCCATGGAACGATGCGCGCGGTTCTTCAGCGACTCGAGTGATGAGCTGGTGGAGGATGTCCGGAACTTCGCAAAGATGTCGGTCGGTTACTGGGATCGATCGGCATCCCGCTATATCGAAGAGATATACGCGATGAAAGAGGTTATCCGCGGGATCGTTTCACCGGGCGAAAAGCGCGCACGGAGCGCCGCCGACCATCGATAGACGCCTTGCCGACTGCAGTGGGCGATGCTGTTGGTACAGCATCGCCCTTTTTTGTTGACTGATTCAGTATGACTCCGATATGATACCGGCTGCGCGTGCGGCAGAGCCCTGTTTTTTCTTGCCCGCGCCGGGAACCTATGCTATGATTTTTTGATGTGATTGGTACAAGTCGTACTCACTGCTTCAAAGTGTCACTGACGGCTTTGCCGTGTCAGGTCCGCGCGAAGTGCGGTTGGTTCCCCCACTTCGCGTACCATATCGGAACCACGGAGAGCTTGCCAGCCTTATTCAGGATTCGAACAATTGAAAAAAGGAGGAAAGGAAGAAGGAATCACTTGGTCGTGTCACTTCTGGGTTCTACTGGTGAATGAAGGGTTCTGATATTCAAGGAGAGGAAAATGACGAGAAAGAAAGTCATCGTATTCATGGTTGCTTTGGTTGCCCTGTTCGCGGGCAGTCAATCGGTCTTTGCAAATGGCGCGAAAGAGGGTGCGACCGGAGCTACCCAGTCGAAAGGAAATCTTTCGTTCTGGAACATGCCATTTGTCACGCAGGAGGTTTCACCGGACTACGTGAAGCAGTGGCTCGCAGGGACCAAGACAGCGCTTCCAGGCTATACTGTCAGCGATTTCTTCGGCCCTGGCGACTACGGACCGCAGCGGGAGAAATTCCTTGTTCAGTCGTCAAGCGGATCGCCTGATGTCATCGAAGGCTTGCTCGAAGACGTGGCAGTTTACGTTGACAAGGGCGACATTGAACCGCTCGACACCTACTTCAACGGCTGGTCGGAGAAGGACCAGTTTGTTCCTGCGACACTCAAGCCGCTTACGATCAACGGAAAACTGTGGGGAATACCCTACAATACCAATGCCCGCGGTCTGGTATATCGCAAAGACATTCTCGCAAAATACAACTTGCAGGTGCCCAAGACCTGGAGTGATCTCATAACTGTCGCGCAGGCAATCACGAAAGACACCAACAAGCAGATGTACGGTCTGTTCCTGTGCACAAAAGTCGGCGACCCGCGAGCACCGCAGGAGTTCATCTCCTGGTACTTCCAGGTCAGCGGCGGAAAAAACATGTTCTCAATCGAGAATGGCAAGACCGTCTACCACGCGACGGTTGCCCAGCTCGAGAAGATACTCACCCTGTACAGCAAGGTGTTCACCGGTGACTACCCGGCGGCCGATCCTGCAGAGCGCGGAAATGGCTGGCCTTCAGAGGATCCGGGCTACACCTCCGGCAAGTGGGCGATGGCGCCCGAAGGCCCCTGGCTCTGGGGTCGACGGAAGGGTGATCCGACCGCTCAGCAGATTATCGACAATTCGGTTGTGACTTCGCTTCCGATTCCCGACGGCGGAAGCCCGGGAACGTACCTCGAAGTCAAAGCGATCATGATGAACCATTATGCAAAGGACAAGGCCGGAGCATGGAAGCTCATCCAGTACATTACCTCGAAAGAGAATATGGGAAACTGGATGGCGGCATCCGGCGGAATTCCTGCGCGAAAAGATTCACTTGAGCTGCCGGTGTTCCAGGGACCCCTCGGCGGGTGGCTGAAGATGTTCGCGGCACTGCTGCCGGAAGCAACTTCACAGGCTCCCATCAACTGGGGTCCGGTGAGCGAGGCAAACATGAGAGCCGTCAACTACGTCATCTACGGACAGAAATCGCCGCATGACGCAGCGCAGTGGCTCTACGACACTGTCAACGGGTTGATTTCCGGCGGACAGATCTGAGACCATCCTTCATTCAATGTAATGCCGGCCGCGTTTGCGGCCGGCTTCTATTCAGGCACAAACATCACACCTGCCTGCGAACAGGAGCCGACTGGTGAAATCACGCTTCCTCCGCGAAAACAATGGGCTGCCGCTGATAATGCCGACGCTCATTGTCATGGCGATATTCACGATTCTTCCGCTTCTCGAGGGTTTCCGTCTTTCCTTTACGAACAGCAATCTGTTGAACAAGACGACGAGCTACATTGGGCTCCAGAACTACGGAAAACTCCTGTCCGATCCCGTATTCTGGGAAGCCTTCCTTCACTCATTGATTCTCACATTTGCAGCTGTATCGCTTCAGCTCGTGTTCGGCGTAATCCTGGCGCTTGCGCTGAAGCAGGATGTGCCGGGAATCCGGTTTTTCCGCAGCGTCATCATGGCCAGCTGGGTTATTCCGGTTGCGGCAACCGCGATCATGTTCCAGTTTATGGTGGAGCCCGGTTACGGATACTACAACATCCTGCTGAAGGTGCTCGGAATCAACGCCAACCGCTTCTGGTTCGGCGATCTTCATCTTGCGTTTCCGCTTATCATCGTTCTCCATCTGTGGAGAAACGTTCCCTTTTATGGCATTGCACTTCTTGCCGCAATGCAGGCGATTTCGAAAAGCCAGTACGAGGCGGCCGAGATCGACGGAGCAGGACCCTGGAGAGCATTCAGACACATCACTATTCCTGGAATCAGGAACATGGTTATCGTCATGGTGACGATTCACGTACTATGGACGTTCAACAACTTCGACATGGTGTACCTCACCACCGGCGGTGGACCGGTCTACTCAACCGAGGTGCTTCCGGTCTACCTGTACCAGATGGCGTGGTCAAGTTACACGGTCGGGTACGCATCGAGCATCGGCACGGTGATGTTCATCCTGTTGATGATCTACTTCATCGTCTACATCCGCATATACGAGCGACAGGAGGCATAGCGCGATGTTAAACCGAAAACAGCGAAAGAGGGTCCGCTATGCGCTCACCTACTTCATTTGCATCGTTGCCTTCCTGTTCTTCATAACGCCAATGCTGTGGATAACCTACAGCTCGTTTCGAACTCCCGATGCGATCTTCAGCGCAAAACTCGGTACGCCGCTCAACGAGTTTACCGTCGACAACTACAAGACGATTCTTTCGGTGACTGACTTTCCGATCTACTTCTGGAACTCGCTCCGTATCGGTCTTGTGGTTACCGCCGGCGCAATGATTCTCTCGATTCTTGGCGCGTACGGCCTGAGCCGCTACCAGCTTCGTGGCAAGAACATCTACATCATGAGCGTGTTTGCAACGCAGATGTTCCCGGTCGTGCTGCTCCTCATCCCTCTCTACAATGTCATCTTTGCAATTGGCCTGTTCAACACGGTCGGCGGCGTAGCGCTCGGTCAGCTGATGCTCTGTCTCCCGTTTGCCGTCTGGATGCTGAAGGGGTATTTCGACAATCTGCCGAAGGAGATAGAGGACTCCGCCCGGATCGACGGATGCTCGCTCTTCCAGACACTGACAAGAATCGTTATTCCTATATCGGCTCCGGGGATAATGGTTGCCGCGTTCTACTCGTTCGTCGTCTCCTGGGGTGATTACCTGGTTGTCTCGGTCGTATCACAGAGTCAGCGGACCGCAACGCTCACCCTGGCGCTGCAGCGTCTGGGCAGTGCACTCATCCTGAGGTGGGGGCAGGTTGCCGCGGCAACAGTGCTGACGATCGTTCCCACGATACTTCTCTTCTCGTTCGTGCAGACGCGCCTGGTCGAAGGCCTGACTTCGGGTGCGGTCAAGAGTTGAGAATGGCGCACACACGTTTGCATCGACACGCTTCAATGGATATGATGATCGCATGGACATAGTACAACTTGGCAAATCGGGTCTTCGGGTATCAAAAATCTGCCTCGGGACAATGACGTTCGGTCGCGAATCGGATGAAGCGACCTCTTTTGCGATCATGGACTATTTCGTTGAGCAAGGCGGCACATTCTTCGATACCGCGGATGCATACAGCACCGGCATAACCGAGGAGGTCGTCGGGCGATGGATCAAGCAGCGAAAGATGCGCGATTCGATAGTCCTGGCAACCAAGGTATTCGGAAAGATGGGAGATGGTCCAAACGATGCGGGCCTCTCCCGGATTCATATTCAGCGGGCAGTGGATGCAAGCCTGAAACGGCTCGGGACCGATGTGATCGACCTCTACCAGATCCATCGGTGGGACTACGATGTGCCGATAGAGGAGACGCTCGAAACGCTGAACGACCTGGTCCGCCAGGGAAAAGTTCGCTACGTCGGCTGCTCAAACGTACGTGCGTATCAACTCGAGCGCTGCCTGCACTACACTGAAGAAAACGGTCTCGCCTCGTTCATATCGCTTCAACCGGTGTTCAACGCACTGAACAGGAGTCTCGAGTCCGAACTGCTGCCGCTCTGTATCGAACGGGGAATCGGCATCCTCAGCTACAACCCGCTCGCCGGCGGGATGCTTACCGGTAAGTATCAGCGGGGAAAGGACCTTCCGAAGGGAGCTCGACTCGAGGCGTACGGGGCCTACCACGACCGATACTACACCGATCAGGCAATGAGTCTGGTCGAGCAGTTCCTCGCGGCAGCCGCGGCGCGCAAGGTGAGTCCCGCGCAGCTTTCGCTTGCCTGGGTACTCGCGGAACCCGGCATATCAACTCCGATTCTCGGAGCCCGGACGCTCGAGCAACTTAAGGACTCACTGCAAGGTCTTGCGGTGAAGCTGAGTGCCGAGGAGAGAGCGGCAGTTCCCGCGATGCTCCCCGGCAGATGGGTTGGTCAGGACCCGGTCTACGATCGAGTCTGACCGCTTCGCGACTAGAATCCTTCAAGCACGACCTTGCCGATCATGTGCCCCTCTTCGACCATGCGGTGAGCCTTTCTGAGGTTTGCCGCATTGATCGGACTGAGTGTTTCCGTCGCGGTTGTCACCAGATCGCCGGTGTCGACCAGACGGGATACTTCGTTCAGCAGGTCGTGCTGGGCAGACATGTCGGGTCCGCCGTATTTCGGTCGGGTAAACATGAGTTCCCAGACGAAACCGGCACTCTTGTCCCACAGCGCATCGAGCGCAATGGGTTTACTGGCACCCACGATCGAGCAGATGAAGCCGAACGGCGCCACGACCTCAGCCAACTCGGCATAGTGTGAATCGAGATCATTGAGACAGAGGATGTAGGGAATGGTCGAGAATCCTGCCGCGCGCAGCTGGGCGGGTATCGGCTGCCGGTGGTCGATCACGACATCGGCACCGCGGGCAATGCACCACTCACGGGACTCCGGACGTGATGCAGTCGCGATAACCGTGAGCTGCGCAACCTTTTTTGCTATCTGGATCGCGATCGAGCCCACGCCCCCTGCTCCGCCCACGATCAGCACCACCTTGCCTCGATCGCTGCCATTGCGCGCCACACGCATCCGGTCGAACAGCGCCTCCCAGGCGGTGATCGAGGTGAGTGGAAGCGCCGCTGCCTCCGCAAAGGTCAGAGTTTTCGGCTTTCTCCCGACAATCCGTTCATCCACGAGGTGCAGCTCGCTGTTGCACCCGGGACGCACGATCGACCCGGCGTAGAAGACTTCGTCGCCGGGACGGAACATGCTGCAGTCGGGACCCGCTGCTTCAACCACGCCCGCCACGTCCCAACCAAGGACGCGCGGGACCGTCTCGACGGGCGCCTTCGGAGCGCGGACCTTCGTATCCACGGGGTTCACCGATATCGCCTTCACCCGCACCAGAAGATCGTACCCTTTCGGTCCGCCACCTTCAGCCGGTCGCGGCACCTCAAGATCGAGCAGGGACTCCTCCTGATCAACCGGCAGGTACTTGTACAGCCCTATCGCTTTCATGGTCTCTCCTTGTCCGCGCCAGATTGCGCAAACCTCAGCAATTGTCTATCACTTGAACATGGCCATCGTTCTCGCAGCACTTTCGGCAGCTCTCTACGGTAGCGCGGACTTCGCCGGAGGTCTCGCCACTCGCAGCAATCCGGTCCACGCCGTGCTTGTGGTGTCACAGATCGCAGGAACGGTAGTCGCAGCAGCGGCGCTGCCGCTGATTGCAGCAGGGGCGCCGACCGGCACCGAGCTGATCTGGGGCGCGGCAGCAGGGCTTGGCGGCGCCGTGGGACTCATCGCGCTGTATCGTGGAATTGCTACGACAGTGGTCGCCGTAGTTTCGCCGACATCGGCGCTGGTCGGTGCGGTCCTGCCGGTCGTGTTCGGAGTAATCTCCGGCGAACGGCCGAGCACTGCGGCGTGGGTGGGAATCGCACTCTGCCTGCCGGCGCTATTTCTCCTGACGTTCGAACCGCAGAAGGAGGCGCGCGATGCGGTACGGCGCGCTCTTGTCGCAGGCATCATAGCGGGCGCAGGCTTCGGCTGGTTCTTCATCGCCATATCGCGGCCTGCGGCGGCTGCGGGTCTCTGGCCTCTGCTTGCAGCCAGATGCACCTCGATAGTTGCCGTGGCAGCAGTTTCGCTGGCGCTTGGCTGGAGCCTGCGGGTCCACATCCGGAGCATTCCCGTAGTAGTGATTGCGGGTGTCTGCGATATGGGTGCAAATGTCGCATTCATCCTCTCGACTCGAGGCACACTGCTTGCACTTGCGACAGTCGTCACATCACTCTTCCCCGCGCCCACGGTGCTCCTCGCGCGCATCTTCTTTCACGAACAGGTTACGCGGGCGCGACTTGCAGGAGTCGCGCTCGCAGTAACCGGTGTGGCGCTCATCGGTCTCGCCTAGCCGTTACATTGCATCGATGAGGGCGGTTCCGAATTCACTGGTCTTCAGAAGCGTCGCCCCTTCCATGAGCCGGTGGAAATCGTAGGTCACCCGCTTTTCTGCTATCGTACGCTCCATCGCATCCTCGATAAGGTCCGCGACTTCGTCCCAGCCGAGGTGGCGGAACATCATGACGCCGGAGAGGATCACCGATGACGGATTCACCTTGTCCTGCCCTGCGTACTTCGGGGCCGTTCCGTGAGTCGCCTCGAATACCGCGTGTCCGGTGTCGTAATTGATGTTCGCACCCGGAGCAATGCCGATGCCTCCCACCTGGGCCGCGAGCGCGTCCGAAAGGTAGTCGCCGTTCAGGTTCAGAGTCGCGATGACCTGGTATTCGGCCGCACGCGTGAGGACCTGCTGCAGCATCGCGTCGGCAATCATGTCCTTCACGACGATGTGACGGCCGGTTTTCGGGTTCTTGAAGGTAAGCCACGGCCCGCCGTCAAGCTCCACTGCACCGAACTCCCGCTTTGCGAGCGCGTATCCCCATTCCCGGAACGCTCCTTCGGTGAACTTCATGATGTTGCCTTTGTGGACAAGCGTCACGCTCGGAAGGTCCTGCTCGACGGCGTAGAGGATAGCCGCACGCACGAGGCGGTCGGTGCCCTCCCGGGAGACCGGTTTGATGCCGATGCCGCTTGACTCGGGAAATCGGATCAGCTTGTGCGCTGCGGGGAACTTCTCCTTGAACATGGCGAGGAAGCTTTTCACCTCGGAGCTCCCCTCCTTGAACTCGATGCCGGCATAGATATCCTCGGTGTTCTCGCGAAACACGATCATGTCGACATCTTCTGGTCGCTTCACCGGCGAAGGCACCCCGGTAAAGTAACGCACCGGCCGAACGCATGCGTACAGGTCGAGGCGCTGGCGAATTGCCACGTTGATCGAACGGATGCCGCCTCCTATCGGAGTGGTAAGGGGTCCCTTTATGCCGATGAGGTATTCGCGAAGTGCGGCCTGAGTTTCGTCGGGAAGCCAGACCTCTTCTCCGTACACCTCATTCGCCTTCTCTCCGGCATACACCTCCATCCACGCAATTTCCCGTTTCCCGCCGTACGCCTTCCTGACTGCAGCGTCGAACACGCGTCGGGATGCGGTCCAGATGTCCGGGCCGGTTCCGTCACCTTCGATAAATGCGATGATCGGGCGGTCGGAAACGTGCAGCTTCCCGTCCCGCGTCTCGATCCTGTCACCCTTCGGTACCGTTATCTTGCTATAACTCATATGACGTTTGCTCCATCTGTAGAAAACTACTGTGCACGCGGGTCAAGTGTCTACATAGTTGAGTGAATCGATTCAGTCAAAAGTTTGACAATTCCTGACGACGGCGCTAAGATAATTTCGCCTGTCGCGCCGTTCGGTAACGGATGACGCCCTGGAACCGAATTAGAGGAGTCATCAATGGAATCTACAACTGCCGACGTATTTGACGATCTGCTCGATGAACAGAGAGAGTTTCCGCCCCCCGCCTCCTTCGCAGAAAAGGCTATCGTGAGTTCGCCTTCGATCTACCAGGAAGCCCGAGACAACGTGACCGACTACTGGGAAAAACGGGCAAGAGAACTCTCCTGGTTCAAGCCCTGGAACAAGGTCATGAACTGGACACCGCCGCACGTTGAGTGGTTTGTCGGTGGAAAGCTGAATATTACCTACAACTGCCTCGACCGCCACCTCGCCGGTCCGCGGAGGAACAAGGCAGCAATCATCTGGGAGGCCGAAGACGGCGCCATTCGGACCGTCACCTATCTGCAGCTGCATCGCGAAGTATGCAAGTTTGCGAACTGCCTGAAGGATCTTGGCGTAAAAAAAGGCGATCGGGTGGCAATCTACATGCCGATGGTGATCGAGGCCGCGGTCTCAATGCTCGCCTGCGCCCGAATCGGTGCTATCCATAACGTGGTATTCGGCGGCTTCTCGGCCGATTCGCTTGCGGAACGCATCAACGACTCGAAGGCGAAGGTGCTCATCACCGCAGACGGCGGCTGGAGACGCGGGAATGTGCTTTCCCTGAAACACGGCGCAGACCGCGCGCTTGAGCAGTGCACGACTATCGAACACGTGGTGATGGTGAAAAACCTGCCCGGTGAGCACCACCTGCTGCACATCGTCGAGGGCCGGGATCGCTGGTATCACCGGATGATGGATCACCAGATGGCAGCCTGCGTACCTGAGCAGATGGATGCCGAAGATCCGCTGTTCATCCTCTATACCTCGGGAACCACCGGGAAACCGAAGGGCATAGTCCACACCTGCGGAGGCTACATGGTGGGCACGCACACGACCACTTCTACGATATTCGATCTGAAGGAAGACGATGTGTACTGGTGCACGGCCGACATCGGCTGGATTACCGGACACTCCTACGTAGTCTATGGACCGCTCCTGTGCGGCGCAACAGTCTTCATGTACGAAGGCGCGCCGGACTATCCGGAGAAGGACCGCCACTGGGAGCTCATCGAACGGCACAGCGTAACTGTCTACTACACCGCCCCCACGGCTATCCGGTCGTTCATGAAGTGGGGAGCCGAACTTCCTGCAAAGCACGATCTCTCGTCGCTGCGGCTGCTCGGTTCGGTCGGTGAGCCGATCAATCCGGAAGCGTGGATCTGGTATCACACCCATATCGGCCACGAGCGCTGCCCGATCGTCGACACCTGGTGGCAGACCGAGACCGGCGCAATCATGATAAGCGGCCTGCCGGGAGTCTCAGCGATGAAGCCGGGTTTTGCCGGCCACCCGATCCCGGGTATCGAGGCAACTATCCTGGATGAAAAGGGTAACGAGGTAAAGGAAGGCAGCGGGCTGCTCGCCATCAAACATCCGTGGCCATCGATCGCGCGGACCATCTGGGGCGATGACGAGCGCTACGTCTCTACCTACTTCTCG
The DNA here is from genome assembly GCA_035530835.1 of Spirochaetia bacterium. Classification (GTDB taxonomy): domain Bacteria; phylum Spirochaetota; class Spirochaetia; order DSM-27196; family DATKUC01; genus DATKUC01. The sequence goes on from DATKUC010000143.1 coordinate 28,890, forward strand.
AAATGGGATCCGAAGATGTACTTCCCGGGAGACGGCGCAAAAAGGGACACCAAGGGCAACTTCATGATCCTCGGCAGGGTCGACGATGTTCTGAATGTCTCAGGCCACCGCATCGGCACGATGGAGATCGAGTCCGCACTGGTCGATCATCCGGCTGTTGCCGAGTCTGCCGTGGTCGGTCGCAAACATGAAATCAAAGGCCAGGCGATTGTAGCGTTCGTTACCCTGAGGACCGGCTTCGCCGGAAGCAGCGACCTGAAGGACGAACTCAAGTCGCATGTGGTAGATAAGATCGGCGCACTTGCGCGACCGGAGGATGTTCTGTTCACCTCAGACCTCCCGAAGACCCGTTCGGGAAAGATCATGCGACGACTGCTGCGTGATATTGCCGAAGGCCGTGCACTCGGCGACGTGACCACTCTCGCAGATCCGACAGTGGTTGCATCATTGCGCGCGGACTACGAAGAGAAATACGGAACCTGAACGAACCGGTGCGGCGTCGTACGAAGAAGGTTGCAAACACCTTTTGCGCTCGACGCTGCGCCGCCATTCATCCGTAGTCCAACCTGCCGGAAAACTGCTACCCTGAATGTCTATGGAACACTCCGGTATCGTTCCGAGTCTGCTGGTAATCCTTGCCGCGCTTGCGCTCGGCGCCGTCCTTCAGGCTACATCTTCGGTGATTATGCCTCTGGTCATAGCCGTGCTGCTTTCGTTCGTGCTGTCGCCACTGGTCGAAATCCTGGTCCGGATTCACGTTCCGCGCATTGCCGCAATCATCATCGTCATACTTGGTTTGCTCGGCGTCGGGGTCCTCATCGGCAGGATTCTGTATACCAGCATCAACACTCTTGTTCAGTCATGGAGCATCTATCAGGGGCGCGTGCTCGGACTGTACGGAAAGGTGACGAGCCTGCTGCATCTGCCGGCCAACATCCTGAGTCAGCCGAACGTGACACGATCGATCGGCGGATACGCAGTCGGCTTCTTCGGGGACTTCCTCAAGTTTATGGGAAGCCTCACGCTGGTGATGATTTTCGTTCTGTTTCTGCTGCTTGAGAAGCCATTCCTCCGCGCAAAGATGATCGATGCAATTGAGGGAGCGCGAACGGAGACTGTCGTTCGGGTGCTGCACCAGGTAACCGACCAGGTAGGCAGATATCTCACCATAAAGCTCCTGGTGAGCGCAGCGGTGGGACTGACGATATGGCTGAGCTTCGGCGTAATCGGCGTGGACTTTGCGTTCGTCTGGGGAATCCTCTCATTTCTGTTCAACTTTGTTCCGGCGTTCGGCTCACTTGCCGTCGGATTGGTTGGAGTGGTGTTTGCAGTTGCCCAGTACCTGCCGAACTGGACCCCGATCGTCGAGGCCGGAATCGCGGTTGCAGCGGTTCAGATCCTCTTCGGAAGCATTCTCGAGCCCCTTCTTCAGGGTGACAACCTGAACCTGAGTCCGGTCATTCTGCTCTTTTCGCTTCTGATCTGGGGCTGGCTGTGGGGACTCATGGGTATGCTGCTCTCGGTTCCGCTGACTGTCGCATTGAAAATCGCGCTCGGAAGCATTCCCCGGACTCGCTCGCTCTCTGTGCTGATGGGAACGGGCAACACACGCAAACATCCAGGTTCTTCTGCAGATCAGACCGGGTAGTCTGGCACATGGGTATCCTCTCCCGTCTCTTTGGCGGTCGTTCGGGTTCGGACCGCATTCCGGATTCGCTCTGGGACTGGGTTATCGCACAGCACCCGATCTTCGGCGGACTCAGTGCGGATGAGAGCCGGCGACTGAGAGAGACCAGCGGCCGTTTCCTCTCGACCAGACAGTTCCTGCCGGACGAAGGGGTGTCGGTCGACGAACGCCTCTACCTCTCGATAGCCTGTCAGGCGTGCCTTCCCATTCTTGAGCTCGACCTGAGGTATTATCGTGGATGGTCCACAATAGTGCTCGCGAAAGACGAGTTCCGTGTCGAGTCGAGCGAGACCGATGAGGCGGGCGTTGTGCACGAGAGTGACGACCAGGCGAGCGGGGAGTTTCTCGCGCTCGGATCGATAATTCTTTCGGTCCCGGACATCGATGCCTCGGGCTGGGGTGATGGGTACAATGTCGTGATCCACGAAATGGCGCACGTGCTTGACCTCGGGAACGGCGCACTGGACGGCTCGCCGGCTCTCCACCGCGGAATGGAGCAGCGTGCGTGGACTGAAGCGTTCCTTGCCGCCTATACCGACTTCCAGCAGAGCGTCGAAGGCAGGCGACGTCCGCGAGCACGCTCGGCCCGCAGCCGGGATCGGATCGATCCATATGCTGCCGAGTCACCCGAGGAGTTCTTCGCGGTACTTTCGGAACTGTTTTTCGAGACGCCGCGAACGCTGGTGTCGGCATATCCTGCCGTATACCACCAGCTCTCGCTCTTCTACCGGCAGGATCCCGTGCGCCGACGTCCGTGATCCTGCTTCAACCGACTGTCACAATTCGATCTGAACCTTCACGCTCGTCGGTTTCGGATTTATCGCGTATTCGTATGCCTTGATGCCATCTGCGAATCCATAGGTCTCGGTGACCAGCGCCTTCAGGTCGAGTTTTCCCGATGATATGAGCTTCACCGCACGCGGATAGACATTCGCGTACCTGAAGATGGTTCGCACAGTCGCTTCCTTGGCCTGCGCGGCAACGATGTCGAACTGTACCGGCTCGACAGGCATGCCGACATAGACGATCCTGCCGCCCGGCCGAACCAGGGTAAACAGGAGCGGAGCTGCGGCGCGCGAACCACTCGCTTCAAACACCACATCGACGCCCCAGCCGTCGGTCATCCTCTCGACAACCTTTGCCACATCTTCCTTTTCGATGTTCACCGTGGTAACCGCACCTAACCGGGCGGCAATGTCAAGCTTTGGCTGCTTCATGTCGCAGATGATGACTCTGCTGCACCCGGCTGCAAGTGCTGATGCGGCCGTCATGAGGCCGATGGTGCCCGCGCCAATTACCGCGGCGACGTCACCCGGTTCGATCTCGGCTTTCTTAGCAGCGTGAAGTCCGATGGCGAGCGGCTCCACGAGCGCGCCCTCTGCGTAGCTTACGTTGTCGGGGAGCTTGAAGGTGAAATCTGCCGGATGAACAACCGTAGGCCGGGTAACACCGTGCACCGGAGGCGTTGCCCAGAACACCACGTCCGGATCGAGGTTGTACATACCGAGCCGGTAGGCGCGGCTGCGGCGATTGGGAATGCCCGGTTCCATGCAGACTCGATCCCCCTTTTTGAGATCCTTCACGTTCGCCCCGACTTCAGTGATCTCACCGGACGCCTCGTGGCCGAGGATCATCGGTTCACGAACGATGAACGGACCGATTCCACCGTGAGTGTAATAGTGAATATCGCTGCCGCAAATGCCGACGTTGCGAATCGCGATTCTCACGTCGTCGGGTCCGAGCGTCTCCTCTACTGCAATCTCACGCATCGACAGTTCGCCTTTCTTCTCGAGAACCAGCGCTTTCATGGATTTACTCCTTTTTCGGATTGTCGGATATCATACGACGATATGCAGCAAGTGGCAGAACGAGGACCGACGGTACACCCACGCTCAGGATGAACCCGAGTGCAATCCGGCCACGGAGAAAACCGGCGGTAATTCCACCGATGATCGCCGCCAGACTGAGCACGAGAATCACGATCATCGTTACTGCATTTGCACGGCTTTCCGTAGAGCACCTCCTGCGTGCTATGCGCGCAGTCCGTCATGAGGGTATGATAGCCCCGTGACGATCATTGACGCAAGATGCACAGCACAAGGAGGTCGAATGCGCAGATCGATAATTGCCGTGATTCTCACTATTCTCGTCGTCGGAATGTATGCGCCGCGGCTGTATGCACAGGATCAGAACAGCGTTTCGGCGCTGAAACAGCAAATCATCGACATTCAGAATCAGGGGCAGTTGGGATTCCGCAACTTCACTCTTTGTTCAAGCATAGTGAACTACGGTGAATACACACCGTATCCGGACGCCAGAGTGAAGGCAGGATCTACCATCTATTTCTACTACGAACCTGAAAACATCTACACGGAACGCGTGGCCGGCATGTACCACATCTCTTTCACGCAGGATATGATCGTGAAGACATCGAGCGGAGAGACCATGCTCGAATCGCCTGACGCTTTGAAGTTTGACTATAAATCACGTTCTCCGGTACTCGATGTCTACGCGGTCAATTCGCTGAAACTTGGCCAGCTTCCGGCCGGGAAATACGTGTTCATTGCAGTTGTCCATGATAAGTTGCGAAACGCAGACGCCCGCCACGAGTTTACGTTCGAAGTCGTCGATCAATCGCCTTCCGCGGATAGCCAGCAGTAACCCGAAACTTCCACTGCACAGGACTAAACCTTACTGTTATAGGATGAAATTAGGCCGACTTTTCAGTTGACAGGATTCGGAACAGGGAATTATGCTGTTTGCACTACATTGCCGAAGTCCAATTCGGCCCTATCACAATGCAAGGAGCAATTGATGAAGAGGTATCTTCCTATAATCATCTCTGTTCTTCTGGCTGCAAGCGTACCTCTGTTCGCGAACGGTCAGAAGGAGAGTGGACAGGCAAGCGGTCAGCAGCAGATAAATCTTGGCGCAATCTGGTGGGGTTCTCAAACCCGGGACGAGCGCACCATAGCGGCAATCAAGCTCTATGAGAAGGATCACCCGAATGTCCACTTCACCTATCAGTTCGCCGGATGGAACGACTACTGGACGAAGGTTACCACGCAGGCCGCAGGCAAGAACCTGCCTGACATCATGCAGCAGGACTACGCGTATGTGACCGAATGGACTCACCGCAATCTGCTGACGAACCTCGACCCCTACGTCTCCTCAGGTGTTATTGACCTGAGTCACACGAGCGCACCATACATAGACGGCGGCAAGGTTGACGGGCACCTGTACGCTATCGACCTTGGTGCGAACTCGCAAACCTGGGTGCTCGATACCGATGCATTCAAGAAAGCCGGAATCCCGATACCGCCGAACGACTGGACCTGGAACGACTTCGAAAAGATCACCATGGAGCTGCACCAGAAGCTCGGCATCTGGGGAATGGGACCAAACCTTACCGATGAGCAGATCTGGAAATCGATCTACCTCGGTCTCGGAGAGTGGGGATACGCAAAGGACGGCAAATCGGTCGGATACTCGAGCGACAAGCCGTTCGTAGACTTCCTCAATATGGCACTCCGTCTGCAGAAAGCAGGCGCGATTCCAAGTGAAAGCAACGTAATTACCTACCTGAACAAGGGACCTGAACAGCTGCCGATAGTTACCGGCAAATCGGCAATGGCATACGTCTGGAGCAACCAGATCGTTGCGCTGCAGACTGCCGCCGGTGCCGATCGTCACTTCACGCTGCATCTGCTTCCGCGCATTGCGGGAGGGAAATCATCCAACTACATAAAGAACGGTCAGTTCTTCTCGGTCACCAGCCAGTCGAAAAATCCGAAGGCTGCGGCTGAGTTCATCAACTTCATCACGAACTCGGTTGATGCAAACAAGATTCTGCTCGCAGAACGCGGGGTACCGATTTCGACCATAGTTCAGGATGCGCTGAAGCCACTCCTGAGCCCGGCCGATGCTGCACAATTCAATTTCGTTGGTCTCGTCGCCACCGCTGGCAACTCGAGCCCGACACCGCCGCCAGATCCGACCGGAGCGGCAAACGTCATCCAGAACGTGTACCAGCCGCAGGTCATCCAGCCGGTCATGTTCGGAAATATCACGCCTGAACAGGGAGCGGCGCTCCTGCGTTCCAAGGCCGATGCAATCCTGAGCGGTAAGCAGCAGTAAATCCCGGGCACCGGCCGGCGGGCTTGCGCCTGTCCGGCTGGTGCTCGCTCATTCCTTAAGAGAGCATCAATGGCACAAACGTACGGCAGAGCAATGCGCAACAAGAGGCTGCGAGCCAACGCCCTTGCGGGTTATCTCTTCATAAGCCCGTGGCTCATCGGCTTTGTCACGCTTACCCTTATTCCGATCCTGGCGATCATGGTGCTCGGCTTTACGAAGTATCCTATCCTCGCCGCGCCAAAATGGATCGGACTCGAAAACTTCAGATACATGTTCTTCGGAGATCCGCGCTTCTGGAAATCGGTGTGGGCGACACTCTACTTCGCCTTTGCGTCGGTACCGCTGAAGCTCGCTTTCGCTCTGGCAATTGCCCTCATGCTGAACCTGAAGCACCGCGGCACCAGTGTCTATCGCGCCGTGTATTACGCGCCTTCAATTGTCGGTACCAGCGTGGCGGTTGCGGTCATGTGGCGGGAGATCTTCGATTCGAAAGGCCTCGTAAACGGATTGCTGCATGTGTTCGGTATTCCCAGCCAGGTGGCGTGGCTCGGAAATCCGCACACCGCAATATGGACTCTCATCCTTCTGGTAATCTGGCAGTTCGGCTCGCCAATGCTGATCTTCCTTGCCGGTTTGAAGCAGATTCCGGTTGAGCTGTACGAGAGCGCGGCAATTGACGGCGCAAGAACCTGGAAAAGATTCACGCGAATTACTCTCCCGCTCCTGACTCCGATAATCTTCTTCAATCTCGTTCTGCAGATCATTTTCGGCCTTACGGTGTTTACCCCCGCGTTTATCATTACCAGCGGAGCGCCACTCGATACTACGAACTTCTACGCGCTGTACCTATATACGCGCGCATTCGAAAACTTCCAGATGGGCTACGGCTCAGCGATGGCCTTCGTGCTGCTGCTGATTATCTCGATCTTCACCGCAGTGGTGTTCAAATCATCGCCATATTGGGTATTTTATGAATCCGAAGGTCCGAAACGATAGCCCGATCGGCGCAGCAATTGCGCCGATGAATCAGCGTCAATCAGTCGGTAATTCGCTTCCGATGTCGATGCGGCAGAAAAAGCGGCGCGATCTCGCGAAGAGCACACTGTTCCACGTGCTCGTAATAGCAAGCGGGATCATCATGATCTATCCGCTGCTGTGGCTCCTGTCGAGTTCACTCAAGCCGCGGGACGAGATATGGAATACCGTCACGCAGCTGATTCCGCACCACCTGACCATTCAGCACTACCTGGATGGCTGGTCCGGATTCGGAGGCGTCACATTCACCACTTTTTATATCAATACATTCATTTATGCCGGGTTCGGGACGATTCTTGCGGTCGTGACCTGTACCACCGTGGCGTTTGGTTTTGCCCGCATCCGCTTTCCGGGAAGCCGTATATGGTTTGCAGTCATGCTGCTCACCCTCATGCTCCCTGTCGAAATTCAGATTATCCCGCAGTACATTCTGTTCAGCAGACTGAATCTGGTGAACACGTTCGTGCCGCTTCTCCTGCCCCGGTTTCTGGATCAGGCAGGTCAGGCGTTCTTCATCTTCATGATCGTGCAGTTTATCCGGGGAATTCCGATCGAACTCGACGAAGCCGCGGATATCGATGGCGCGGGTAGGTTCAGCATCTTCACGCGGGTCATTCTCCCTTTGATCCAACCGCCGATTGTGACCTCAGCAATCTTTTCGTTCTACTTCACCTGGGGTGACTTCCTGACTCCGCTTGTCTACCTGAACTCGCCGCAGCTCTATACAGTTTCGCTTGCCTTGCGCGCGTTCGCAGACCCGTCGGGGCTTACCGACTGGGGCGCAATTTTCGCGATGTCATTCCTCTCGCTGATACCGGTCATTGCGGTCTTCATCATGTTCCAGCGCTACATTGTCCAGGGAATAAGCACGAGCGGCATGAAGGGGTGATCACCCTTCATGCGCCCGGAATTACCGGTTACAGAATTCGTCCCGACCTCACATCGGTCCGTCCTGTCTGACCGCCTCGAATGAAGTCCCACGGATAGGGAAGTTCGAGATCGCTTGCGGCGTTGAGCCGCGTCATGCTCGCCTCGCTGAGCGCCCATCCGGTTGCGCCGATAGCCGCGTCCAGATGTTCCATCGTACGTACACCGATGATCGGAGCGGTAACGCCCGGCTTCTGCAGCAGCCAGTTCAGTGAGACCTGGGCGGCCGTCTTCCCCTCCGATTTTGCAACTTCGTCGAGCGCGTCGATGACCTTCCACGTGGATTCCCTGTTGTAGGCGGTCCAGGACTCACCCCAGCCCTTCTGCTCGGCCTCCTCGATACGCGTCCCCGAAACCGGCGCGGTCATTCCGCGATGATACTTGCCCGACAACCAGCCCCCACGCAGCGGACTCCAGGGGATTATTCCAAGCCCTTCGTTCCGGCAGACCGGCACCAGATCCCATTCAGTAGTGCGACACAGCAGGTTGTACTGCGGCTGGAGGGAGGAGAACGCCTCGAAGCCGAGCGATCGCGCGACATCGATTGCCTTCTGCAGTTGCCAGCCGGTGAAGTTGCTCGCACCGAGGTAGCGCACCTTGCCGCTCTCAACCAGTGTGTTCAGCGTGCGAACATACTCTTCCACCGGCGTTCCGGCATCCCAGCAGTGCACCTGAAACAGGTCAACGTAGTCGGTACCGAGTCGCTTCAGGCTGTTATCGATTCCCGCAAGGATGTGCTTTCGCGAAAGGCCGACATCGTTCGGTCCATCACCCATCGGAAATCTCACCTTCGTGGCGACCACAAGATCATCCCGTTTCCTGCCCTTGAGCCAGCGGCCGACAATCTGTTCCGACACCCCGGTTGAATAGACATCGGCGGTATCGATGAAGTTGCCTCCGGCCGATACGAAGCGGTCCATGATCCTGCCACTGTCAGCTTCGCTCGTTTCACGTCCGAACGTCATTGCGCCGAGGCACAACTCGCTCACCTTCAGTCCAGTTCGTCCCAGAAAACGATAATCCATGAGAGTTCTCCTTGAGTTGGGTTTCTCCGGAAAAATATACGAATCGGCGGGATGTAAAATCAATCCTGCGCCGAAAGTGTCGGCAGTTATTTGAATCAGTTCAAGTCGGAGACGACTCGGGCTAATTTGGCAGTGCGAAGTATTCGTCGAACACGAGATCCGCGGCGCCACGGCAGGCGAGAAGCGGATCATATTCGACAGCGAGCGCGCTTATGGCCGCCTGTCCGGCGGTACTCTGCCGCTCGAGAGTAGCGGCGAGATAGGCGGACAACTCCGCGGATCGGGACACTATGAGCACACAGTCAGGATAGAGCAGGTGAACGACATTGCGGACGGCCTGCGCGAACAGCCTTCCAATGTTCTCGAGCGCCGTGGTCACCCGCGAGTCGCCCTCGGACAGTCTGCGGGCAAGCTCCTGCCAATCCGCCACATCGGCGGCAAGGCGCACCCGCTGGAAAATCGCATCTTCGGAGACGTAGTCTTCGAGAGTTTCCGCGGGTGAAGTCGTCGTTTTCGCCGCCTCATCGACGCCCATAAGCGAGAAGTGTCCGACTTCGAACGCTGTCCTGTTCTGATTGACATACATGCGGCCGTCGTGGATGAATGCGCCTCCGAGGCCCGATCTGACAAGAAATGCGACAAGCGATTTCTTGCCGCGGGCGTCCCCGTATCGGTGTTCGCCGAGCGCGATCACCGAACAGTTGCTGTGAACGCGGACCGGTACCGTGAAGCGTTCCTCCATCCGGCGCTGAACATCGCAGCCTGACATGCCACGAATACGCTTGTACTCGACCACGACGCCCGACTCGATGTCGATGATGCCCGGCGCACCCACGCCGATTCCGAGGAGACGGCCGCCGGGTATGCCTGATTCGGCAATAGCCCGCGCAACCAGTGCGTTTATCCGGTTAAGGGCATCTTCAGCATCTATGACTTCGGGAAAATCGATGACATTCTGATATACGACTCGTGATGTAAAATCAAAAACGCCGATCGCTACCGAGCGCGACCAGAAATCAACACCGATAACGTAGTGAGCATCCGGCACCACCATGTAGGGTGAAGGACGCCGGCCCTTGCGATCCGAGACGACAGCATCCTCGGCACGGATGAGTCCGGCCTTTTCGAGCACGGTGAAGATGCGAAATACCGTCGGCGCCTTCAGCCCCGTAAGGTGCACGATTTCGGACTGAGAGATGTGCCTGCGGGAATAGATGAGATGGAGGACCAGCTTTTCGTTCTGCTCGCGAATGTCGTGGCTCCGCAGCGCATGGCGATCCTGCACGCACCCCTCCTTCGTCTACGGCTCTACTATGTGCAAAAACAACTGCTTCGCATAGTGGAATCCGCGCTCAGTTTGATCGTTCCGCCGCGAGAGCGGAATCGATTGCCGCCCGGAACAGCGCGAACGATTGAGCTCCCACGATCTTGCGGCCGTTCACGAAAAAGGTGGGAGTGCCTTTCACGCCGAGCCGGGTACCGTCGGTTTCATCGCGCATGACACGCGCGCGATACGTGCCGCTCGACAGTTCGGCATTGAATCGTTTCAGATCGATCCCTATCGCGCGCGCAAATGCATCAAGTGCCGACCGACTCACCCACCCGCTATTCTCCCGTTTCTGGTTCGCAAAAAGCACGTCGTGGTACTGCCAGAACCGATGTTGATCTCCGGCGGCGTACGCTGCCATCGCTGCATCTTCGGATTCGGTGTCGACTGTCGTCGAGAAGTGAGAAAGGAAGTTCCCCATCGAATGGAATACGAAATAGACCTTCCCGGTGGCGACGTAGCTGTTGATTATCTGCGGCTCGGTGTGCAGGGCAAATTGCCTGCAGTAGATACACTGAAAATCACCGTATTCGTCCATGCGGACCGGCGCGTGCGGATCTCCGATGGCGTTATCGTTCTGTTCGGGATACGCCTGCGGTTCAGGTCGATTGACACCGGGAACATCGACCCAGGTCACCGCTGGTGGCGCTGTCACGCATCCGAACATCGACCATGCCGCAATCAGAACCACCCCTGCCATGCCGAGCTTCACCACGCTCCCCGTCCGCAGATGCAAGCTGCCTTTACTGTGCACCCCGTCCCTCCTCAATTATAAAAGTAACCAATCAATCCGAACCGGAGTAGGTACGCATTCTATTCTACGGTAGAATGGGAAAAAGGAGACGCGAATGGACGGTCCGGTCGGATTCATCGGCCTCGGTATTATGGGACGCCCCATGGCAGCCAACCTGTCGAAACAGATTGAAGTTGTCGGGTTCGACGTCGATGAGAAGCGCTTTGAGGGGCTTAAGAACGTACGGCGAGCCGCGAGCATCGCCGAGGTCGCAAAATCCTGTTCAGTTGTCCTTCTGTCACTTCCGGGAACGGCGATCGTTGAATCGGTAACTGCGGGCCCGGGTGGGTTGTTCGAAACACTTCAGCCGGGTTCACTGATTGTGGACGTGAGCACCACCATGCCGACCGCGTCGCAGAAGCTCGCGAAACTCGCGACGGCGAAATCGCTCCAGTATGCGGACGCTCCGGTTTCCGGCGGAGAGGCCGGGGCAACCGACGCGTCACTTTCGGTGATGGTAGGCGCATCTCAATCGACATTCGACCGTGCGCTTCCCTATCTTTCTGCGATCGGACGTTCGGTCGTCCGACTCGGGGATGTGGGGGCGGGAGGTGTCGCAAAACTCGTGAACAACATGATAGTAGGTGCCGAGTTCGCCGTCATCGCCGAAGGATTTGCGCTTGCGGCACGTTTCGGTCTCGATGCGGAATCACTCTTCGAGGCTATTCGAGGTGGCTGGGCAGCTTCGAAAGTACTGGAAGTGAGTGCACCTGCCATGATAAAGCAGGACTACCGGCCGGGAGGCACTGTGGACCTGATAGAGAAGGATATCGGCTACGCACGAACGCTCGCGACCGAAAAGAGGGTACCGGTGCCGGTGACTGCTATCACTCACGAGATCTATGTTGCGGCGCAGGCTCGCGGCGAAGGAAAGTCCGCTCAGCCGGTAATCATCAAAATGTGGGAAGATCTGCTTGATCTGCAGGTTGGTGGAGAAAAACAGACATGAACGTTACCAGGAAAAACATATTCAGTATGTCAATGCCGTATGCGGTGGCCACAGTCCGACTTGACGGCCGTGATCAGGTAATTGCGGCAACTGAAGACTATGGGAAAATGATCCTGACGCGACCTCCTGAATGGACGGCGCGTGAACTGCTCCCCGGTCCCGGCGGGTGCATGTCCATAGCCCAGCCGGAAGGATCTGAGGATGTCTACACGATTTTCGGCTGTTTCCCCGGATACAAGTTCACCGGCGCAGGAGTCTACCGCATTGCCGCCAGTGGTGGAGTCGCGGCGGATGGCCCGGGTACTGCGTCATTCACAGAAGCGTGGTCTCCTTCGCGCGGCGCGCCGGAGGCTATTCAAGGCAGCGCCCATGAAGCGCGCCGGATCTTCCCTCTGCCGTTTGCACACCGCATCTGCTTCGTCAAACGGGGCGGAATCCAGTATCTGATAGCGGCGAACCTCGCCGAACACAAGGACAGCCCGACTGACTGGTCGCGACCGGGCACCGTGTACGCGGTACCGGTACCGGCGAACTCCGGCAAGGAAACGTGGAAACCGGTTCCGATCTTCGAGAACCTCTACAAGAATCACTGCATGTTCGTCGGTACCCTGCATGGGCGCAGAGTGTTCATGGTTGGCGGTGTTCAGGGACTCTTCAGTTACGATCTTGATGCCGCCGGCGCCGAATGGAAACGCGAACTTGTGCTCGAAGGCGAGATCAGCGAGGTGGTCGTGTTCGACATCGATGGAGACGGAGTCGATGAGCTTGTCACCATCGAGCCATTCCACGGCGATCGGCTCTACGTTTACCGAAAGGAAGGAAGCGGATGGAAGCGTGAGGCGGAGCTACAGATTGCCTTCGGCCACGGCGTCTGGGCCGGAACCATAGCGGGGAAACGAGCTCTCATCGTCGGTAACCGCGCGGGGACCAACAACCTGGATATCGTAATCCCGCATCCCGGGGCAAAGCTCACGCTTGAGAGGCGTGTTCTTGCCGAAGGTGTCGGACCAGCGAACGTTGCGGTCGTGGAACACGAGCAGACGACCTGGATCGTCGCGACGAACCAGGCCGAGTCCTCGGTGACCGCGTACGGTGTGACCCAACTCTGAAGCAGATGGAGTGCGTGCACGCGCGGGTTCCTCCGTGCTATAATGCGCGCGCAGTGAGTAGTCCTGTGAATCATCATCGTCATTCGCGAATACAGCCCCTTCTTGCGCGCGCTGCCGCTATCGGTGCGCTGCTTGCGGTACTCGCGCTCGCGGGCTGCAAAAATGCTGACTCCTATTTCACCGTCGGCAATTCTGACCAGCAGAGGGAACTCACGAACCTTTTCAAACTTCTGCATCGTGATCGGGGAGAGAGCGGCAGCCGGGTATTCCTCATAGAGCAGATCTCGAATCTGCTCTCAACATCAGGTTTCCCGGACCGCGAAAACCTCTTCCTCACAACCTATGTCGAGGCAAATCCCACGGATCCCTACGATGCTTACTACCTGTTTATGGTCGCGCAGAACTACAAGGATATGAATGCGGATCCGCTTGCGGTTCACTACTACGAGCGGATCGTGCGGAACTTTCCCGACGTCCTGGTGAAGGGCAACTCAATCCAGCTTGCGTCGCTTATCGATCTGAGCTCCCTCAGCTCCTACCCGTCGGTCCGGGCGCGCTCCTATGAAGCACTTCTTTCGCGCTTCTTCGACCGTATCGATCCGGGTGTCATCTACTACGATCTGGGGCGAACCTATGCCGAGCTCGGGCAGTGGGATGACGCATTCAGTGCATACCAGAAGTATCTTGCGTATCCGGATGCGCAGATTCCCCACGCACCGAACGCCCGCAAGGACGTGCTCGCTCAGGTTGCGTTCTATCAATCACCGAAGGACTGGGCCATGCCCAGCCTCGATGCACTGGTAAGCGCAGTCAAAGGCGCGATCTCATCCATGAATACACGTGAGATACTGCGCTACAAGGCGAAGGCGAACTTCTTTGCAATGTCCTGGGATCAGCAGTCGAGTGACAGCCCCGATCCGAACGACTTCCCGGTGCAGGCGTTTCTTTCCCGGTACATTCAGTTCGCCGACCACGTGGACATCTCCCCTGACGGAACCGAAGCGTATCTGCGAACCACCGGTTGGGCGGATCCGCGCATCGACACCTGGTATCTTTACTTCCGAAAGGTGGACTTCCCGGCCGATCCGGCAATAAACGGGCAGTGGGAATGGGCGGGAATCTACTTCGGCGAACGCACCTGAGCCGATCCGGAAGCCGACAGTCGACCGGTCTCGTTTTTTTGCCGATCATAAAGGTGTGCGGCATTATCGCGATTTCCCCGTTTGTTCAGCCTCAATGATAGCTGCAGCAATCTGTTTCCTGGCTCTCTCTACCCCGGTTTCCGCAAATCCGTCGGAATCTGTCATCCTCCAGTCGCCTGAACCGTTTTCTTTGAGCGCCTACGACGCAATCCAGGCGATGGCGATGATCAGAAGCAACGGCCTTCTCGAGCATCGAACCGATAGCGGCAGAATCAGCATAGTCGCGGTGCACACGCTCTGGGCAGTCTTCAAGGGAGTCGACCCCGCCGCCTTTGCGGGCCATCAGCGGCGATACGATCTCATCCTGAATGGGGCACCGCTTGACTGGGACCATCTGTTCATCCCGTACGGCACCGGACTCATCAACCTCAGACTTCTCTTCACGTACCGCAATCAGTACCCGCCGGCAGGATTGCTGTACCGCATTCCCTGACCGGACGGCGCGGAAGGCACTGGCCAGTTGCTTGTAAACATGACTCGAATGCACAATAATTCGGTGACCCAAAAAGGCAGGAGGGTGATATGATTCGGGTCTGCGCATTTCTTATCCTCGTTTCTACGGCAATTACCGGCACACTTTCGGCGCAGATGAACGTACAATCTGCGCCTCTCGCTCCGGCCCTGGCACCATCTGCTATTCCAGCGCCCATGCCTGAAGCGAGTGCACTGCTGGTCTATGCAGATGACGAGAACGCGGTCACCGTCACCACTCCGGATGGTGCGGTCTCGGCGGGCAGCATCGGAATGGAGATACCCGAAGGGTCGACAGTCACAACCGGGAGTTCTTCGGCAGAGTTGCAGCTGGCTCCAAACGGTTCGGCTATCAAGCTTGCTCCGAACACGACGTTCCGGATCGATGCGCTTCTGGGGAATCCGGGTGCCGTGGCAAACGCGTTCACGTTACTCGGTGGTAAACTGAGGATGGTCGCGACGAAGCTTGCCCATGTTGCAGAAGGGTACGTCGTCTCAACTCCGACGGCTATCTGCGGTGTTCGCGGAACCGACTTTGCGAGACGCTACGATCCGGCAACGAACGACGACTGGCTCTGCGTGCTCGACGGCGTTGTCGACTTTCACTCGCCGGACGGCAGTCGCGCCGTCTCGGTTCGCGGAGGAACCTTTGTTGAGCTTGATCAGGGGTTCGTGGCAAAACCGGTACCCGCTGTCTGGGTAAAGAACAATTTCAAGGATATTCAATTCGCAAAGGCTACCCTTCCCCGGTAGCCAGGATAGCATCGATACAATGAAGGAAGTACGGATGATCGGTCGATTCGGAACACGACTCAGCACGGCAACGATGTACGGAGTAACCGGACTGCTTCACGTTGCGGGCTGGGGCATGCTGCTCTCTCAGGTACGTCACTATCCTGCAATCCTGAGTCTTGGAATACTCGCGTATGGGTTCGGTCTGCGTCACGCGTTCGATGCGGATCACATTTCCGCCATAGACAATGTGACCAGAAAAATCCTTCAGAGCGGCAAGCGTGCTGTCTCTGTCGGTTTCTTCTTCTCTCTCGGCCACTCAACGGTCGTACTCGTTGCGGCGGTTCTGCTCGGCGCGGTGGCGCACGCGATCGCGTCCGGTTTGCTGCAGAGCGGTGGCGAGGTCAGGATCATCGGCGGAATAATCGGGACGCTCGTTTCCGGCCTGTTCCTCATCGGCATAGGCATTCTCAACCTTTCGGTGTTGCGTGATGTGATCCGGGCGCTCCGGCACCGGCGGTCCGGGGAGGAATTGTCCAGTAAAGTGCAGGACGGAGTAGCTCTCGGTGGACTGTACACCCGACTCTTCGGCAGACTCTTTCGCTTCATGAAGTCTCCCCGGCAGATGTATCCGGTCGGTATCCTGTTCGGTCTCGGTTTTGATACCGCAACCGAAATTGCGCTTCTGACGATCTCTGCCGGTGTCGGCTCCCGCGGAGTTCCTGTGTCGGTGCTCCTCGCACTGCCACTCATCTTCGCGGCGGGGATGACGCTGATGGACACGACAGAGGGCGTCTTCATGGCAGGCGCGTACAGCTGGGCATTGACCGATCCGGTTCGGAAGCTTTTCTATAACCTGTTCGTCACCGGGGTCTCCGTGCTGGTCGCACTCCTGGTCGGGGGAATAGAAATAATGCAGATCATCGGCAGGACCGCCGGGCTCTCGAACGGAGTGTGGGACGCGGTCAGCCACATACGTCCCGGCGTCGTCGGCCTTTCGATAGCGGGCCTGTTTGCCGTCGCCTGGCCGGTCGGTGCGCTCCTCATGAGGTTCACCCGGGCGGGCGGA
Organism: Spirochaetia bacterium; assembly: GCA_035530835.1. Lineage (GTDB taxonomy): Bacteria > Spirochaetota > Spirochaetia > DSM-27196 > DATKUC01 > DATKUC01. The sequence goes on from DATKUC010000143.1 coordinate 45,353, forward strand.
TGGAACGGTGTGATCGAAGAGCGGGCCGGAGAATGACGAAGGATGAACTGCAGGATTACGTATACCGCCACATTCCGATAGTACGGCTGAACAAGCTGGTGATCCGCGGGATCGATAACCACTCGGTTTCGGTGGAAGGACGGTTCGCGGACCACGTAAATCACCGCGATTCTGTATTCGGCGGCACGATAAGCACCGCGATGACTGTTGCAGCGTGGGCTCAGGTGGAATTGCTCATGAACGATATCGAGCCGGGAGCGGATGTCGTCGTACAACGGCAGACAGTCGAGTTTGTGCTCCCGGTACTCGAAGACTTCATCGCCACAAGCTGCGAGCCTGATGCGGATGCAGTCGGCAGGTTCACTGACTCCTACCGTTCCCACGGCAGGGCAAAGCTCACGGTAAACGCCGAACTGCGCTGCGCGGATGACACTGAACCGCGGGCGCGCTTCAGCGGCCAGTTCGTGGTGCGCAGGCGCAACGCCTGAGCGTGCTTGATTACGCGCTGAAGGATTCGTATGCTTGCCCTATGATAGGTTCCGCGGAGATGATTGACGCCTTTCCGTTCATGGGTGAGATGGAGGAACGGCAGCTCGCGCGAGTAGTCGCCTCGATCATTCCGAAATCGCTTGATCACGGTCAGTATCTGGCTCGCGACGGCGCGGAATGCTCCTATCTCCCCTTTGTACTTTCAGGAACATTGCGGATCTACAAACTTGGCGAACAGGGGAAGGAGCTGACGCTCTACCGCGTCGAGCGTGGCGAAAGCTGCATCCTGACGGCAACCTGCATCCTGAACAGCAGCGAGTTCCCCGCAATTGCGCAGGCCGAAGGGAGTGCGAAGGTTGCACTGCTTCCCGCGCCGCTGTTCGCAGCGCTCGTCGACGAAACCCCGCAATGGAGACGCTATCTGTTCGGTCTCTACTCGCAGCGGCTTGAAATGGTCATTGCTGTTATCGAAGAGATCGCCTTCCATCATGTCGATGCGAGAGTTGCCGGCCGCCTCCTCGGCTCATCATCGGCCGGAAGCGTCAGAACCACGCATCAGCAGCTTGCTTCCGAAATCGGCACATCCCGGGAGGTCGTCAGCCGGGTTTTGAAGGACCTGGAGACAGACGGCGTCATCGGCATGTCACGCGGCATGATCGAAATCATCGACCGAAGTGCACTGCAAAGGAAATCCGAAAACTAGCTCCACTGTGACTGAAGTCACTGAACATTCCGGCCGCTCTGCCTATACTCAAGATAGAGTCTAGTAGAGGAGGAGCACATGCTCAAGAATGTTAGTTCTGTCGATCGGATTATTCGCCTTATCCTGGGTGTCGTTATTGCCGTACTTGGAATTGTCTTCCATTCGTGGTGGGGACTTCTTTCGATCATCCTGTTCGCAACTTCGGGACTGAGCTTCTGCCCGATCTACGCTGCGCTGCGAATCTCATCCATACCAAAGAAGTGAACTATTGTCGCTGACCCGGAGTGCGTATACACTTGACCTACCCACGTACGTGTAAGCGTACGCCTCCGGAGATGGCGAAATGAGAGAAATCCTGCACGACGTTTCGCGGTGGCTCTCGACGGGTAGATCCGACATAGCCATCGCGACAGTACTCCAGACCTTCGGTTCCGCACCTCGAAAGGAGGGAGCCAAACTTGCCTACCTTTCATCAGGCAGCCTCTCCGGGTCGATCAGCGGCGGTTGTGTAGAGTCCGCAATTCTCGATGAAGCGACCGAAGTCCTTCGCAGTGGAATCCCAAAGATTGTCCACTTTGATACGAGCGATGATGATGCCTGGGAGGTCGGTCTTCCGTGCGGCGGAAGCATCGACGTTCGCGTAGAGCCCCTCAATCCCGTCATATTCGAATTCTGCCGTTCACTCATCGAACGAAACGAACGGATCGTACAGATCACCGTCATCTCAGCAAGCCATGCAGCCGAAAACCGTACCCTCGCGATCGGCAGCTCGGGTGAATCTGCAGGGGACATGCCCGAAGAGCTCAAACAGCGGGCACTCATGGTCGCGAAAGACGCCCGGTCAAGCGGTCGCATAATGCTTGACGATCAGACCGAACTGTTTGTCGATGTGATTCAACCTGTACCGACGCTTGTAATCGTAGGCGGCGTGCATACCGCAATGGCGCTGGTACGCATGGCGAGGGTGCTCGGCTTCAAGACGGTGGTGATTGACCC
>DATKUC010000144.1:0-3532 GCA_035530835.1 Spirochaetia bacterium
GAGAGCGCATCAAGCGGCCGACCGAAGAATACTCTCGCTGCCGCCGCGAACCCTTCGCTGTTCTGGCCGAACGGGAGCAGATTGATGTAGAGCGTGAGGACACCCCGCCGTCCGAGCCGGCTCTGGAGCTGCAGCGCCTCCCAGGTTTCGATAAGCTTGGAATGCAGAGTCCGCGGGCGCGGGGTGATGATTCGCGCAAGCTGCATTGCGATGGTGGAGGCGCCGCTCACCGTAGAGCCTGCGCGTCTGTTCTGGAGGAAAGCCCGGATGAGCCCCGCAGGATCGACTCCCGGATGGAGCCAGAATCTTCTGTCCTCAGCGCTGAGGATGAGCGTGATGAGCTCCGGTGGTATCTGCCGCCATCCCGCGTAGACTCGCCTGAGTCCGTTTGCAAGCGGCACCACCTGGAGCTCTCCGCCCTGCGAGTCGAGGACGACCCGGCTGAACTCGAGCGCGTTCAGTCGTTTCTGGCCGGCGTAGGGAAGAGTGCGCGGCAGCGCCCACAGCAGCAGGAATGAGCCTGCGACGACGATTCCGATTGCGATCGCCGCCGTCGTCACTCTGCGCCTAAGGTTTGACGACAAACAGGGTCCCTCCCGTCCGTCCGAAAACTTCAGGCTCCATTTCGAGGTCGGCCGTTGCCGGAGGCGTCGGATAGACTCCGGGTGTGGTAACGCGAACCAGGAACGTGATCTCGCGCGAACCTGCGTAGAAGTCGGCCCACCGATAGACCATCATGTTATCGAGCGCGAAGGAATCCGGCCGATACCAGTACCAGTACCAGTCGAATCCGTCGGACTGCGCGTAGCCTTCGGCTGCGACGTTCATTGTATCTCCGTATACAGTTTCAACGTTGATGTTCTCCGAGTTCGTACCCTGGTGGGTCAGGAAGTGCCCGGTGGTTACGAATGTGGGATCGACGATCTCGATTCCACTGGGAACCGGAACCAGCAGCTCGAGTCCCCGGCGACGTTTCGGCGTCTCGACATTCACTCTCACCCGGTAGGTTTCCCCGAGAGCAAGCTCTCCGCCTTTCACGACCTGACCGTCGAGCGTTTCGTACTGTTCGTACACTCCGATCCCCTCATCCCGGGGTTGCGCCGTCTCGTTCGGCAGGGCGTACCGCAGGATCGTGCTGTAGTAGAGCGGCGTGCCGGTGGATTTGTGCAGATCAAGGCGCATCGTCGTATCGCGCGGTACTTCGGAAAGCGGCGGTTTGAAGAACTGAAAGCTCTTTTCATCGGAAGGATGCTGCGCATTGAGGTCGAATGTGGCGAGCTTCAGATTCTGCAGCGTGAGGTCCACTGCGGTGCTGCCGCTTCCCTGAGACTCGCCGTCGAGAATCGGAATAAAGGCGAGAAGTGTCCACAAATCGTCGTTGTATGTCTGCCAGTGCCGCTCCGGCCGGTTGAGGCTGCCTGCGATGCGCTGCACCACGCCCATGGACTCCTTCAGCGCATAGGCGTTCTTCATCAGAAGCGCGAGCTCGGCAACCATCGAGCTCCAGTAGTCACTCGCTTCATAGGTCTGCTTCAGGTCCACTGTCTGGGTCCCGATCATGACGAAACTCTTGCTGCGGTTGTATACCCGGCGCGCGCTCCCTTCGTCGTGCACATTCAGGTAGGCCTGGGCGAGTAGGCCGTAACCACCAAGCCCGAGCTTGTCCTCAAGCGCTTCGGTCTGTTTCAGTCGCGCATCGGTCACCTTGCCATAGAGCGAGAGCACGTAGCACAGATAGGCCCTGAAGTAGGGCGACTGCTCCTTCTCCTTGATCTTCGCAAGATAGGAGAGAAGGGCAGCCGAATCTGGCTTCCGCTCGAAGGTCATCTCGCGGGCCGCAGAAAAGCTCATGAAGTGCGCGGTCAAAAGGCTGACGTACTCATCTGAGAGCTTCGGGTCCCGGTCCCAGGCGCCGGTGTAGATTCCGCCGTCCGGAAGCTGACGCGATGCGAGATCGGAGACCAAGCCGGTCACCAGGCCTGTCCGCTCTTTCTGATAGACAAGTGCGAACGCGGATACCAGGTGAACGTAGTGGCTTGACCAGGGGCTCCAGTCGTCGAGTCTGCTCAAGAGCGGATCTATGTAGGGGCGGAGCGTGGAACCGACCTTTACCGACAGGTCGCCGTAACCGGGCGCAATTGCGCTCGAGAGTACCAGCCCCTCGTGCGCGTCGGTATCCTTTATGTTCAACGCACCGACAGTGGTGAATGCCTCCTTGATCAATGGACGTTCAACACCCATCTTCTGCTCGACCTGTTCGTTGAGCACCGGGCTCCTTGCGGTAAAGACGATCGTGCCTGCGCCCTCCCGCTGGGCGGCGAACAGGAAGGGAAGCTCGTAGACGCTGTTCGGATGCACCGTAACCTTCTTCGTTACCTCTCCTGATACCGTGAGGATGTCGCTCGATGCGGTCACCTCGACCGGTTGCGCCTCCGCCGTCAGGTTCTGCAGAATGACGCTGCCCGCCGCTGTATCGCGGACACGCATGGTACGGGGCAATGCTGCACGAATGTTGATCGGGTTCTGAACCACCAGCTCATTCTCAGCGTATCCGAGGCGGTTCTCGCGCAGAGCGATCGCGGTGATCCGGTAGGTGGTGAGCGTATCCGGCAGGGTAAAGCTCACCTTTGCGAGTCCGTTTTTGTCAGTGGCAATGAAGGGTTCGAAGAGCGCAAGCGGATTGTAGTCCTTCCGCACCTTCATCTTGTTATCATCGCCACCGATGAGATTCGATGTGTCGTAGGTAACCGGCTTCATGAGGAGGCGGCGGCTGTCGTCGCCATTCACGGCCAGCGGGAAGTTCTCAGGATCATAGAAGAAGGGGAGCGGGTTCGGTACGTGGTAGTCGATCAGGTCAAGCACGCCCCGGTCAACCGCGAGGATAGTGACCTCGGCGTTGGGCACCGGCCTGCCATCTCTGCTCACCTTCACCACGACGTCCGCCTTCTGTCCGGGTTTGTATGAGCCGGCTGCAGGCAGAATATCGACGGAGAGCTCAACCGGTTTTGTTGAGACGCGCAGCCCCGCTATGCCGAACAGACCGCGTGGCTTTCCCAGGTCAGGCTCGAAGTAGTCGGTCGGCGGAGCCTCCCGTTTCGTGAACGCACTCAGCGCAACGTAGAACACCGGCAGGTAGTTCTCCTTGACCGGGACGTCGATGAGTGTCTGGCTTCCCTTGAGATATATGACCTTCTGATCCGAGATGCCCTCCCGTTCAATGGTAAGAAGATAGCGCCCTTCCGGCAGCGGACTCTGAATCATGATCTTTGCGGTGTCGCCCGGAAAGTAGATCTGCCGGTCGGGCACCAGATTGATATCGCTCGGAGACTCAGTCGCCTGCCGGATCCAGCTTGAGCCGGTGGCATAGAACCGCAGTACGGTTTTGGCAATTCTGCCGGCGGAGTCCTTTGCGCTCAGGTAGACGAGGTAGGTTCCCGGTTTGTCCACCGAAAAATCCCAGCCGAGCGAACCGCCTTTCGATAGTACTGAAGCCGACTGCACATCCTCCTCGACATACTCCCATCTGGTATCG
>DATKUC010000145.1:0-2027 GCA_035530835.1 Spirochaetia bacterium
CGGCAATCCAGCATGAACTTGCCGGGCGACCAGGCCCGCGCCATCTGCAGAACATCCTCGGCGTGATGCGCCACCTGCTGGACAACTGGCAGGCGGAACTTGTCTGGGCTCGTTCGTTTCACGATGCAGTCGCAAACTCAAACCAGAACACTTTTCCGCCCGCCTGACAAATTCAGCTCTTCTTTACCTCTTCGTACGCCCATTCGAGCCACGGCGCGAGTTTCTCGATGTCGGTTGCTTCGACAGTTGCTCCGCACCAGAATCGGAGTCCGGGAGGCGCATCTTTGTAGGAACCGCAGTCGTACGCAGCACCTTCGGATTCGAGCAGTTTGACCATCTTCTTGACTTGCTCGGCGCTCAAATCAACTGAAAAACAGACTGAGGTATTCGAACGCTGTTCAGCATTGGCTGCAAGAAAGTGTATCCATGGATGCGCAGCGACAAATCGTTCGAACACTGCCAGGTTCGCCTTGCTCCGCTTGATGAGTCCGGTGAGACCACCGACTGAATCCGCCCAGGAAAGCGCATCGAGGTAGTCCTCGTTCGCGAGCATAGACGGAGTATTGATAGTCGAGCCTTCAAAAATCTCCTCCATAAGCTCGCCACCTTTGGTCATTCGGAAGATCTTCGGCATTGGCCACGCAGGTTTATAGCTCGTCATCCGCTCTACTGCCCGCGGTGAAAGAACAAGCACACCGTGAGACGCCTCGCCACCAAGCACCTTCTGCCAGCTGAAGGTCACCACGTCGAGCTTCTCCCACGCGATGTCCATGGCGAACACAGCACTCGTTGCATCGCAAAATGTCAGTCCCGAGCGGTTGGTCGGTATCCAGTCGCCGCCGGGCACCCGTACACCGCTCGTGGTCCCGTTCCAGCAGAATACGATGTCGCGCTCGGCGCTTGCGACCGACAGGTCGGGAAGTTGCCCGTAGTCGGCCTTGTGAACTCGCGCATCGGCAATCTTGAGCTGCTTGGTTATGTCGGTTGCCCACCCGTCACCGAAAGATTCCCAGACGAACACGTCCACACCACGCGGTCCAAGAAGTGACCACATCGCCATTTCGAACGCTCCGGTATCGGAAGCCGGCACGATGCCCACTCGGTAGTCTGAAGGTATTCCCAACACCCTCTTGGTCTCATCGATGCTCTTCTTCAGGCGCGCCTTTCCGAGACTCGATCGATGAGATCTCCCGAGAACCTCTGTCGGAAGGCGGGACAGGGAATACCCCGGGTGTTTTGCACACGGACCAGACGAAAAATTCGGGTTAACCGGTTTGACTGTAGGCTTCATGATTCCTCCTCACTCTTCGGCCTTTTTTTGACGCGTTGTCACTGTTGTGTGGACATCATTATAGCGGTATCCACCTAGTAGTGTCACAAACCTTGGGGGCGCAATGAAGTAACCCGGCAAAACAGCGGTAGTACCAGGTATCCCTTCGTTATGGAGAATGCCTGTGCTGATTCCGCCGTTTTGTCCTTATCCGAAGTGTGTGTTCCACAACCCCGATCATCCTCTGTTCCCCGGGTGCTCCGGGTGTCACCGCTGGTATTCCCAGTACGGCTGCTACCGCACCGCCTCGCGCGGGATCGTCAGGCGGTTCCGCTGCAGAGCATGCGAGCGCTCCTGCTCCGAGCAGACGTTTCGCCTCGATTACTACGTCAAGCGCCGAATCTCGTATCGGCGTATCGAGCAGGGAATCACGAGCTGCTGCGGGGTACGGGCACTCGGACGATCACTCGGATGCTCACCCGGTTCGGTCTCAAACAGGGTCTCCCGACTCGCACGTCAGTACATCGCAGCACACGAGCGGATCCTCGCTAAGGTCAACCTTCGCGAACCGCTTGCTGCTGACGGCTTCCAGAGCTTCACGGTCAGTCAGTATTATCCGAACAATATCCACCTGCTTGCAGGCTGTGATTCTCAGTTCCTCTATTTCATTGACTACGTGACGATTCGCCGTGCAGGAACGATGACCAAACGCCAGAAACGGCTTCGGCGTGCGCTTGAGCAGCTCTATCGGGCCGAT
>DATKUC010000146.1:0-19186 GCA_035530835.1 Spirochaetia bacterium
AACATGGTTGATGCGGTCGCGGTTGGCGAAGTCTTCTCTTCGCCGACCGCAAGCGCATTTCTCGATGCATTCCGGGCGGCCAATTCCGGTCGCGGCGTAGCCTGTCTGTACGGTAACTATGCCGGTGACAATATGAATGTAAAAATGGCAGTTGAGCTTGCGGCCGAAGAGGGTATCGAGGTCAGGACAGTTGTGGCCAACGATGATGCGGCATCCGCACCGAAGGACGAACGGAACAAACGCCGTGGTGTGGCCGGTGAGGTACTGATGTGGAAAGTCGGTGGCGCAATGGCAGCTCGCGGCGGCACGCTGGATGAGGTCATAGCGGTTGCGCAGAAAGCGATAGATAACACTCGAAGCGTAGGAATCGGCGTGACTCCCTGCACAATTCCGGCTGTCGGACATCCCAACTTTCAGATTGAGCCTGGAACAATGGAACTGGGAATCGGCCACCACGGTGAACCGGGGATCCGTGTGGCAGATCTCTCAACAGCGGACGAGATGGCTGCAATGTGCGTTGATATCGTTCTTCCGGAGCTTTCGTTTGCGAAAGGTGATCGGGCAGTTGTGCTCGTCTCGGGGCTGGGCGCGACGCCGGTCATGGAGCTGTACATCTACTATAGCAAGGTCGCAGAACTGCTGGAACAGAAGGGAGTCCGCATACATCGCCCCTATGTTGGCAACTACTTCACGTCGCTTGATATGATGGGGGTGACGCTGACAGTCATGAAGGTCGACGATGAACTTGCCCAGCTCGTTGATATGGCCGCGGAAAGCATGGGACTGACCCAACTGGGGCGCAACGATGACTGAAGAATCCTTTCGAAACGATCGGGGCGGGGTGATCGTCCTCACAATAGCAAAGACAATTCAGGATAACGCCGCAATGCTCAGCGATATCGACGGCGCAATTGGCGACGGTGACCACGGAATCAACATGAAGAAGGGTTTCACGGTTGCCGCAGAACGACTGAACGGCAAACAGGCAGGATTATACGATTCACTCTGGCTGCTCGGCACGGTGCTCCTCACGGAGATCGGCGGATCGATGGGACCACTGTACGGCACGATGTTCCGTGAGATGGCCAAACCGATCAAGGAGTCTGAATCCATCGACGCCGATTCCTTCGGAACAATGATTCAGTCTGCTCTGGATGCGATTACTCGTCTCGGCGGAGCAAAGATCGGTGACAAGACGCTCGTGGACACGCTTGACCCGGCCGTGAATGCATTCCGGGCTGCAATCAGTGCAGGGAAGAAGTTCAGCGACGGCCTTTCTGCGATGAGTGAAGCAGCTGAAAATGGAAAGGAGTCGACGCGGGACCTCGTTGCAAAGATCGGACGATCGGCACGGCTGGGAGAACGCTCCCGTGGCGTACTGGATGCAGGCGCAACCTCGTGCTGGCTCATTCTCGGATCGATGGCAGACTCCATGCAACTACTGCTCACGAGCTGAAGCCGATCGGGACGAACCGACTCACATCCTTCGGGGACATTCGACAACTGAGAAATCTCAAACAGACTAATTGCGCAGTAACCGCGTCGACTATTATTACAATTCTCTTGACGGATTGTAAGTGAATTGATAAGCTACACTATGCATTAATCAGGCATTCCTCAGGAAGGTGTATCGTGAGATGCCGTATGGATCGTAGCGAAATTGGCAATCACCAAAAGTCACCGTTTCATTCAATCCCCACCACCACATTTCCTTCGTATCCGGAAGGAATAAAGGAGTACTCACATGAATGAGCTCGCAACTTCCACGTTGCCTGCTGTGCCTCACGTCGTGTTCGGAATATTCAATCTTGCTATTCCGAATATCATCTTCTGGGCGATTGTCATAGTCGTATTCGCTCTGTCCGCTTGGTTCAGGTTGCCTGGATTCATCGAACACAGCACGAAGGATCGGAAAAGGAACGACAAATGAATATGACTGAACGTGCTCAATCGTTCGTGAAGAAAAACATGAGCATGGAAGATGCTCTTCCAACGCGGATGCCGGTTTACGTGAACTCGGTGGCGTACCTGTTCGGCGCCATGACGCTCGCCGCGCTCGGGATGGTGATACTCAGCGGTGTCATTCTGACCATCTTCGGCCCCGACTGGTGGCATGTTTCGTCATTTGGCCATTTCATCAACTCGCTTCACTTCTGGAGCGTGCAGTTGTTCTTCCTGGGACTGTTGCTGCATCTGATCGGGAAGTTCTTCATGGCTGCATGGCGGGGCGGCAGATGGCGGACATGGGCTCTGGGCATCATCATTCTCGGTATCGCCGTATTTTCCGGCCTCACCGGATTTATTCTGCAGACCAACTGGGACTCTCAGTGGATCGCGGGACAGGCGAAGGATGGGCTGAATGCTATGGCGGTCGGCGCGGCAGTAAACACAATGAATAGCGGACAGATTCTTACGCTGCATATTGTGCTGTTTCCGTTGCTTGTCGTTGTGCTTGTGGGCGTACATGTTGTGATTGTCCGCCACGAAAGCCCAGTTCGTCCGATCGGTTCTGAGGAGAAAGACGCATGAGCGCCCAATCGGAAGCAAACCTGAAAGGCATTCCCACAAAACCATACGACCTCCTTCGCGAAGGGCTCATTGTGTTCGCCTTTGTGGCGGTTCTCACGATAGTGCTTGCGGCAATCTTCAGCTCACCGGATTATCCGGCGGTGACGATCAAGGAAGTTGCACAGAAACAGCCGATCGCATACCTGCAGATGGTCACCGACTATTTTTCCGGCAACAGCGATCTGCAAACCTACGGCCCTCCGTACACGAAGAATCCGGAAAACGCACAGACCTTCCTCGGTATAGCGCCCGCGAATATCTTCGGCGTAACGATCCCGATCGACGCCCAGAAGGATTTCGTCATCACGCCACTTGAGGGCATCGCAAAAATGGATCCGGGCGTCAAGACGGCACTGGATCAGTTTCAGGCCGCAGGTGACAAACAGCAACAGGCGTGGATAAAGAACTACAGCGACGCTCTGGACAAGGCGGCGAAAGACGAGGAATCAGGCGCTCATCAGTCAACGACCACAAAGGCGGAGACCGGCAAGGACACGGCCAGCACACTGAACCTGCCCACGGGAGACTACGGTCCGGTTTCGGTGTTGATGCAGTCGATGCTGACGTTTGCGCGCGCGGGGTTCATGGCTGGAGCGCTCAACACGACGTCAACCTCTCCCTACGCCTTTGACAACACGAAGGCATTGCTGTTCATGGCGGGTGATGTCGAGTCCGATGTCGCCGACAAGCTTGATATGCAGGGAGGCGAGTGGGGAATCGGTCACGAAACCGGTAACTACCCGGGTGCGTGGTGGCTGTGGCCCTACACGTTCCTGTACCAGATTCCTGCAATCGGCAACTCGCCGAATGCGGACGCACTTGTGGGCGGAATTATGGGTATCCTGCTCCTCGTCCTCATCTTCCTTCCGCTCATTCCTGTCCTGAACAGAATTCCGAAATGGCTCAAGGTATATCGGGTCATATGGCGGGATTGGTACAAGGAGCACGGGAAAACATAGCTTGCTGACGCAATCTGTGTGAGGTTAGGGGGGCGTGGATTTTTCCACGCCCCTTTTTTTGTCATCTTATCTGCGGAGCTTCAAGTCCAGTATTTGTCGATGAAGAGTTCCATTCGTTGCAAGTGCCGATTCGCCCGTCCACGTATTCGTGCCGTCAAGTGCGGTGAGTTCTCCGCCGGCCTCTCCAATTATGGGGCCAAGCGGCGCTATATCCCACGGCGACATGACAGGATCAATCATAACGTCCGCTCGCCCAGAGGCAACCAGAAGGTATCCATATGCGTCCGCCCAGGTCCGGGCTGATCCGGCCTCTTCGAGCAGAAGTCTGGCAAAATCGGGTTCACGACGGGCGAGATTTGCATAGTCGGTCGAATGAACCCGCGCTTCCGCCAGGGAACTGCACGTGCTCACTTTGCACGACGCACCGTTTAGCGTGCATCCTCCGCCGACTGAAGCTGATGCAGTCTCGCCGAGGACCGGGTTATGGATAATTCCGACAACCGGTTGTTCGTTGTAGAGCAGGGCGATGAGCGTTGTGTAGAGCGGCACGCCAAGGACAAAGGCCTTCGTGCCGTCGATCGGGTCTACTACCCATCTGAATGGCGAATCGGCGACCGCGCTTCCGGGTGCCTCATCGGCGTTGTCCGGTTTGCGGTTTCCAATTGTGGTTCCAAACTCTTCACCGGTAATCAGGTGGCCGGGAAAGCGGTGGGCAATTGATGAACGGATGAACTGTTCGGTTTCGCGATCTGCACGCGTTACCGGAGTCAGATCGGCTTTGGTTTCGACATCGATTGCTTTCCGGAAATAGTTCAGGCTGATGCGCCCCGCTTCCTCAGCCAACGACTCTGCGAACTGCCGGAAAGGACGAAGTTCATCAGGGGAAAGCTTCATGTGCATCTCCTCGGTTACAGCCGTCCGCGGAACTCACGCTCGATCTCGCGCTTCACGTCGCGGGACTTGATGCTTTCCCGCTTGTCGTAGCCTTTCTTGCCTTTGCACACTCCGAGCTGAACTTTGACAAGTCCGCGCTTGAGATAGAACTTCAGTGGAATCAGCGTGAATCCCTTCTCGTCTACACGACGGCGCAGCCGCTTTATCTCCTGGTGATGGACAAGAAGCTTCCGTTCACGATCCGGTTCATGGTTGAAAAGGTTGCCAAACGGGTATACCGACACATGAAGACCGACCAGCCACAATTCATTGTTCAGTATCTTTGCGTAAGAGTCTGAAAACGAAAATCGGTTGTCTTTGAGCGATTTCACTTCGGTGCCCTGAAGTGCGATACCACATTCAATCGTGTCATCGACGAAGTAGTCGTAATACGCTTTCTTGTTGGTTCCGAGGATTTTTATCCCTTTTTCTTCGTCTTCCATACTCAGAGCCTCGGGGCAATTATCACGCGGAATCCAAGGTAGGGTGTGCACCATGCCGGTGGCATTGAACCGCGTGTCCCGGGACTCACGGTGTCAGAACGGTTTGCGAAACTGCCACCCTTAACGGTCATATGGACATCGGGAAGCGCGGCCGCGGTGGCATCCGAGAGAGCGATTCCCATATCCGCGTTGTCGCCGGTTGCACCGATCCGGGCAAGCGGAGGCTCCGCGGGACGGTACCAGGAGGCAGTCCACTCCCAGACGTTTCCCATCAGATCGTGGATTCCGAGATTACCGCCTCCTCCGGTCCCGACCGGTTCAGGTTCGCGGGAAACGCCCTGAAAGGTGTCCTGAAACACATCGTTCTTCGGCGTTCCGCCTGAAAGCCGCGCCGCGTACTCCCACTCGGCTTCAGTAGGCAACCGCACGGCATAGCTGCTCAGAGAGGCTGGAAGGCGGGCGGTGAGCCAGGAGGCAAACGCCTGTGCTGCTCCAAAGGAAACGCCGGTAACCGGGAGATTGGCGCTACCAGCCGGAGGCGCCGTTGCGGCACCCTGATCTGACCAGCCGGCGAGATACCCTGCCGTGACGAGGCCCTGTGCCTCAAGCTGGGCACGCTGGGACGGCAGCCACTTTGGATCGTTCTTCAGAAACTGTTCGAACATCGCCCGGCTCGTTTCGGTACTCATCATATAGAAGCCTCCGACCCGTACCTTCGAGGGCACGAGCAGAGGATCCGTGCTCGTGCGGGAAGCTTCATCCATACCCATGATGAATGATCCACCGGGAACTTTCACAAACTGAATGCCGTCGAGCGTGAGGCTGTTCGGTCCCGGGATTGACGTCGTCTGTCGGTCCGCGGCGCTCAATCGCATGGATTCCTGGTAATTCTTCATGAAACTTGCGTACCATGCGGAACTCTTCAACGTCGAGACAACGTCTGCAGGAAGCACTTCGTTCAGCCAGAGCGGAAATCCCTGAGACTGCTTCTCAAGCTGTATGATTTTTGTAAACAATGCTCCGAATTGCAGCGGTCCTGCAACCTGTCCGGCAGAATGATCAAGCACAGTCGCGTGGACGAAGTCTCTCAGGAGTGATGACGATTGAACGTTGAGCAGCGCGTTGTTCAGCAGGTGACTTGCTTCATCCGGACCATTACTCTGATTCGAAGCTCTGTCCGCGTAGAGATCAGTCACGGCGTCGGTCAGCACGGGCGGGAACTGATACTGTCCGTGCGCTTCGCCGATGAGCGCCCAGGAGGCAAACTGCCGGGACGCGTTGCTGATAAGCTCACCGGGTGAGAGGATAGAGAGTGACGATGCGTACTTCAATCTCGCCGGCGCAAACAGGGAAAGGAAGAGTCGTCCCGGCACAGCAATTGTTTCGGTAGATGTCTTGAAATAGGGTTTCCTGATGGTCAGCTCATGTTTGCCGGACGTCACAAACGCGGTATCGGGAGTCGCTCCGATCCGGATTCCGTCGACAAGAATCGAAGCACCTGCCGGCTGCGATGTGAAACTGACAACTGCTCCGTTTCGCACGATTCCGGGAAACACCAGAAGGAAAAAGAGTATGAGAACCAGTGCGACAGCATAGAGGACGGTAAGATAGACACCAGGTTTCACGCCGAAAATAGGTTTCAGGACAACAAGGTCCTCATCAACCTGAGTTTCCGGTGCGGGCACCTTCGGCCGCGGCTTTTTTTTCATACGGGGTGATGATAGGTACTCCAATCGACATTGTCAACGCGCGAGCTTGTCATCGAATCTGCATCCGTGTTACCGTGTTGCACCATGAGCGAAAAAACCGTATCCCGCCTCGATACGGTGCAGAAGACAACCGAGGCGTTCCTCTCGTGGCGCAAGCGGATTCGGCGCGAGAAACGAGAAAAGCAACGAAAAAAGAATCCCGTTCTCGACTGGGTGGAAGCCTTCCTCTGGGCCGCTCTGGTGGTTCTCATTATTAACCAGTACCTGCTCCAGGCCTACCAGATACCGTCAGGATCGATGGAAACGACACTTATGCCGCAGGATCGCATCTTTGTGAACAAGATCGTGTTCGGTCCTGAGCTCATTCCCGGACAGATTAAACTTCCCGGGTTTGCGATCCCCAAACGCGCACAGGTCATCATCTTCGAAAACCCCTCCTACATCGGCAAGGGTCCGGTATTCGACCTGGTTCAGCGAGTACTCTATATGCTTACCCTGTCGCTGGTGGACATTGATCGCAATGCGCAGGGGCAACCCCGTGCTCATTTTCTTATCAAGCGTGCGGTGGGAGTAGGTGGCGATCGGCTGCGCGTCGAGAAGGGGGAGATGTCATTCAAGCCCGAAGGTGAGGCCGCGTGGCTGCCGGAACCTGAGTTCAAGAAGCTTGCCGGACTCTCATACCACACCCGGCGGATACTCGCTCCACAGGACTATGTTGAAATCGATGCGGCCGGCGCGGCCGAAGGTCTACAGGAAGCGGGTCTGACGTTGACAACCGCAGAACAGACATCGCTTACCAATATCTCCTCCATTCCGTACGCGGACAGCCTGCAACTTGACAAGGAGCGGCTCAAAACGCTTGTTTCGATAAGCCCGCAGGATCGGAGATTTGCAGCGCGGTATGAGTTCTACGTGATGGGATGGTGGGTCCCCCCGACGAGAATTTTCCCAATGGGCGACAACCGCGACAATTCACGAGATGCGCGCTACTTCGGCCCGGTCAGACTGAACAAAGTACTGGGGAAGGCACTGTTCCGTTATTGGCCTCCATCTCGCATCGGTGAAATTCGATAGGACCGGGAACGCATGCAGAGCTCAAGGGCGAGAGATTTCATGTCATACCGCGAGCGGAGAACCGCCAAGACGGGCTTCTGGCGATTCATCCGTCTGCTCGTGCTGCTTTACGTCGGGTATCTCATCCTGACTCACTTCTTCATCGCCTCGTATACGATCTCTTCGGCGGCTATGGAACCGGGACTGAGGCCGGGTGACGTAGTCCTTACGACACCACTTCTCTATGGTCCGACCATTCCGTTCACCGCGATTCACCTGCCTGCTCTTTCGCGGCCGGCCCGGGGCGATGTGGTGATTGCCACCCCGCCGTACTACCGGGAGCCGGCCTTTTTCAAGCGTATTGCCGATTCCGTGGTCCGCTTTTTTACTCTACAGCGGGTAACGCTCATTCACAGCGGGCCCGCATGGGAGCATCCCCGGTTCGTGAAGCGGGTGCTCGGAATCCCCGGCGACACGATTCGGATGATTGATTTCGTGATTTACGTGCGCCCTCGCGGGCAGACGCAGTTTGCGCCGGAGTACCAGATGGCAACCGCTCACTACGATACGCTCCGCACCGGGGTGCCAAAGGGCTGGAAAGACGGTGAGCCATTTTCCGGCTCGATGCGGGATGTCACGCTCGGACCGAACCAGTTCTTTCTAGTCGGTGATAACAGAGTCTCTTCCATAGACTCACGGTATTTCGGGGTGGTGACCCGCTCGTCGATCATGGAGAAAGTACTATTGCGCTACTATCCGTTGAAACGGCTCGCGATTACCTACTGAACCGCGTGCAATCTTGACAGAGCCATTTCCCCTATGTTAGCGTTGTATACTGTACAATTCAATCGTACGTTCCGGTACGACAACTGCATAACATGAAACGCATCGGTAGGACAAAGGAGCAAAGATGTCTGGCCACAGTAAATGGGCGACAATTAAGCATAAGAAGGGCGCTGCAGACGCAAAGCGTGGACAAGCGTTTACCAAAATCATAAAGGAAATGACAATCGCCGCTCGGATGGGCGGGGGAGATGCCGAGGCTAATCCACGACTCCGGACCGCAGTACTGAAGGCGCGTGCCGCAAACATGCCGAAAGACAACATCGAGCGGGCCATCAAGAAGGGTACCGGCGAGCTCGAGGGAGTCGACTACGTCGAGATGACCTACGAAGGGTACGCTCCAGGCGGCGTTGCCATCATGATTGACTGCCTTACCGACAACAAGAATCGGACTGCTGCCGATGTGCGGAGCATGCTTTCGAAGGGCGGCGGGAATCTCGGCGAATCCGGCTGTGTCTCCTACCTGTTCAACCGGAAGGGCGTCATAGAATATGACGGTGAGAAGTACTCCGAGGATCAGATTCTCGAGACTGCCCTCGATGCGGGAGCCGAGGACGTGGTTGCCGATGCCGGAAGCATCGAAGTTACCACCGCACCGGATGATTTCGAGAAGGTGCTCAACGCGCTCGAACAGGCCGGCCTGAAACATGAAAGCGCCGAAATCACGATGATCGCCGATACGAACATCACGCTCGACAATGAGGGCACACGCAAAGTGCTCCGCCTCGTAGATAATCTCGAAGACCACGATGATGTGCAGGAAGTGCATACCAACCTGGAAATCCCCGACGATTACGATCCGGATGCGGAGTAAACCCGGCGCGTGTGAATGAAACGCGTCATCGGGATTGACCCCGGACTCGCACATACTGGATACGGCATTATCGACGTCGACGGAAGTCGTTATCTCCATCATGTTCACGGAGTCATCTCGACTCCGGGAAGTGACGCGATAGGAGAGAGGCTCGTGTGCATCTACAACGCCGTAACGGAGCTCATTCGAAGATACCAACCGGATGAGGCCGGCATCGAGAGCCTCTACTTCTCGAAAAATATCACGAGCGCGATTCCGGTGGCTCAATCGCGCGGAATCGTCATTCTTGCGTTTGCCCAGGCGGGTATCGTGGCAAGCGAGTATCCTCCTCAGGCGATAAAACAGGCAATCGTCGGCACAGGCCGCGCCGAGAAACGACAGGTGCAGGAACTTGTCAGGGTTCTGCTTCAACTTGATGAGATTCCGCGGCCGGACCACGCAGCGGACGCCCTTGCTGCGGCAATCTGTCATGCAAATACCGGCAACGTCGTCTCGCTGCTGAAAGGATCGCACTCATGATGAACTCGATCCGGGGTGAAATCACCGACAAGCGCGCTGGTCTCATCCGGATGCAGACCGGGGGAATCGAGTGGGACATCGAGACAAGTGCCGGCTCACTTACGCAATTTCCCGAACCCGGCGCCACAGCGCGGGCATTTGTCCACCTGCATCATCGCGAAGACCAGATGCGTCTCTTCGGATTTGCCACCGAAGAGGAGAGGAACGCGTTCCTCGACCTTCTGAAGGTTTCAGGCATCGGTCCGAAACAGGCAGTGAAGATCCTGTCGCGAGTGCAGGTTGAACGGCTTGTGGCATGTATCGAATCAGGGGATGCTGATGCGCTCTCCGCGGTACCCGGTGTCGGGCCGAAGACCGCCGGCAAAATCCTCCTTACTCTCAAGGGAAAGATCACGGTTCCCGGAGCTTCTCGCAGTGCCGATGGCGATGATCTTGTCGCGGGACTTATCGAGATGGGATTTGACCGCAGAAAGGCCCAGGATGCCGTAGTCGAACTGACCGCGACGGCGCGATCGCAGGGCCTGACTGGAGAGCAGCTGGAGCGCGAAGTACTCAGACAGGCGATAGTACGCCTGTCATAAATCACGAACCGATTCCGGCGGTGAAAATGCTGTTGCGCATACACGCTGGCTTCGGGCAAGGCTTGGCCAATGGCTGACGCAGACCGGGGATTTCTCCACGGTGAACAACACAGCGAAGAGGACGCATTCGAAACCCGCCTGCGTCCCGGCAGACTCGTCGACTTCCAGGGGCAGAGCGCGCTGAAGGAGAACCTCTCTGTCTTCATAGAAGCTGCGCGCGCACGGGCCGAGAGTCTCGATCACGTATTCCTGAACGGACCTCCAGGACTCGGTAAGACTACCCTTGCGGGGATCATGGCGCGCGAAATGGGCGCGGAGTTCAAGGTCACCTCCGCCCCTGCGCTCGAGAAGCCGAAGGACCTTGCCGGTATTCTGACGTCAATAGCTCCGGGAAGCTTCTTCTTCATTGACGAAATCCACCGACTGAAGCCGGCAATGGAGGAGATGCTCTACATTGCCATGGAAGACTTCGAGATCGACTGGGTAATCGGCCAGGGACCTTCGGCAAGAACCATTCGCATTCCGATACCTCCGTTTACACTCGTCGGTGCGACGACGAAGGCAGGGCAGGTCTCAGGCCCGCTCTACAGTCGCTTCGGGATCGCGGTACGTCTCGACTTCTATTCGCAGGCGGAGATCGGGCAGATTATCGTACGCTCGGCAGGCATCATGGAGATCAACATTGCTCCCGATGCGGTTGAACTGCTCGCTCAGTGTTCACGCGGGACGCCTCGTGTGGCAAACCGGCTTCTGCGCCGCGTGCGGGATTTTGCACAGGTGCTCGGCGATGGTACTATCACGCGAGCAATAGTGGATGCGAGCATCGATCGACTTCAGATCGACCGGAGAGGACTTGAGAGTCATGACCGGGAGATTCTGCGCACCATCATCAAGCACTATGGAGGTGGACCGGTGGGTGCTGATACCCTCGCGATTTCCATCGGTGAGAGCATCGATACGCTCGAAGACTTCTACGAACCCTACCTGATTCAGCAGGGCTTTCTGAAGCGCACTCCGCGCGGCCGCATGGTAACACCGCTTGCCTACGACCACCTTTCTATCAACCGCAGGACCGATGAAGACCAGGGAATTCTCTTTTGACCTTCCCGAAGAGCTGATCGCTCAGCGGCCCAATGTCGAACGGGGAACGTCGCGGCTCATGCAACTTGACCGGAACTCAGGTGCGTTCGAACACCGGAATGTGTCGGAACTGCCTGACCTGTTACGTCCGGGAACGCTCCTTGTTTTCAATGATACGAGGGTCCGGCATGCAAGACTCCACGGACAGGCGGTCGATACCGGCGGCGTGGTCGAGTTCCTTCTCCTCGAACGGGAGACTGATGACCGGTGGGTCTGCATGGTGAATCGCAGCAAGCGGCAGCGGTTGGGCCGGCGATACAGCTTTCCGGGCGATGTGGCAGGCACAATCGTGGCAACCGATGGCCAGTACCGTACGGTAAGCTTCTCGGCGCCCATTGACGACTCCTACCTCGACCGTCACGGTCACATGCCGCTTCCCCCCTACATCCGGCGTGAAGACGAGCTCGCCGATCAGGAGCGGTATCAGACTGTGTACGCGCAGAACACCGGTTCGGTTGCTGCACCGACGGCCGGACTCCACTTTACCCGGTCGCTGCTCGATCAGCTTGCAGAACGCGGATTCGAATCGACCTATGTTACCCTGCACGTCGGACTCGGGACCTTTCTTCCAGTACGGACCGATGATCTGGGCAGCCATCGGATGCACAGCGAGAGATTCTTCGTGCCGGAAGCGGCAAAGATCGCGGTGGAGCGGGCGAGGTCCGAGGGAAGACCCATTCTTTCGGTTGGTACGACCTCGGTGCGCACGCTTGAATCGGCGTGGAACGGCAAAGAGCTGCGAACAGGGTGGCAGCAGACCGATATCTTCATCTATCCCGGCTACGAGTTCCGGGTGGTTACCGCGCTCTTCACGAACTTCCATACACCGGAATCAACACTTCTGATGCTCGTGTCCGCTTTTGCCGGAAAGGAGCGGGTACTTGCCGCCTACCGCGAAGCTGTTCGCGAACGATACCGGTTCTTTTCCTATGGCGATGCAATGCTCATTCAGTAGGTGCTCTTGTTCATCACTTCGAACGCTTTGCGCACCGATTCGAGGTGTGCAAGGTGGCGATTGACGATGAAGTTATAGTCCAGCTCCCCGTGCTGGATGCGGTAACTCTCGTCCTGCCAGTATTCTATTCCGTCGAGACTCATCCACCTGAACTTCTGCGCCGAGGCCAGATCGGACCACTTCTTCGCCTCAGTCCAGTACTTCAGAGAATACTTGAAGAGCGCCTCGGCTTTGTTCAGGCTGTCCAGATTTTCCTGTTTCCATGGGTAGTTGAAGAAGTAGGCGTTGAACTTGTCGAACTCCGCTCCCCATTCGAGGTACTGTTCGACCATCTTCAGGTTCAGATGCATCATGAACAGGTCCCGGTAGAACTCCCACTGCGTCGGATTGCTGATCTTTGCAAGCGCATAGAGCGGGTTCGCGAAATCGGCATGGAGTGCCATGTCGAGCCACTGCACGTTTTCCGCCCAGTCTCGAGGATACATCGAAAGATGATATTGAATGAGCGGGTAGAGCTGCTCTTTGTACTCAAGCTTGTATGCGGCCGCCGGAAGCGACCCGAGGAGAAAAAGGAGTGCGCCGGCGATGAAAAATCGCTTCATACTCCAGTTATCGGCCTTCCTGCGACAGTTTTCCAGATCGAATCAGAGATTTCGGCGGGAGAACCGGTTCCATCCAGGCGCACTATCTCCATGTCGCTCCCCTCAAAGCCGGGCAGAATCTCTTCATATCGGTCACGCACCCGCTCGAGAAACTCGACAGCCTCGTAGATCTCCCGGTGCGACCTGTCGGCGAGTCGCTTGATGCACACTTCGACCGGCACGTCGAGATAAACGAGGGTTGCCGGCAGGGGAAACTGGCTGTTCACGGCAGCGACGAACTCGGGGTCGCAGGCGACAGTCTGATACACCAGGCTGGAGAAAAGGTACCTGTCACTTACCACGAGCTCACCTGCGGCTGCCCGTGCTTCGATGCCCGAGCCGGCACGGTGAAGATGTTCGCTGCGGTCCGCGGCGAACAGCAGTGCCATCGTATCCGGGTGTACCGGTTCATCACCCTTCAGGAAGTGACGGATGAGCGTGCCGATCGCTTCATTTGTCGGCTCGCTCGTCGTCCAGCAGGCAATGCCCTCGGCGCTGCACCGTTCTGCAAGCAGGTGAGCCTGCGTGGTTGTTCCCGAGCCATCAAGTCCTTCGAGTACCAGAAAATTGTTGAGCACCATGTGTCGAGAGTTCATCCTGGATTCCCTTTTTATTATCAGGCTCGCGTGGTAGAATAGGATACATTATTTTGAGGCAACTGTCAGTCAGACAAGGTGTTCGGGAGCCGCATTCCTCCATACATGAAGAGTAGAATTTTCGCGCATATCGCACAGTTTTTCATAATGGCGGCCCTTGTTGTGGGCACCGGCTTTGCACTTCGGCCACTTCAGCTGTTCATTCACCAGCGCATGATCGAGCTCAAAAGCCAGATAGTCGTCGCGATTGAATCAAGCACCGGTCGCGCGATTTCCTATGACAGCATCTCGCCTTCCATTTTCCGGTACGTCGAAGTACGAAACCTCGCAATCTACGGACGCCAGGGCGAACCGACTGTGCTTCTTCGCATCAACCGGCTGAAGATCTACTACAATGTGTTTGCTGTTATTGAAGGCAAAATGGCCCAGGCCCTCGACAGTATCAGCATTGAGAACTCCCGATTTTCACTCGACACTACGAAGGATCAGGATGTGGTGCGTTTCCTGCAGTCGGTGCTCTCACCGTCGGGGACGACCGTCGCGCCAGGACTTCCGCGTGTCACCATACAGGGGAGAAATCTCACACTGACGCTTACCGACCCAAACGGCACAGTTCACGCAACGGGTCTCTTCTTCACGCTTGTCCCGGGCACCTCCCAGGTCCAGGTCAGGTTGCATACCGAGGTCGACGCCACGCTCGCGAAACCGCTTTTCTCCGTGACACACCTCAGTTCCCCGATATCCATTGTGGCGACTCTGCATGCTGTGCCGCCATCTGAGCCGGCAGCAAAGGATGTTCCAGCCGAACCAGCCTTCGACGCAGACGCGTCGGTATCGCTCGACCATTTAGTGACCAACTCATTCAATCTTGCGCGTCAGTCTTTCCGCCTCACATATACGAATGGGGTGGTGTCGGCCCGCAAGATCGAGGACCGCGCTCCGATTGATATTTCGGCCCGGTATATAATGAAAAGCGGTGAGCTGCAGACACAGGTTCAAGCTGAAAACTTCGTTCCGGATCAGTACTTCTCGGTTCGTCAACCGCTTGACGGGCTTCGCCCGTGGCTCTCGACCTCCTTTACCGGCAGCGGGAGCGTGAATGTTACGATGCCTACCGGCGATGTCCGGTACGCGGCAACGCTTGTTGCACGTCCGCGGAACGGAAATCTTCGCGGTGTACGACAACTGGATGCTGACGTGCATGGCGATGCGAGGTTGCTTGTTGCGCAAAACCTTCTTGTTCAGACCGAGTATGGCAGTGCACAATTCAGTGGGGACGTTGAGCTTTCGTCGATGCTCCCGGACGGAACGCTGACGCTCCGAAACGTCTCTGCAGGCGGTATGGCTCCCGTCAACACCGAGTTCGCTCTTGCACGCAACGCCGGTGTCCTAGACATTACCGATCCTTCCATTTCGCTCGGCGCAACAACGCTGTACAAACTCCATGCGAATCTTTCACCCGGTTCCGGCTCACTCGGATTTGACGGCGGCTTCGCAATGGATCCCGGAGGAGTGGACACGGTATCGGTGACCGGGGCGATTCCGGTCTCCGCGGCGGGCGGCCCGACAACGGTTTCGGTCATAACCCGGGAGCTTCCGGTTCGGTCGTTCTATCAGGCGTTGAGTGCGGTCGCACCCGGGCTCATCGCGTCCGGACTCGCCATTCCCCATGGACTCCCAACTCCGTCGATCATTCCGGAAACGCTGACACTGGACAGCCGGTTCTCCGTGTCGCTGCGCGACAACGAACTTTCGGTCACGGCGCCCGAACTTCATCTTTTTGATCGCACCAAGCGTGACAACACTCTTGCTATGTCACTCGCTGCCGATCCAAAGCAGATCGAGGTGAGTGGCCTTTCGGCTTCGTTCAACGGCTACTCCGCATCCGGTCGAATCGTTGCAGACTTCCTCAAAGGTGGTGATCTGACTTTCCGCGGCGCAGTCACTCTCCAGGATGTTCCATACGCGTTCCACGGTAGCTACCAGGCCGGCAAACAGTTGACGATCACCGAACAGCATGGGCTGACGGCCGAGCTGTATATCGGCAATCTTCAACAGATTGCATTTCACATTTCCGCACGGGATTTTCCGATAGTGCTGGGCAGCCGCAATTCGCAGATTTCAATTCAGGCGGTGGGTATGTACAGTGGACCCTCGACCTGGGAAGTAAATCTGAACGATTTCACGCTGTCGAATGCGCCGTTCGTGCCGGTTGCAGGGACAACCGTTCGGCTTGCCGGCAGGGTCACCCCCGGCCGTGCGACTCTTGACCGTGTGGAATACTCCGACGGAATCTCCTCGGCAACCGGGAACGGCACAATTTCCTATGTCACGAGACCCGGTACAAGTTCGCTGCTTGATCGCCTCACCGCGGGAGTCTTTCTGCAGTTGGAGAATCGCACCCCGGCAGAGTCGTACCGCGCAGATCTCACCCTTGCCGACGGTCAGCTTGGCGGAGATATACAGATACGCAATCTCCCGCTGCTTCGGCTTGGCGTGAACGGCATACAGGGCGGTCTCGACGGTCAGGTGCGCTTGTCAGGCACTGTTGTGCATCCGGTCGCGGACGCCGAAGTGTCTCTGAATAACGGCTCGCTCGGCGGTCAGCCGCTCACCGCATCCGCAGTTGGGCGCTATGCCGCGGGGACGGTTACCGTTAATTCGGTGAACGCTTCATACAACAAGAGCGTTGCGATTGCGGCGAAGGCTGATCTCGAGCTGAAAACCGGCAAAGCGATGCTGGAAGCGACCTACACTGATTCAAGCCAGGTTCCGACCCCTCTGGTTGTTGGAATAAATGCACACGCCTCCTACACGCCGCAGTCAAATCCATTCGACATCGCAGGAATTGTTGCCGGCAACCTTCGGGCGGAAGCTACCGTAACCGGGCTGCCTATTCAGAAGAATCTGGGAGCAGTCTGGAACTTTGCCATGACCAAAAACGGTTCGAATATCGCAATAGAAGGCGGTCCACAGAACAGTCTCAAGGGAAACTTCGCGGGGAACGGTGATTTTGTCGTGTCTGCTGACGCGCCGCTTCCGTTTACCTTTCAGGCCGACGGCCGGTTCAAGGCATCCCAAATTGAAGCTAATATCAACAATCTGCACTTCAATCTCTCGATCATCAAACGAGTACTCGATTTCCAGATCTTCCGGCTGACGCAGGGCGATGTACGCGGTAGTCTTCGCATTAACGGCTCGGCGAGTGATCCTGATTTTTACGGCACGCTCAGCGTGACCGGAGCCCGTGGCAATCTGGCATATACGCCGAATGAGCTTGGCCCGTCGAATACGTTCATGATTTTCGAGGAAAAGCATGTCACCATGACCCGCTTCGACGTTCCAATCGGTCGTTCAAATGGTCAGGTCGCCGGAACGTTCACGATGGACCGCTGGCAACCGACCGCGTTCACCCTTCAGATAGACGTTCCGTCAAGCGGAGGGATGAAGGTCGATCACACGTTTGGAAATGTCACAGTCAATGGCTATACGAACGGTCGGATCAATATCGTCGGGACACCGCAGGAAACCGTCGTGACCGGGCACCTTGTTGCCTACTCGACCAGCATTGCGCTGGTCAATATCAGCGGTCAGGCGCCGCCTATTCAGGTTCAGGAGCAGGGCCAGATACCAGTCAAGGTTGATCTCACCATTGAATCCGGCAAACAGGTTGAGTTTCTCTGGCCATCCACCACAATTCCCGTGCTCAGAGGGTACGCAAAACTCGGACAGACTATTCATATAGGGGTTGCAACTGACACCGGAGATTTTTCCTTGAAGGGAAATGTTGGTATTCAAAGTGGTGAGATATTCTACTTTGAGCGATCATTCTATATTCGCAGCGGCGTGATCGCCTTCAACGAAACGCAGAATTACTTCGATCCGCGGCTCACCGTCGATGCGGAGATCCGGGAAGTCACCGATACAACCAATAATCTGGGCACCGTGGCGGGAACAACGGCGGGCCAGGTGCGCATTCGTCTCGTCGCGACCGACGAGCGTCTGAGCGAGTTTACCCCCCGTTTCGTGTCCGATCCGCCTATGACAGATTCGCAGATCGTGGCGCTGCTCAGTGGCAATTTCTTCGGCGAGTTTGCAAACAATAACCTGAATCTCGGTACGGCGGCGCTTCTGGCGAGCGATCTGGTCGGCCAGTTCAGTCTTGTACGGGATTTCGAAAACGCTGTTCGCGATGCGCTGTCGCTGGATCTTTTCTCGGTGCGCACGCAACTATTCTCCAATTTGCTGCGTGGCACGATTCCCGGGACCCAGTACCCCCTTGACAACACATCACCTTCTCTTGGAACATATCTCGACAATACCACCGTTTTTCTCGGGAAATATCTGGGAACGGATCTGTTCATGGAATTGCTGCTTCAGCTGAAAGCACAGAATCCATACGTGAATACGAATCAGGTGAGGAGTTTTGGAGGACTGGTCATTGACCCCGAGATCAACCTGGACTGGCGCACGCCGTTTTTTGATCTTCAGTGGAATTTCTTTCCACGCACACCGAACACCCTCTTTCTCACCGACAATACAGTCACCCTGTCCTGGGGTTACTCGTATTGAGGCTGAGAGCAAGTAATCAAGGAGCTGGAATGCGTAGGTTGATCGTCGTTCTTATTGTACTCGTGGGGTCGTGTGCGCCCGTATTTGCACAGCAAACCCAGACTCCCCAGCAATCGAGCACTGCAGACTGGTACATGAACAAGCCAATCCAGAAGATAGAGTTCACCGGTCTCAAGACTGTGCGGCAAAGCGAGCTACAGGGAATAATTGATCAGTATGTCGGCAAACAGTTCACCGATGCGCTGTTCCTGGATCTCCAGCGGAAACTTTATGCACTCGGCTATTTCGAGGAAATCATTCCGCGAGCAGTGAAGGCTGATCCTCAGGGAAGTGCGGTCGTTCTGCAGTTCCAGGTGGTCGAGCGTCCGATCGTGAATCAGGTAGTCGTCAAAGGCAACCAGCACGTTCAGACAAGCGACATCCTGAACGTTGTACTTCTGAAATCCGGAGACATTATCACGCAGGCGAAGATCCGACTCGATGAGGACGCGATTCTGAACCTCTACAAGCAGCGCGGATATCCAAACGCCACTGTCAGCGGAACAACCGAAAAACTTCCCACCGGTGAAACGAACGTTGTTTTTGCCGTGAAAGAGGGTTTTGAGACCGTCATCAAGTCGATCCAGTTTTCGGGAAATACCTACGTTTCCGCGAGTACTCTGCGCGGTGTCATAAAGAGCAAGGAGCAGTCGCTTTTCAACAGCGGTGTCTACCAGGAGCCGCTGCTCGAACAGGACAAACAGGCGATCGAGAAGTACTACCAGGATCGAGGTTATATCGACGCAAAAGTGACCGACATTGCGAAATCGTACAAACCCGACACTGCGAATCAGCGAAGCTACGTTACGCTGACCTACTAT
>DATKUC010000147.1:0-13361 GCA_035530835.1 Spirochaetia bacterium
CCGGGCCAAATGAGGTGATGTTTCGCATCTATCGTCAAGGCACCGAACTCCTCGTTGGCCTGGTGCGTTGAAAATTCTCTGCCGGCGCGGTGACCCCCACCCGTCGGCAGGGTTGGTTCCTCCTTGTGGATTGGGCGAAAGCCCAAGCCAATGGCTGTCCGGTTGACAACCTCCGACCGGAACGGCAACCCCTGTGAGTCGAGAGCCCTGCGCTATCCAAGGCCAATGCGGGGCGATCGGCGAGTGCCGCAGGCAGCAATGTCTGTGGTGCGTTCCCCCCGGAGCTAACCTCCAGCTCCGGGCACACCCTCCCGCCCGGGAGCCGCGCGGCAACAAGATGCCGGCAGCGGTTCCCGGGTTTTTTCTTCGGGAGCTGCCGGATTCCCAGGAACGGAGCATTGCATCATGAAGTCAGCATTCAGCGTAGTCGGTGGGGCCGGTTTCAGGGCGCAGTATTTTCTGCGCATTGCGGCAGCGTTGCCTGATGAGTTTGCCGTGGCCGGTACGGTGGTTCGTGACGCGAAGCGGCGGGACGAGCTTGGCAAGCGGTGGGCAAAAGAACTCGGACTGCTGACCTACGCGACAGTAGATGATCTTTTGCGACATGAAACACCGGATTTCATCATCCTCTCGGTACCGCGGGAAGAGACTCCCGGATATCTTATTCGATTTGCCCAGCTTGGCATTCCGGTACTTGCCGAAACGCCGCCGGCTTCGGACCTTCAGGACCTTCTCCTGCTTCACGAGCGACTGGTACCCTTTCACTACCGGATTCAGGTCGCAGAACAGTACCAGTTTCATCCGCATCAGGCCGCGCGTCTGTCGCTCCTGCAGGGTGGGCGGATCGGCAAAGTCACCGAAGCGACTGTCTCGTTTTCGCACCTGTACCACGCGGCAAGTCTTCTGCGTCTTTTCCTCGGCATCGGATTCGAGAATGCCGAGATCAGCGGTATGCGATTCGAAGCACATCTTGTTGCCGGGCCCGACCGCGGCGGTCCCCCTTCGACCGAGCGGGTAATCACCGCCCCGCGCGACCTTGCATGGCTGAACTTTGGCGACAAACTCGGAATCTACGACTTTCAACAGAATCAGCATCGCTCATGGATCCGGTCCTGCCACGTGCTGATCCGCGGCGAGCGGGGAGAGGTGTTCGACGACAGGGTGTTGTCTCTCGCCGACTTCGCAACACCGCTCACGGCGGATCTGCGCCGCGTAAACCGGGGAGAGCAGGAAAACCCGGAGGGGTACTTCCTGCGGGGTATCCTCTGCGGTGAGAAGTGGGTGTATCGCAACCCGTTCGCTCCGGCGCGCCTGTACGATGACGAAGTGGCGATTGCCACCTCTCTGCGAAAGATGGCGGAATACGTGAGAAGTGGTTCGCAGTTTTACGGACTTGCGGAGGCGTCCCAGGACACCTACATCGGACTGATGATCGAATCGGCAATCAGAACAGGAACGCTGGTGTCGATGACAACCCAGCCGTGGGCCGCGTCCCGCTGATCCCGGCTACGGCCGAAACTCGACCGAAAACCGCGTTCCTTCCGATCGATCGAGCTGCAGTGTGCCTGAAATCTGTCCGGTTAGCGCCCGCACCAGCGCGAGCCCCATTGAACCGGCTGTCCGGTAATCCATATCTTCCGGGAACCCTTTCCCGTTGTCCGCAACAGAGAGTCTGACCTTTCCGTCTTCGATCTGTGAGAGCTCGACCCGTACCGTGCCGTGCCCGGTTGGTAGAAACGCATGCTTCAGGGCGTTGTTCACCAGCTCATTGAGGATGAGGCCGCACGGAACGGCAACTCCCACCTCGAGTGTAATTGGCTCGACCGCGATATCGATCGAGACTCCCTCGTTTTCGTAAGCCTGAGCAAGCTGGCGGGTCACCGACACAAGGTACTCCCCGAAGTCGATGTTCGCCAGATTCTCGGATCCGTACAGCTTCTGGTGGACGAGCGACATTGCGTGGATACGTCTTCGACTATCCTCGAGGGCACGCTTCACCTCCGCATCCTTCACCGAAAGGGACTGCAGCTGCAGGAGACTTGAGATAACCTGCAGGTTGTTCTTCACCCGGTGATGGACCTCTCGCAGAAGCGCGTCTTTCTCCTGGAGTGAATCCTTGAGCTGCTGTTCGGCGTGGGTGCGCTCGGTGATGTCGATATTTACGCCAACGAAGCCGATGCTCCTGCCGTCGATGAAGACCGGACTGAGCACGCTCAGGTAGTTGCGCGGTTCACCGTCGTGAACGTGTATGATCTCCTCGATTACCGTCTCTCCCGATAGAGCCCTTCGATTGGTGTCCAGAAAATGGTCTACCATCGATTGCGGCAGTCCGGTCTGATCAGGCATTTTGCCGACGCTGTGGCCCCACAGGGAAAGACTCAGGCTGTTCTGCAGAACGTAGCGACCAGTTTCGTCGCACAGCCAGATATCGAATGGAATGCTGTCGATGATCGCCCGAAGGCGTGCCTCACTTTCGATCAACCCCTTTTTCGCACGACTTTCGGCGGTTACGTCAGTGACGACCGAAAAAATGGCCGTGCGTTCTCCGAAGTTCATTTTCGTCAATCGCACTTCAACTTCGCGTACATCGCCGCTTGCGGTGATGTGCTGCGAGTGTATCTTGCTCCGCGGATGCTGACTTGCGATCACCTGCCTGATCTGCCGTTTCACCGCCGCCCGCGGCCTCGCAACTATTTCTAGAATGCTTTTTCCCAGAAGTTGCTGCCTGCTGTATCCGTAAAACGTGGCAGCCGAAGGATTCGCTTCGAGAAGTTCGTATGTTCGGGCATCGAACAGGAGCATAGCGGCGTTGTTTTCCTCGACAATACGTCTGAAGCGCTCCTCACTTTCCTTCAGCGCGTCGATCAGCTTCTGCTGATCGGTAGCATCCCGTACGGCGCAGTGCATGGCGCTTCTGGCCTCGAACTGGACGGGGTAATAGCTGAGCTCGACTCGGACGGGCCGGCCGTCTTTCCTCCGATGTAGCTGCTGAACCGTACCACGAACTCCCTTCACCTCTCTGAACGGTGACAGCTCAACCGGCTTGTCCGCTTTCTCCGCGAGCAGATCCGCAAGGCCCATCTGCAGGAACTTCTCACGATCGTACCCATAGAACACGACGGCGGCGTCATTGACTTCAAGAAACGAGAGTGCGGGCAGGTCAACAAACCACATCGGCTGTGGACTTTCAAAGAATGCGGCTTTGAACGGATCTTTAGACGCGTGACCCGATTTTGGCGCTGCGCCCGGGTCAGCTTCTGGTACGATCAACTGAGCCTCCTCAATCAACTATAAGTCATTTAATGACCAAATTGAAGAAAAATCTCTGCGGGCAGCGACTGCGCAGCCGGCGGGACGGTTTCGGCCCGCGTTCAATGTGCTATACTTCGCACCGTCGGAATGACGAGGAGAGCCAGATGGATTTCGCCAGGAGATCGCTCTATGTTGCCCGCTACACGTTTGCCGACTTCTTCGATCGTACCTTCAAGATGATTGGACACACGGCACGCACGACATTCCTGGTCTCGTTTCCGCCCTATGTTGTGATTGCCGCGCTCGGCGCCGCCGTCTCTGTTCGGCTTGTCCACGCCGCAATACCGCTTGCGATCGAGCTGGACAAACCGGTTCACTCGGCCCAGTTTGAGCCACTCATCGGCCCCGCATTGTGGCTGCTTCTGCTGTCACTTCTGTCGGCCGCAGTCGGCATGTTCATTTCGGCTGCCATTACTCTTCACGCTGCGCAGGTCTCCTCGGGTCGCACGCGCGGCTCAATAGGTGAAATAGTCGCATCGACGTGGAACCGTTACTTTCCCCGTATTCTGCTGCAGGGTCTTCTGAAAGCTGTCATTTTCGTCGGCATTCTCGTTGTCGGGTTCACGCCGGCCGTACTGTTTGTCGTAATCGCCGCCTCGGTCGCGAATCCTCCGGTGATCTGGTTCCTGCTTGCGGCAACTGCCTACTTCGCTACAATCGTTCTGCTCACCTGGATTGCCGTGCTGCTTGCTCTCTCATCACAGGCTATCGTGTTCGACGATGACTCGGTGTTCGGGGGCCTTCGCCGTAGCGCATACCTTGTACGCGGTAATTTCTGGCGACTATTCGCGACCATACTGCTGTCCCAGATCATCTTTTCGTTCTCGATCGGACTCGTGACTTACCCGATTATCGGTGGCGCAATGATGTCCCACGTCACCGATCTGAGCGCCGCGACGAACGACTACTCGGGTATCATTCAGTCGACACTGCAGATGCTCGGTGAGGCCGGTCCGGCGTATGCGATAGCGGGCGTGATCCAGGCGGTGCTTTATCAGTTGTTCTTTCCCGTGCTGTGGTCGCTTTTCTACATCGATCTGAAAGTCCGGAAACGTGACTTTGCGAACCGTCGCGTCCGGTCCCGGCTCTCAGTCAGGCGGTTCACGTAAAGTGCCGGCTGAAAAGCTCAAGCTGAATGGCATCTGGGAGCGCAGGAACAGGAACCCGCTTGTCGGGGCAATTGTCCTTGTGCTCGGGATTGGAGCCTTCTACTTCCTGATACAGTCGTTCCTGCTGAACGCCTACGTCATGATCGACGGCGGGCGTCCGGATCTGCACTTTCACGGCAACGTCCAGTCGCGGCTCCGCTTCTTCTATGAGCGGTATCAGATGGTCATCCTTATCGTGCTCGCCGCAACCGAGTTCGGCGTCATCTTCCTGACTCCCATACTCCTGATCAGGCGCTGGCACACGCGACAGGTTGATCGGTATCTCCGATACGACCGGTTTCCGGTCTTTGGAGTGCTTCTCGGAGCAGTTGGCGCGCTCGCTCTACTCCCCTCTGTCGAATACGTGGCCGGGGTGATGTACTCATTCTTTCCCGCTTTGAAGGAAGTCGGGGATTCTACCCGGCCGATCATCGAAGTGCACTCCACACCGATGCTGCTTCTGACTATCTTCGCGATTGCGGTCACCCCGGCGATCTGTGAGGAGACACTGTTTCGCGGGTATCTCCAGCGCACACTCGAGCGCCGAGTGCGCGCGCCGTGGCACTTCCTGCTCTCCGGTCTGCTGTTTGCACTTTTTCACCAACAGGTGCTCAGCCTCCCATCGCTCTTTCTGGTAGGCATCTACCTCGGATTCATCTATACGCATTTCCGCTCGATCTACCCCGGCATGTTCGCCCACTTCAGCTACAACGGCGCAATCATCCTGTTGACGAATGTTCAGCCTGTTGCGTCGCCTTTCTTCGACCGGGGTGACAACTTCAGCCATCTTTCACTTTTCCTCTCCCTCGGGCTCTTCATCCTCATTATCGTGCTGATGTTTCTGGTCCGAGCCCGATTTCCCGGTCGCCGCGACGAGACAGAAATGTGACACATTGTTGACCTGCTCGTAATTGCCTTCGATCGAGCCCTGCGCGTACCTTTGCCCTGTGACTGAAACCATACTCAGGCTCTTTCGGAGGATTCTATGAAACGAACATGGGTAACACTGTGCATGATCGTAACGCTTGCGCTGCTCGGGACAAACGCCTGGGCGGACGACAGCATGATGAACGCGCCGGCGATGTCCGGATCAAATTCGATGGGCAACGCCGATTCGATGACGCAACCGAATACCATGGGCGGCCCGGCTGCGCAGGGTTCAACACTCATGGCCGATCCGAAGGTGGGCAACATGCTTCGATTCGCGCCAAGCGCCGCACACAAGGTGATCTTTACCGACCTTGCCGCAGCCGAAGCGTATGCCGCGAACGGCCCCGCCGTACTTTTCTTTGCCGCCGACTGGTGCCCCTACTGCCAGGCGGACCTTACCGATATCAACGAGCACGGCGCGATGCTGGGTAAGGACATCACGATTGTGGTGGTCAATTATGATACCGCCCACTCGCTGAAGGCAAAATACGGAGTGGCTGTTCAGGATACCTTCGTGCAGATCGACCGGAACGGAAAGATGATTACCGCCTGGAACGGCGGAGGCGTTGACGGGATTAACAGTCACGTCATGCGCATGTAGTCGGAGGACTGGATGATAGTTCTACTTGCATTCGCCTTTGTTTCCGGCATTATCACGATTCTTTCGCCGTGCATCCTTCCGGTGCTGCCGATCGTTCTGTCGGGCAGCGTCGGAGGAGGGAAGGCACGGCCGCTTGGAATCATCACCGCATTCGTGGTGAGTTTCACCCTGTTCACGCTTGCGCTCTCGGGTATCGTCCAGGCGCTCGGCATAGCACCGGATACGCTCAGGCTGGTCGCCGTGGTGCTTCTCGTCCTGTTCGGTCTGGTCATGCTCGTGCCGATGCTGCGGGACCGCTTCGAGTTGCTGACCTCCCGCATTGCCGGTCGAGGCGCCCGTGGCGGTTCAGGGACCGGTACCGACGGGGGAAGCTCGCGATTTGCCGGATTCTGGGGTGGTCTTCCGGTCGGGTTCAGTCTCGGCCTCGTGTGGACGCCCTGCGTCGGGCCGATAATGGCTTCGGTCATCAGTCTGGCGCTGACGCGACGGGTCGACAGCGGCTCGGTGTTCATCACGTTTGCCTATGCCCTCGGTACCGCCATCCCCATGCTTGCAGTCATGATTGGAGGACGGACACTCCTGAATCGCATCCCCGGTCTGAAGCGTAATATGGCGAACATCCAGAAGGCGTTTGGCGTGCTCATGATTGTGGTTGGGGTCGCGATAGCCGTCGGATGGGATCGCCAGGTACAGACAGCGCTTCTGCAGGCATTCCCCTCCTACGGTTCGGGTCTCACCGCGATCGAATCCAACTCTGTGGTGAAAACTGCCCTCGAATCCCGAACCGTACGACCGCCGGACAAGGTGATAAGCGGGACCACCGTTGCGCAGATGGTCGATAACGCCGACATGTCGAACAGGGTGTTCGCAGGCGCGACCGGTCCGGATCCGCGGAATGCCAGACTTGGGGATTATGGACGAGCTCCAGAGTTTCTGACTTCGGGGCCGTGGTTCAATACTGCGGGGCTCGCCACAGGAGCCGGCGATCCATCGGTACCGGGCAGCAGCGCACCGCTCACACTCAAGGACCTTCGCGGCAAAGTTGTCATTGTCGACTTCTGGACCTACAGCTGCGTGAATTGCATTCGAACGATCCCCTACCTGAAGGCGTGGTACAAGGCGTACAAAGACAAAGGGCTGGTGATCATCGGTGTGCACACGCCGGAGTTCGAGTTT
Organism: Spirochaetia bacterium; assembly: GCA_035530835.1. Classification (GTDB taxonomy): domain Bacteria; phylum Spirochaetota; class Spirochaetia; order DSM-27196; family DATKUC01; genus DATKUC01. The sequence continues at coordinate 7,168 of DATKUC010000147.1, forward strand.
GAGAAGAAGAGTTCAAACGTCGTTGCGGCAATGAAGGATCTCGGCGTGACCTGGCCGGTCGTCCAGGATAACAACTACCGGCAGTGGAATGCATACGGAAACCAGTACTGGCCCGCGCACTACTTTATCGATGCAAACGGTCACGTTCGGTACTATCACTTCGGTGAGGGAAGCTATGCCACTTCGGAGAAGGTGATTCAGGAGTTGCTGAAGGAACGTGGCGCGAAGGTAAGTGGTGATGTCACTCCTCCGGATATCGTGAATACCGCACAGACGCCGGAGACCTATCTGGGCTATGCGCGCGGGCGCGGGTTCACCTCTGCAGTTCAGCCGGTACCAGACAAGCCGGTCGACTACAAACCGGAGGGGACACCGTCCAACGGGAACTGGAATCTGTCCGGAACCTGGACGATCGGGGCCCACTCCATCGTCCCGACCGGTGACGGAACGCTCTCGCTCGGTTTTAACGCGCGGAATGTCTATCTCGTCATAGCACCTGAGGCAGGCTCGAGCGGCACCCTTCGCGTAACAGTCGACGGTAAGGAGTCAGGCAACACACCGGATGTAACGAACGGCGTGGTGAAACCGGACGCTGACAGGCTCTACCAGCTTGTTGCCCTGAAATCGCCCGGAGCGCACGTGCTGAGCATCACGGTTACCGGGAAGCTCAGGTTGTACGCGTTCACTTTCGGCTGACCCGCAGGCTGCTCAGCCGAGATAGATCCGCAGCTTTGCCAGCGAGTAGAGCGGCACAAGCGGTATGAGAATGGGAACCTTGCTGATGTACTCCTGATACTCAGGTTCCCGTCCGTACCGGCCGCCCTGCTTCTCTTCAAGCCGCTTTGCAGATCCGAGCATAATCAGGACAATTGAGACCAGACCGATTGCACTGAGGGTCCAGGCGGCCCACGAGGTAAAGAACGGAATACCGGCAAGGAAGCTGCCTGTCCAGACGAGTATCTCTCCGAAATAGTTCGGATAGCGCACGATCCGATACAGTCCGCTTCTGCAGAATGCAGACGGCTCCCGCCGCTTAAGCCGTGCTTTCTGACGGTCTGCCATCCACTCAGTTACCAGACCGCAGTAACCGACGAGCAGGCCGACAATCACCACGAACGCGGCGCCTGACCCGCCGCCACGAAGTGCGCGGGTAACCGCAGCGGCACCGTGACTGTACGCGTTCAGTGCCGAAAAGTGAAAGAGCACCGGCGATGCCATTGCCACGTAGAGCAGACTCACGCCGATCCAGATTCCGATTTTGGTCAATGGAGAGTTCACCGCGTAGGAGCGATCGGTTTCGACGCGCTCAGCCTGGAAAGTTGCTTTGCGTTCGCGAACAGTCAGGTAGGTCGCAAGCCGGAATCCGTACACGAGAATGAGCGCCATGTGCAGCAATGCCGCAAGGTTGCCGCTTGTTCGATAGAACACGAACGAAAAGAATGCGATCCCTGCAACCGACAGTCCGTATCCGGTGCTGATGAAATAGACGGTCCGTGCAAAACCGAGGGAGGAGAGCAACAGTGAGACGGCGAACAGTACAATAATCGCCGACGGAACTGTAGCGAAAAGCATGTGATCAGGACTCAACAGGAGACTGGTGGTCATACGTTTCCTCACTTCGAAGGGCAATTTTCCGCCCGTCAGCGGTCAGCGTCAAGGGGGGGTGGGATTTCCCGCGCTCCGGAGGTACGATAGAGCCGGATCTCAGGAGGTGCCGTGCGCCACACCATCTTGAAGCTCGCAGCTGCGCTCGCTTTGACTTCGATGCTTGTTGCCTGTGCGGGCGGACCTTCGCCGCGCCCAACTGTTCCGGAGGTCGAACGGCCCCCGGTGCAGCCCCGATCGGTACTCCCCGCAGTGCCGAACCGGCTTGACCTGATGCCCTATCCGGCATCGGTCCGCATCGATCCTGTAATAATCCGGTTCCGGACCTTCGATGCGAGGGTCACCGACTCACCTGCTTCCGCCCGAGTTGACTTTGCACTTGCGGAACTCAAGAGTCAGCTCCGCTCGTTGTGCGGCCCCCATTCTGACCGCGCAGCGCCGCTTGACCTCTCAATCCACTTCAGGAAGACGATCGAACTTTCGGTGAACGAGGAGGAATCCTACTCTCTGGAGACTCGACCGGGCCACGTGACGATCGAAGCCGCCACCGACGTGGGCATCCTGCGCGGCATCGCGACGCTTTCGCAGCTCCTGTCACCTGATCGACCCGGATTGGCGATGGTGCCGGAAGTGTCGATTCACGACCAGCCCCGGTTCACATGGAGGGGACTCCTGCTCGACTGTGCGCGTCACTTCATGCCGGTAGACACAATAAAGCGGACTCTGCTCGGAATGGCCGCGGTAAAGCTGAACGTCCTCCACTGGCACCTGACCGATGATCAGGGGTTCAGAATCGAAAGCACCACATTTCCGGAACTGACCGCGAAGGGAAGTAACGGAGAGTACTATACACACGCAGATGTCCGGGAGATCGTCCACTACGCAAACCTGCTGGGCATCCGCGTAGTTCCCGAGTTCGATATGCCCGCACACGTATCGGCTGCGCTTGCCGCATACCCGTCACTCGCGGCAGGATCGGGCCCATTCGCCGTCAGAAAGAGCTTCGGCGTATTCAGCGCCGTGTTCGATCCAACCCGCGATTCCACCTACAGCGCACTGTCCCGGTTTTTTGCGGAAATGGTGAAGCTCTTTCCTGATCGTTATATCCACATTGGCGGAGACGAAAACACCGATCGCGCGTGGGCGAACGACCCCGCGATTCTCAGCTACATGAAGGCGCACCACATGGCAGGGTTCAGCGACCTCGCCCGTTACTTCACCTCGCGTGTAGAGTCCATTCTCGAGCCGCTCGGACGCCAGGCAGTCGTGTGGGAGGAGTCATGGAATGGCGACCTGGTTGCCGGTCAGGTCGTGCAGGTGTGGGCGGAACCTTCGCTCCTTAACAGGGCGATAGAAGTGGGGCAACCGGTTCTGCGTTCACAGCGTTACTATCTGGACTTGATGTTTCCCGCATCCTACCACTATGCGGTTGATCCTGCGGCCGGCACCGGGCGCGACGACGCCGTGCTTGGAGGAGAGGCAGCGATGTGGACAGAGCTCGTCTCGCCTCAAAACCTCGACAGCAGACTCTGGCCCCGGCTTGCCGCGATTGCCGAACGGTTCTGGTCTCCCGCGTCCCTGAAGAGCATTCGCGGCATGTATGAACGGCTCCCCGCAGTGAACCGCTATCTCGCTTCGATCGGCATGCGTCAGTTCGCCGATGAGCACCGCATTCTCATGAATCTCTCCGGCGGGCCGGTGAGCCCGGCACTCCAGACCCTTGCCGATGTGCTTGAGCCGCTGAAGGGTTACGGCCGGATATCGAGCATGCACTACACCACCGCAACTCCCCTTGATCGGACAGTCGATGGTATTCCTCCCGAATCGGTGGCGGCGCGGGATTTTTCGCAGCTTGTGGATCTGGTCATCGAAGAGTTTGCGGCCGGACTGCACGCGAACAGCGTGAGCGCCGGACTCCCGGCCGCACTGCGCTATCCGGCCTCATTCACTGCCGCAACCGATAAACGGGCCCAGCTGTTTTCACAGCTGCGTTCAGATCTGGAACTCTGGCGGTCGAATGATCGGGTGCTTGCGCCACTTCTCGAGGCGCGACCCGGACTGCGGGAGCTTTCCGGAGTCTCCCGCGACCTGTCGCTCATTGCCCACGTCGGGCTCTCCGCCCTCAGTCGGCTCGAATCGTTTCCGGAAGGCGTGGTGCCGAGCGACGATTTCAGATGGCTCACGCGGCAGCTCACGATGCTGCGGAGAGTTCCCGCATGGAACTCTGCCCAGGTGACGGTTGCAATCCTCGACCCCGTGCGGCGTCTGGTATACGCGGCATGCGGACGCACCGAACCCAGGTAGCCTGCGTGAGGACTCAGTCTGACGGCGGCGGGGCTGAAGGCGGACTTACTGCGTTTGCCGCGCGGAAGTCGTTCGCATACATGATCCGGAAAATGTCCCAGATCTGAACGAATATCGCCATGATTATGGGGCCGATGAGGAGTCCGGGAAGGCGAAAGAGTGCAATGCCGCCAAAGATTCCGAAGAATACCAGCAGGTCATGCATCTTGATGTCGTCCCCGATGATGCGCGGGCGTATCACGTAGTCGCAAACGCCCATCAGTCCGCCGACTCCGACGAGCACTATCAGAGCTCCGGGGATCTGTCCATTCAGAGCCAGAAGCACGCCGGCCGGCAGCCAGATGAGGATGGGGCCGAAGTTCGGCAGAGGTGCGAGAAAACCGGTCAGCATTCCCCACAGTAGCGGCGACTTCATACCTGCCAGCATGTAGCCAAGGTACGCAATGGTACCCTGGATCAGGCCCATGACCAGCGTTCCCTTTACGATTGCACGGGTCACCGAAACGAAGTGTGAGAGGATGGAGTCCTTCTGATCGCGGTCGAGCGGGATGTAGTCGAGCAGATTGGCAAGGATCCGGTCGCCGTCGCGCAGGAAGAAGAAGAGGCTGTACAGGTAGATGATCACCATGAGAATGATGCGGATCATGTTCCCGAGAAACCGACTCAGGTGGCTCACGATAACAGAGGAATACTGCTCGAGTGTCTTCAGCAGCATGTCCCGCGTGATCGCGTGTCCCGGCCCGCTTTCAGACACCAGGCCAAGCTGCTGGCCGATGCGGATCGCCGAGTCGACCACGCCATGGAACTCCCATCCCCACACCGAGACAGTCTGGGCCAGTCTGAGCACGTTCAGGACAGCAAGATAGACCAGCCCTGTCACCGGAATTACCACCATGAGAATAACCGTGAGCATGGTGATAATTGCAGGCATCGTACTCTTGCCCCGAAATCGTGTCACCAATCGTCTGCGAATCGGGAAAAACACGCCGGCGGTGACCGCGGAAAGCAACAGGGGAATGAGAAAGGGTCTGATGACCAGGATGAACAGGACAGTGGAGCCCGCAAGCAGGATGCTGAAGACCGTTCGGGAAATGGCTCTCCGTCGCGTTGGATGCAGATCTCGATCGGCCCCGCTCGTCGCCATGAATCCCCCCCGTCAACGATCACAACATATCAGAGTCCCGGGTTACGTGTCAGCTCCTTCCAGTCATGCGCGATTGCCACTGAGTTGGAGTAACACCGATCTTGTTCTTGAACAGCCGCGAAAAATAGAACTGGTCCTGAAACCCGAGACCGAGCGCTATCTCCTTGACCGGCCGTCCTGGCTGTTGCAACAGAACTTTCGCACGATTGAGCTTCATCTGCAGGAAATACTGGTGCGGCGAAAGGCCGGTATAGTTCTTGAACAGCCTGAGAAACGCCGAATAGCTCAGGTTAATGCCGGCGAGCAGACCGTCGATTGCGATGTCACCGTACAGATTCTCTTCCATATGAAACTTTGCCCGGGCAACAATCTGTTCGGCTCCCGACTGCTGTGCCTCCCGGTAACTCGTGGTGAGAATCTTCGCGATGATTTGCATGATCGATGCTCCAAGCCGCAATTGGAAACCCGGAGGTTCCCGCTCTGCGACATCGAATATCTCGGCAAAGTCGGAGAGGATAGTATCCTGCAATCCAATACGGTACGCCGGTCGCTCCGGGCTTATCAGGCCCCGCTTGAGCAGCATTGCCGGAAACGGGCCGGTGAATCCCACCCAGTACTCGTCCCAGCCGGTCTGCGCGTCGGGGCTGTAGGCGTGCCAGATACCGGGAAACAGGAGAAATGCGGTGCCCGCTTCAACGACGCACGAGTTGTCCGGTTGCCAGCGCAACACACCTCGGCCGCGGGTGATGTAGACTATCTGATACTCGTTGAGGATACGTTTCGTCGTGATGTTCCGCGTGTAGGCAGGCGGGTGCTCAGAGGGAGTCGGCGGATAGTGCGCCCCGGCGGAGGTCGGTTTGCATCCGGCGTCCGTGCAGTAGATGTGCCAGTCGAATGCCCGATCATCCAGAGGAAGATATTTTACGAATGACCGTTCCACCGTTGAACCTGTGCGGAATTGTATATGCGGGGTAGGATTTTGTCCATTGTATCTGCACCACGACGTTGTATCATAGCATGTTGGGGGTGGCGATGATTCGACATGCATTCACGATGAAACTGAAGCCCGGCTTTGAGGCAGAGTACCGGCGTCGGCATGATGAGATTTGGCCCGCTCTGTCAGGTGAACTGAAGCGTGCCG
>DATKUC010000148.1:0-7104 GCA_035530835.1 Spirochaetia bacterium
ATCGCCTGAGAACTCCGCAATCGGCCACTTCGGCGGTTCGGTCGGCAGATTTTTCCACTGAAGCTTCCAGGTCGGTTCTGCCCATGCGGGAGTGTAACCGAAGCGGTGATAGAAATTGCGAATGCCGAAAAGAAGCGTCACATCGTAACCCGCTGAAGCAAGTCCGTCCACGCACGCCTCCGCAACCCTGGCCATATAGCCGTGCCCGCGGTAATCCCGGTGGGTGGCGACTATGCCGATACCGGCAAGCCGCAGAGCAGACGGGGAAGCGGGCACTCTGGATGGTGAGCCGGCCACCTTCCCGGGGCGGTTCCCGCTCGCACTCCCGGTTCGGTTCGCGACCCGCATAGTAAAATCGTACACGCCGAAATGGCTCACGATCGTATCACCGACAAGGCCAATGCGCGAACTTGCCCAATCGTAATTGCTGTCGTTCACGTATCCATCGAGGCAGTATTGCCGCATTGTCCAGTAGGTATTAAATGTTCGTGCAACAAGTTCGATAAGCTGATCCCTGTGGATCTTCGGATCCGGGGCGACGATTTTGAGTTCTTGCATGGGACCTCCTCAGAAGGTTTCGTGTATAATAATCGTATGCAGCCTCATGAGCTACCGGTGTATCGAGAGAAGGAACGCATCCTTCATGCATTAAGTGAAAATCAGGTCATTGTTGTCGAAAGTCCGACCGGTTCCGGCAAGACCACCCAGCTTCCGCTCATCCTCTACGAAGCAGGATATGCGCGTTCGGGAGTTGTTGGTGTTACGCAGCCGCGCAGGATTGCCGCTGTCTCTGTTTCCGAGTTCATCAGAAAGCAGGTGAACGCGACGGACCCGGATCTGGTGGCGTACAAGATACGGTTCGAAGATCGAACAACTCCCGCCACCCGCATCAAGATAATGACCGACGGAATCCTGCTCCAGGAGCTGAAAGCTGACTACACCCTCTCCCAGTACAGTGTCGTCGTTGTGGATGAAGCGCATGAGCGCAGTCTGAATATCGACTTCATTCTCGGGTTGCTGAAACGGATTCTTGAGATGCGTGCTGATTTCAAGGTAATCATCTCATCGGCAACCATCAATTCGTCGGTGTTCTCCGAATACTTCGGTTCCTGTCCGGTCGTGAAGATAGACACTCCGATGTATCCGGTGACGATGATCTATGATCCACCGATGCGCGAGAACGATTACGACATGCTGCTCGGAAAAATCACCGACATAGTCGATCGGATAGTCGAAGAAAAACGGGAAGGCGACGTACTCATCTTTCTCTCCGGCGAAAAGATGATCAAGGATTGCGTCACATCGCTGTACAGCATGCCCTATCGCAAGAAGCTCGAAGTGTTGCCGCTCTACGGCCGATTGAGCAAGGATGAGCAGGAGATGGTCTTTCCGCCCGCTCCGGACGGAAAGATAAAGGTCGTCGTTTCGACCAACATCACCGAGACCAGCGTGACGATTGACGGCATTACCACCGTAATCGATTCCGGACTTGCGAAGTTGAACTACTACAACCCGCGGACCTTCACCGAATCGCTGGTCGAGGGACCGATCTCCCGCGCGTCGGCAAATCAGCGGCGTGGCCGCGCGGGAAGAACCCGCCCCGGATCCTGCTACCGACTCTATCGCAAGGAAGATTTCGAGACGCGTCCACTCTTCACGCTTGAAGAGATTTACCGGACCGATCTTTCGGAAGTTGTCCTGCGAATGGCTGAAATCGGAATTACCGATTTTGATTCGTTCGATTTCATTTCTCCACCGAACCGTCGCGGAATAGTGGGTGCCGTCGAAACCCTGCGCCTTCTCGATGCGCTCGATCCGGACAGCAGCCTTTCGCGCGTCGGCCGCATGATGGCCCAGTTCCCCCTGCTTCCAAAGCACTCCCGGATGATAGTCGAAGGCATCCTCACCTACCCGTCTGTGATGGAAGAAGTCCTCATCGCGACCTCATTTCTCACCTCGAAGAATCCATTCCTTCTGCCGCCGGGTGAGGAAGTCACCGCACGCAAGATGCACCATACCTTCAGGGACAACCACGGGGATTTCGTCTCCTATCTGAAGCTCTACTATGCGTACCGCGACGCTCCCCGAAAGGACAAGTTCTGCGAACGGTACTTTCTCGAAGAGCGGAGCATGGCGGAGATCGCAAACATCAAGGATCAGCTGGAACAGATTGTTTCGGAGCTCGGTGTACCGATTCTCTCCGGCGGTCCGGTGGAGGACTACCTGTGCGCCGTAGCCACCGGCCTGATTCAGTTTGTGTGCGTTCAGTCCGGCAAGTTCGCCTATCGCAGCCTGACCGCCGAACGTATCGAGATTCACCCCGGTTCGGTGATGTTCCGCGAGACTCCGATCTACATCGTTGCCGGTGAGATAGTCAAAACCTCCCGTATGTACGCGCGATCGGTATCGCCGCTCAGGCGTGAATGGCTCGCGCGCATTTCCACTGAGCTTGCGGCAAGTCTCGCGCCGCAGACTGTTACTTCGGGAGGAAAGAGCGGCGGGCGCGACGGATCACGGACTGAAAAGAAGCAGCCGGCGGCGAAGGGGCGCGAGACTACCTGGCAGGTCAACATTGGATCCAGGATATTTAAACTCGAAGCCCAGAAGGGAAAGAAGAAGAAAGCGATGCTCGTGTGGGAAGAGTTCGCGCCGATCGTAAGGGACTCGAAGTTCACGTTGCCTGCTCACTACACGAACATGAAGGGATCACTTGTCTACCACGGACGGGAGATTGCACCGGGCGAACGCATTTCTACTCTGGTTCGGGTGGCTCGCGCAATTGATCCTGCAACAGACCTCCTCAAGAACTGGCCGCGGCACGAGAGCTTCGACAGCGAGACGCAGCGGCAGGAACTCTGTCTGCAGATTCCGAACATCCTGAAGCTTGTCCCGATCAAGAAATCGCCGAAGTCTCTGGGCTTCCTCGCTCTGGAAACGAACAATTCGGGTGAGTACTGGTTCCGCAGCAGCCGCAGTTTTCACGTGGCGGTTGCCGACAGTCTTGCAAGCCTCGAGACGCTCACAGATTCTATCGGCCAGGATGCATCGGCGGAGGATGTGGAAACGATCGGAAAGGCGTATCGCAGACTCTCCGCAATTCTCGATGAGTCCTGACGCGTAATTCGCTACAGAATCGTGCGCAGCTGATCGTCGGAGAGCGGTTCAATGATGGTGTCGCACAGGTCGCGCTGAAGTATAAAGTGAACAGTGCCATTCTTCTTCTTCTTGTCGCTTTTCATGCGGCTCATGAGCTCATCGGCAGAAAACGGCACCGCCGGGCGATCGATTCGGTAGCCGTATGACCGAAGCAGATCACGCACCCGCCCAGAGTAGGAGCTGTCGGTTACTCCGATAAGTTCGCCCGCGTCCATCGCACGTGCTATCCCCCAGGCAACAGCTTCCCCGTGAGTCCAGGTTCCAAAGCCGACGACGCTCTCGACCGCGTGGCCGAATGTGTGGCCCAGATTCAGATGCGCACGGACGCCCTTCTCTGTCGGATCCTCCTCAACGTAACTCCCTTTGACCGCTATCGAGCGGCGAACGAGTTCGCGTACTGTCGCGGGGTCTCTCCTGAGAACGGCATCCCGTTTCTGTTCGAGTATGCTCACCAGCTCGGCGTCCCGCAGGAGGCCGCTCTTTATCACCTCAACGAGTCCGCTGCGGTACTCGTGTTCGGGAAGAGTGGCAAGAAGCTCGATATTTATCCTGACTTCCGTCGCGGGATAAAAGGTTCCTACGATGTTCTTCAGATCGTCGAAGTTGATTCCGGTCTTGCCGCCGAATGCCGCGTCAACCATCGCGAGAAGTGTTGTCGGAACAAGAATGAGCGTGCAGCCACGCATGTAAAGCGATGCCGCGAACGCGGTCGTGTCGCAGACGACACCCCCGCCTACACCGATGATGGTGCCGTCGCGTCCGAGTCCGGCCGACAGCGCCGCCCGCAGAATCCGCTCGACAGTCGGCCACTCCTTTCGGCTCTCACCCGCGGCAGTGACCACATGCCCCGGCGGCATAGACGGGCAAAGGCCGGCCGTATGTTCGTCGAACACTGCGAGTGTTGCGGGTGCATCACATGAAAGGAGATTTTCCCGCTCCGGGAACGTGATTGTCGTGGTGGTGTCGCGAATAATGAAGCTGAGCGTATCGGTCATGCGGAAACTATATCCTGATTGACGTTGATTCTCCAATACTGCTAACATGCGTCCATGTCAAATCGGACTTCCTTTGCGTTTCCCTTTTTCCGACTTGCCGTCATTGTGGCGCTCTTCGGTTTCCTGATGCCGATCTTCCTGTCTGCCCAGACCACTCCCAGTGATCTCAGCCGCAAGATCATCTACATGAGTAACTACAAACCTATTCCTGGAGATGTCTACGCGCTCAACCTGGACTTCGGTCCGGTCGGTTCGAGTCCCACGACCGGCAGCTCAATCACTTCGTATTCGATTGTTCTGCAACCGGACATGACCCTTGAGCTGCCCTACATCGGCACAGTCCACGTTGGAAATGAAACATTTGCTGATTTGCGAAAGAGAGTCATTGAAAGCATAAAGCGAGCCGTACCGCTTCAGTTCGTCTCCTTTTCGCTGCAGGCACCTGCGGTCTTTGACGTTTTTGTCTACGGGACGGTGAGTAAACCCGGTCAGATCCAGATGACTTCGCTGAACCGCCTTACCGACGTGCTCGCGTCGGCAGGCCTGGACAGCGGAGCGTCGAGCACCCGACGCGTCGAGCTCATCCGTGACAAGAAGAAGCTCACGTTCGACCTGACCAGGTACTATGTGTTCGGTCAGGAGAATGAGGATCCCTTCCTGTTGCCGGGTGATCAGGTATTCGTGCCGCGAATAAAGGACTCGGTAGTCGTCAGCGGAGCGGTTGCAAAGCCGGGAAGCTATGAAATCCTGCCTGACGACACGCTGGGAACGGTTCTCAAGCTTGCCGGCGGCATGCTGCCGACTGCACTTCCGGATCAGATTGCCCTGCAGCGGGTCAACTCACAGAATCGCTATACTGAAGAGTCCGTCGCCACCGACAAGGTGGATACGCTCACCCTGCAAAACGGGGATCAGATCAACATCGCGGGCTCCTCCACTACATCAGACAGGATTACGATCGAAGGCGCGGTTTACGGTTCGCCATCGACCAGCAGCACGCCGCAGAGCGTCCCGGGCGCACCGGTGCGATTCGACATACCCTTCCATCCGGGAATCACGCTGCTTGACGTGCTTGATCTGATGGGTGGGCCCACGCCGTTCGCTGAACCGGAGAAAAGCTACATCATCCGTGGCAGCACGGGACAGCGGATGCCGGTGCCCGATCTGGAAACGCTGTGGAAGAAGAGATCGCCGACGAGGAACATGATTCTCGACCAGGGCGACTACATAGTCATCCCGATGAAGAGGCTTTCAGTTGCGGTGGTCGGTGAAGTAAACACTCCGAACCCGAATATACCTTATGTGAGCGGATACACGGTAGGTGACTACCTTCAGGCGGTCGGAGGCATCAACCCGCAGACCGGTGACTCAAACGCGATCTTCTTCGCCAGCACGCTGGGAAAACTCACGAAAGTCGGACTGGGAACCGAGGTACCGCCAGGGTCAACGATAGTGGTTGAGAAGAATACCTTCACCAACATGAATCAGTTCTTCAGCAACCTGTTTCTCATAACGGGCTGGGTTACGAGTCTGATCGGAGTGACCATCACCGTGATTAACTTCGTGAATACGTACAAGTAGCGGGGGAAAGTTCAGACAACCGCGTGCGTCTGCATCATCGACATGACGATCTGGCGCACGAACGGATCAACTATCGAATAGATACGTTTGTTTCCCTGGACTTCCGACTTGACTATGCCTTTTTCCTTCAGCACTGCAAGATGCTGCGACACGACCGGCTGAGGCTGCTGAAGGCACACCCACAACTCCGATACGCACGGATCTTCCTCACGCGCAATGGCGCAGAGCAGCTTCAGCCGCACGGGGTGCCCGCATACCTTGAGTTTCTGGGCAAAATTCGAAAGTTCTACATCTGAACATATTTCTGCACTGTTCAACATAACTTGCTTTAGTATAACAATTCTTTCGTTTCCGTGCAATCTTTCCGCAATGCCATATAGTGCTTTTCGCATATATTCGACCCGTAAAGCTCGATCTTATTGCACAACGCAGGGGAAATCGGTAGCCTGTCGACCATGGACAACCGGTATCTGATCAAATTCGGCGAGCTGGCGCTGCGAAAGGCGAATCTTGGCCAGTACATCAAGGCACTGCGAAACAATATCAGGCGCGAGCTCAGTGGAACCGGAGCCGAGGTGCTTGCCCGCGACAAACGCATGTATATCACCTACCCGGATGAACACGATGCCCGGGTTCGTCATGTTCTGGACCATACGTTCGGCATTGCCGGATATGCTCGCGTTGCAACTGCAGAAAAGAACGTAGAGGCGGTAACTGAAGCAACTCTCCGGGTCGTCGACGATGCAATATCGCGCGCGGAGGCTCCCGTACGATCCTTTCGGATATCGGCGCGCAGATCGGACAAGAGTTTTCCGCTCAATTCATATGAATTGGCGCGCGATCTCGGATCAGCCGTGCTCGATCGATTTCCCGCGCTCCACGTAGATCTGAGCGAACCCGGAATCACCGTGAGCATAGAAGTTCGCGAGCGGGCATACGTCTATTCGCGCGTCGAGCCGGGATTGCGCGGGCTGCCGGTCGGCGTCTCAGGCAAAGGGCTGCTGCTGCTCTCCGGCGGCATCGATTCGCCGATCGCCGGATACCTCATGGCGAAACGGGGACTGAAGATCTACGCGGTCCATTTTCACACTTTTCCCGTCACATCACTTGCTGCACAGCAGAAAGCGCAGATGCTCGGCCGACTCATCACTCCATGGACCGGCAACATACAGCTGTACAACGTGCCCATCTTTGACATCCAGAAGCGAATTCAGGAGCGCGCCCGTGTCCCCGAGTATACGCTGCTGTTCCGCGCAGCAATGATGAGGATAGCGTCCGATATCGCGCGCGATATCGGCGCACTTGCGCTGGTAACCGGCGAAAGTCTTGGGCAGGTCGCAAGCCAGACGCCGGAGAGCATGCGCTTTACCGG
>DATKUC010000149.1:0-8599 GCA_035530835.1 Spirochaetia bacterium
CGCTCGTCGTCGCTGTACAGCGAGAGTTTCGACGCCTCTATGTACCAGTCGCAGAAATCGTTCCAGAAGTAGTCGTAGCAGATCTTTGTCATATCGTCGAACCGGTAGCTTTCCATGCTCCGGGCGACAGTCGATGCCGCAAGGTTAAGCCGGTGGTAGATCCACCGGTCGATAGTGTTCAGTTCGATTGTATCGAATGGCAGAAGCGTTCTGCCTTCGAGGTTCATGAGCAGGTAGCGTGACGCGTTCCAGATCTTGTTGCAGAAGCGGCTGCCCAGGCTGAAGCTCTCCATGTCCACAAGAACATCCTGCCCCTGCGCTGAGAGGAAACCGAGCGTGAACTTCAACGCGTCGGCCCCGAAGCGGTCAACTACCTCGAGCGGGTCGGCTCCGTTGCGGAGAGTCTTTGAGAGCTTTCGTCCCTGCTTGTCGCGGAGCAGACTGTTCATATAGATGTCGTGGAAGGGAGCGCGCCCCATGAACTCCATGCTCGCCATGATCATCCGCGCAACCCAGAAGAAGATGATGTCGTACGCGGTCACCAGTGTCGTGGTGGGAAAGAAGCGTTCAAGGTCGTCGGTCTGCTCGGGCCAGCCCAGCGTGGAGAACGGCCAGAGCCACGAGCTGAACCAGGTATCAAGCACATCGCTGTCCTGTTCGAGCTTTCCCGAACCGCATTCAGGGCAGCTGGTCGGATCCTCGCGGCTCACAATCACCTTCTTGCAGTCCGCGCAATACCATACAGGAATCCGGTGTCCCCACCAGAGCTGCCGGCTGATGCACCAGTCGCGAATGTTCTCGAGCCAGTGAGTATAGGTGTTCTCCCACCGTTTGGGATAAAAAACGACCTCCCCGTCCCGCCAGGCACCCAGCGCCTTGTCCGCGAGCGGGCGCATCTTCACAAACCACTGCTCGGAAAGATAGGGTTCAATCACCGTGTCACAACGGTAACAATGGCCTACCTGGTGTACGTGGTCTTTCGCTTCGATGAAGAGTCCGGCGGCCTCAAGATCGGCGATCACGCGCTTGCGCGCCTCCCGCACTGTCAGCCCCCGATACTTCTCCGGCACATTTTCATTCAGGGTGGCGTCCGGGTTCAGGATGTTTATCACCGCAAGACTGTGCCGAATGCCCATGTCGCGATCATTCGGATCATGCGCCGGGGTCACCTTGACGGCTCCGGTGCCGAACGCCATGTCCACGTAGGAGTCGGTGATGATGGGAATTTCGCGGTCAGTCAGCGGGAGTTTGAGTTTCCGGCCGACAAGCGCTTTGTACCGTTCATCGTCAGGATGCACCGCGACAGCGGTGTCGCCGAGCATCGTTTCCGGGCGCGTGGTCGCAATCTGCACGAACGCCGCCGGATCGCCAGGTTTCGCATCGGCAAGCGGATACCGGTAGTGATACATCTTGCCGTGCACTTCGCTGTACTCCACTTCGTCATCAGACAAAGCCGTACCGCAGGAGGGACACCAGTTCACCAGGTAGTATCCGCGGTAGATGAGCCCGCGTTCATAGAGCGTTACGAACACCTCGCGGACCGCTCGTGAAAGCCCCTCATCCAGGGTGAACCGCTCACGGCTCCAGTCGCACGACGAGCCGATCTTCATGAGCTGTTTGCGGATGATCGCGTGGTGCTCTTCCTTGACCTTCCAGGTCTCTTCGATGAACTTCTCGCGACCGATCGATTCCCGGCTCTGCCCCTTCTCGCGCAGCTTTCGTTCAACCACGTTCTGCGTTGCAATGCCCGCATGATCGGTCCCCGGCACCCAGAGCGTTGGGTCGCCGAGCATGCGATGATAGCGAATGAGAACGTCCTGAAGACTGTTGTTCAGGCCGTGGCCAAGGTGGAGAACGCCGGTAACATTCGGCGGCGGAATGACGATGACGAAGTGCGGCCTGCTTGAGTCTGAGCGTGGATTATCCGGGGAAAAATAGTTCCCGTCCATCCACATCTGGTAGATGCGATCCTCGAATTCCTTCGGGTTATAGGACTTTTCAAGTTCAATTGCCTTCATCTGCGAGCTCCAGGCAGGTGCGTGACCTGAGATTATTTGCCGGTGAAGGGAATACTAACAAAATCGCATCGCGCAGACAAGGGAAGGAGCAGTCGCGGCGAAGCTCGCATGCGGCTGCAGGGGCGGCTGCGGCCGGAGCCGGAGCTGCGGCCGCCACCGCGGGAACTCCCCGCTAGTAACCGACCGCCTGCACGACGGCGGCCGCTTCAGCGTCCAGCATGCCCAGATCATCGAGAAGCGCAAGCAGGGAGTAGCGCGGGCGAACCTCTTTGGCACAGAGCACGGCTGCATGCAGGATCTCCTTCGAGATGCCGATGGCCACAGGATCGTAGGCAACTCCGGTGCGCGCGAACGATTCAGCGACTGCCTTGCCGGCCGGAAGATGCGCCACAACTTCCCCGCGAAGTGCATCCCATCCGGCCTCAAGCTTCTGCAGCACAAGTCGCCTGCGCTCGGCAGTCGGCTGCGACTGGTGGAGCCGCTCCACGAGCGGATCGCCGCTTTCGCCAAACAGCCTGCGAAGAAGCACTTCGCGCTGCGCGATGCGCGCTGAGGCCTTGTCGGCTCCTTCGGCAATCGCAGCCTCGACAGCAGCACGGATTTCCGCAAAGGGTCGGGAGACGAACTTGTGGTAGAGGGTCGACACGAGGTAGGTACCCACAGCGACGCTCTCGCCGTGATAGAGTCGCGGCGCATTTCCACGTTCGTGCTGCATCTCGAGGAAGTGCGATATGTGGTGCTCGGCGCCGGATGCCGGGCGCGATGAGTGCACGAGCGTGATCCCGAGCCCCGAGACCACCAACCCTTCAAAGAGAGCTTCCGCACCTGCAATGGTCGCAGCCTTCGTCTGATCGAGTTGCAGAATCTTCCGGACGTAACTTGCGACAAGCTCGATGATGTAGCTGCAGCGTCCCTCACCGTTGATGAGCTCCGCGACAAACCAGTCTGCGCGCGCTGTCAGTTTGCCGGCAAGATCGCCAATTCCCGCGCCGAGGAGCCTGCTCGGAGCGGCTGCAAGGATCGTCGAGTCAGCGAGCACCGCAGCGGGGGCAGCCGTCTCGACTGTTGTCTTGATACCGCCGAGGATGAGCGGTGCAACCGAGGAGGTGAAGCCGTCGACCGACGCTGCAGTGGGAATTGCGACAAAGGGAAGATGGAGCCTGAACGCAACGTACCGCGTCAGGTCGGTGATGGTACCTGAACCGACTGAAATGAGCAGAGTGACTTCGGCGTGGACTGCCACGAGTGCCGCGCCGATTGCCCGCTCATCAGGCACGAGGTCACCTTCGTGTTCGGCGGAGAGCTCACAGAATGCGTATTCGTAGCCACCGCGACTGAGTGCTGCCGCAACCGGTTCGCCTGCCGCGCGCCGTGTATTTGCATCGCAGAGTACCGCAATCGGGCCCTTTTTCCACACACCTGCGGCGACGAGTCGTCCGAGCAGCGCGGGCAATTCGGGAAGTGTATTCTCTCCCAGAAGTATCTCATGAATGCCGAGGTCCTGCTTCACGCCGGGCGAGCATCCATCGGACTTCATCAGTTCAATCAGGTCTCTCATTTCAACTCCTTACTATGCAATGCGGGTGCTGACTTTCGGACAATAAGCTGCGGATTGATCCGCGTTGCTGACCTGCGTCGGTTTGATCCGTCGCGGATGGCGTCGAGAATGAGTCTGCTTGCAAGGTTTCCAATATAGTGGCTCGGATGATCAATCGAGGTCAGCCCAATGCGGTCGACAGCGGCAATGTCCGAGTTGTCGAATCCGACAATTGCGATGTCCTGCGGATAGCGGCGCCCGGAGGCTTCCGCGGCCTCGATCAGATGCAGCGCTTCCTCGTCGTTCGTGCAGATGAATGCGGCCGGAGCCAGCACGTCACTTCCCACATGCGCAAAGAACGCCTTCGCGGCATCCGCCGCACCGCTCAGCGCACCCTGCCCCTGGAACCTCACATGCCAGCGCTCGGGCACGGTGATGCCTGCTTCGCCGAACCGTTCAACTGCGCCGGCAATCCGCTCGAGTTTTGGGAGATAGTCATCTTCGTAGAACAGACCGACTGAGGTGTAACCTCCGGCTATCAGGTGCTCTGCGGCAAGGCGACCGGCCGCGCGATCATCAAGCGCGACGGAGGAGAAATCCTCGTTCGGGAAGTAGTTGTCGATAAAGACCACGGGCACTCCGGAACTGTCGAGCTCCCGAAACAGGTCGAGATTGTTCTCTCCGTTTCCCGAGTTTATCGGCTCGACGATGATGCCGTCGACACCTTTGCGTCGCAGGTTGTGAAGGACATCCCGTTCACGGGAGAGACGATACTCGGACTGCGCAAGCAGGAGGTGGTATCCTTCACGATAGAGCACCGAATCGCAGCCCTGCACAATGCTGGGGAAGATGTAGGCGTGGGAGAAGAAGCAGACGAATCCGATGTTGGTGGTTCGGCCTTCGGTACGGGCCCTGCAGAAGGTGCCGACCCCCTTTATCGTCTCTACCGAACCATCCTGCGATAGCGATAAGAGCGCATGACGCACCGAATTGCGCGACACACCGAAGCGCGTGCAGAGTGCACTCTCGGAGGGAAGTCGATCGCCGGGCTGAAGGTGGCCGTCGCGTATCTGATCTCGTATCCAGTCTTCAATGACGCTGTACTTAGTTTTGCCCTGGTACATGCTGTTGGTACACCGCCGTCCATTATACTCACGCGGCTGCCATGGTCAATTGCGCATTCGGAACGTCCGTGGTAATCTCTACGAAATTGCGATCAGACGGACAGAATGGAGCGCCTGTAGGAACATGATGTTCCCGAATAGATGGGGAGGAGTGTCGGTATGAGCTATGTGATAGGACTCGATTATGGAACGAACTCGGTAAGGGCAATCGTCGTACGGACCGCCGACGGAGCTGAAATCGGCACGAGCGTCTGGAACTATGCACATGGTGATGCGGGAATCATCATCGACTCCCGTGACACGAACCTCGCCCGCCATCACCCGAAGGACTACATTGATGGATGCGAAGCTGTGATGAAGGGCGCCGTCGCGGACGCGACGAAACGCGAACCGGGTTTCACTGCGGCAAAAATCATCGGAATCGGCGTGGATACGACAGGGTCAACGCCACTTCCTGTGGACAAAGAGGGCACGCCGCTTGCATTCAAGGCTGAGTTTGCGGATAACCCGGCGGCATGCGCCTGGCTCTGGAAGGACCACACATCACACCGGGAAGCTGTAGAGATCACCTCCCTCGCGGCGAAGATACGCCCGCAGTTTCTTGCGAAATGCGGTGAATCCTACTCCTCGGAATGGTACTGGTCGAAGCTTCTGCATTGCGCCCGCACCGCGCCTGAGGTGTTCGACGCAGCCTACACCTGGGTCGAGGTGACCGACTGGGTGCCCGCCTTTCTGACCGGAACCGAATCACCGGCCAAGCTCAAGCGTGGTATCTGCGCGGCCGGTCACAAGGCGATGTTCCACACCTCATGGGGTGGTTACCCTGACGTGGAGTTTCTTGTCAAACTTGATCCGCGGCTTGAACGCGTACGGAAGAATCTGCCTGATGTTGCGTACTCGGTGAAGGATGTTGCCGGCGGCCTCACTGCCGACTGGGCAAAACGAACCGGGCTTCCTGCAGGAGTACCGGTTGCTGTAGGCGCCTTTGATGCGCACACCGGCGGTATCGGTGCCGGAATCGGCGAAGGTGACCTCGTGAAAATCATCGGCACCTCGACCTGCGACCTCATGGCAGTGCCGTTTGCGCGGAAGATGCCGGACATCCCCGGAGTCACCGGCGTGGTTCCCGAAGCGATCCTGCCGAACTACCACGGAATTGAAGCGGGGCAATCGGCGGTCGGCGACATCTTCAACTGGTTCGTGAACCGGATCGCACCCGGCGGTAAAGAGATGGGGTCACATGCCGAGCTTACCCGCGCAGCTGAGAAGCTGGTCCCCGGAGAGAGCGGCCTCGTCGTACTCGACTGGCACAACGGAAATCGGACCGTCATCGGCGACCAGCGATTGTCAGGTGTCATCATGGGCCTCTCGCTCTACACTACTCCGGCTGAAATCTACCGCGCACTCATCGAAGCCACCGCGTTCGGCTCACGTGCCATCATGGAGCGGCTGGAAGAGTACGGGCAGAAGGTGACGCAGATCATCAACTGCGGAGGAATATCGGTAAAGAATCCGCTCGTCATGCAGATCTACGCCGACGTCATGGCCCGCCCGATAAAGATATCACGCAGTGCACAGACGAGCGCGCTTGGTTCGGCTATTGCGGGAGCGGTCGTTGCCGGAAAGGCGGCTGGCGGCTGGGACACGTTCGAAGAGGCAATGACCGCAATGACGGGAACGCTGCCCGAAGAGTTTCATCCAATTCCTGCAAACGTCGCGATCTATGAAGAGCTCTACCGGCTCTATATGCAGCTGCACAACGATTTCGGCGTGAAAACGAGTCCCGCGGGTGCAAGCGGCAACTATCACGCAATGAAAGAACTTCTCAACATCAAGGACCGTGTCCGCTCGGGCAAGTAATACGCAGACGAGGGAGGAATCAGTGGCGCAGGATCGGTTTCAGGCAATTCGTGAAAAGGCATACAAGTCGAATATGATGCTGCGGGATGCAGGGCTCGTGATCCTTACCTGGGGAAACGCAAGCCAGGTAGACCGCGAGCTTGGAGTCATGGCCATCAAACCAAGCGGCGTCGAATACGGGGATCTGAGTCCGGAGAGCATGGTGATCGTATCACTTGAAACGGGCAAAGTTGTGGAAGGTACGCTTCGTCCCTCCTCGGACACGCCGACGCACGTGGTGCTCTATAATCGCTTCCCGCAGATCGGAGGCATCGTCCACACGCACTCGCATTTTGCAACCTGCTGGGCGCAGGCCGGTCTGTCGATCCCCTGCTTCGGCACCACCCATGCCGACAGCTTCCACGGCGAAATTCCCATCACCCGACTCCTTCTTCCCTCCGAAATCGAACAGGCGTACGAGGAGAAGACCGGTGACGTAATTGTTGAGCGGTTCAGCGACGGACTGAATCCGGTCCATACGCCCGGAATTCTCGTGGTGCATCATGCTCCATTTGCCTGGGGGAAGGATGCGCTTGACGCCGCGCACAATGCAATTATCCTGGAAGAGGTCGCGCGAATGGCGATGGATACGGTGAGGCTGAATCCGACGGCACCGGCTGCACCGTCGGAACTTGTGACCAAGCACTTCGAACGGAAACATGGGAAGAACGCCTACTACGGTCAGCCGAAGTAGACTCTCACCACCACCCAACTGCACATCTGGTCCGGTGCTCCGGCTATTCAGTTGCTATATTACGCGTCTTTGTTCGCGCCGTGCCCGATCTATCTTCTGCATCTTGCGGTAGTAGCCTGCCTGCTTTTCGATGTCCTCGACGTCGCTCACCAGGATGTGATTGTCCACCGCCTTGATCTTTGAGTCCTTCAGCAGGTCGCGTACCGCGATATTCCCTTCGGAGAGCGGAAATCCGACCATGTTGATGAGTTCGCGTATCCCGAAGTCAAATGTGTAGGATTCACCGGGACGGATATTGACGCGCGCGCGTTCGAGCTGGATGTGCAGCGCATCGTAGAGCCTCCCGACCTTATCGCTGAGTAGCGTGTTGGCAAGCTGCTTGTAGATGAACCAGATTCGTTCGGCAAGAAGCGTGGTGAGCCGGGCGATGATCTGGGGCTGCGAGGTCACCATGCGCGAGAAGTTTTCCTTGTTCACTGCGAGCAGCGTGGCATCTTCATAGGCGATAGCCGATGCCGACCGTGGTTTGTTTTCGATCAGGGACATTTCACCGAAGATGTCACCGGCCTTCAATACCGCGAGCAGCACTTCGGTTTCGTTCACTATCTTCGTGATCTTCACACTGCCCTTCTGAATGATATAGAGCTCCCGCCCCGGCATTGACTCGGTGAAGATCATGGTGTCTTTCGGATAGGTTCGCGTAAAGTTGCTGTCGGAGGCATCAAGGTAGACGGCCTTTGCGTACGGCTTGATCTTCATGAGCCGCTCTTTTGCAGTCAAGACGTTTGGCCCCTGAGGAACCAGCTTCACGTACTGGTAGTAGGCGTAATAGGCCATGTTGTACTGGTTCTGCCGCACGTAGAACTCGCCGACATCGAAGAGATGATTCATATCGGGGACTGATGCCTGCTTCAGCGTGATCTTCGTGAGCGCATCGTCGAGATAGCGCATGCGACGTGAAAAGCTTTCGATGATCTTCATCGCCACCGGCGTATTCCGTTCAATAAGCAGCGGGTACTGATCCCGATGCACTGAAATGAGGGAGACATCTCCGACTGCCTGCGCGGTTTCGATGTGACTGTGGGAGCTCATGGTTGAGACAACACCGAAGAAGTCGCCGGGGGAGAGCAGGCTGCCGCCCTCTTCCTCGACCACTTCCACTTCCTTGCTAATCCGCACCTTTCCGGATCGGATTATATAGAAGTTATCCGCATTCTGTTTTCCCTCAACGATGATGTACGCACCCTTGTTGAAGTTTACAAATGACAGCTGTAACGGATTGCTCATGCCTCTTCCCAGTATTGTCGGCGTTGGACCTGCACTTTTT
>DATKUC010000150.1:0-2208 GCA_035530835.1 Spirochaetia bacterium
TCAGCTATCGTTCCGGTGGCTCGGCGCCGACGATCAGTCCGACGAGGACGGCAACGTGCGTGTGGCGGGCCTCAGATCACCGGCTTCGAATCAGATTCGTCAGGATAGAGAGAGGGAAAATCGTATCTGATGATTCCGGTATCGAGCACTTCCTGAAGGACGTACCCTCTGCTCGTCATTGCGTCGAGCGCTCGTTCAACTTCATCCAGCGAGCGTCCGACGTGCGCGGCGATCTGCACAACCGTCACGCGACCGCCGAGCTGTTTTGCCGCCCTGAGCAGGATGCCTTCGAGTTCCACAGGTTCGGTCTGCGGCTCCTTCCGTTTGCGGGTCGAGCGCTTGATGAGTTTCCCGACACCGGAAATGAGCGGGAGCACGCCGATGAGCGTTCCCACCACTATCGTCCATACGCTGCCTGTCTGGGCAAACCAGATTCCCATTCCTGCAGTGACTGTCGCGCCCCAGACGATCTGGCCACCTAAATCCGACTTCTTTTTTTCTTCCTTTTTCTCGGAACTCTCCGCTATCCCATCCTTGATTTTTCGGATGATGCTGGATCGCTTCTCTTCCGGCATCTTGTCCCATTCGGTTATTGCGCGGTCCATGATGCGCTCGACGACCCCGAAGACCTTGCTCCCTGCCTGCGCGCTCCGGTCGCTCGCCGCGTCGCCATGAACTGAATGTTTGTTGCTCCACTTGCCGATCTCGGTCAGTATGCGCTCTTTGATGTCATCGAGCTCACCGGACCGCTCGGCTTGCACCGCGGTTCCTGGCGCTGAGTCAGTTGCCGCATCAGCAGGAGACAGTTCATCGCCCTCCTGATTCGCGTCCTCGAGGCCGGTGGTTACCCGAAAGAGCTCGTACTGCCGCGAAATGTTGCGGAGCTTCTGCGGACCGATGCTCGCCATTTCGTTTGGAATCCGCCGCTCGATCTGCCTGAACACGTCCTCTGTCACGCAGATTCCTCCGGGTAGAGCGAAGGGCTGTACCCGCACGGCCACATTTACTCCGGTTCCGTAGACGCGGTCTCCTTCGTGCTGAACTTCGCCAATGTGGATACCGATGCGCAGCTTGAACCGCTCTGACTCAGGCGCAGCTTCGTTATGGGCCGCGATCTGTTCGTGAATGGCGACTGCGCATTCCACCGCCTTCCGTACACTCGAGAACAGGACGAGGAGCCCGTCTCCGATCGCATTGATAACCTCGCCGGATTGGGCTTCTATCACCGGAAAGACGATGCTGTTGTGAATCTTGAGAAGCTCGATCGTTCGCTCTTCGTCACCTTCCATCAACCGCGAATACCCGGCAATCTCGGTAAACACAATTGCTTCAAGTCGCGTCGTGAGCATGGCTATAATCATAACCGAAAAGCCGCGGCGGCGCGAGATAGCGCGGAAAGCGGACGCGTTCTCGTCGATGCGCTCCTGAAATGGTGATGAGCATCGTCACACACGCTTCTGTAGTTCATGCTCCCCTCTTTTTGCTGGACAACAACTCCACAAACCGCGAGAATAGCCATGTAGGGCATTCATGAAGAATCATCTGGACCACCTCTCACGGGAAGCAGCTATTGTCACCGCTAAAGCCGATGCAATGTACGACAGCAGTCGGCCAGGGTTCATTCACGCCCTTCGACGGAAGGATGCCCACGAACGATGGACCGAACTGTCATTCCCGGACGGCTTTGTCTGCAACACCAACAGCAGCCCCATCGAAACTGAGCTCGAATACAACGATGTCGTCGTGATGCAGGAGTATCTGCGAACCGGCATATCGGTTAGTGACGGCGATACTGTTGTCGATGTCGGTGCCAATGTCGGCATATTCGCCATGCACCTTCTTCGCAGCGTTCAGGATCTCGCTATTCATGCAATTGAGCCGGTTCCCGATACGTTTGACGTCCTGAAATCGAATACGGCACGTTATCCTCATCGGTCAGTGTATCTCCACAACATCGCGATTGGTGCAGGAGAGGATTCGACACTCGAGATTGTGCTCTATCCGCACCTGACGGGAAATGCCACCGCCTGTCCGGAGGTCACGCAGACGCAGCGCGAGTCGCTTTCGGGGCACCTTACCGCTGAGGAAATCGCGTACCTGTATACGGAAGAACGGGTAACTGTGCCATGCACGACTCTCTCGTCGTTCTTCAGAACTCACTCAATAGAACATATCGATCTCCTGAAGATCGATACCGAAGGGAGTGAG
>DATKUC010000151.1:0-4492 GCA_035530835.1 Spirochaetia bacterium
GATAGCCGGCGGTTTGAGTGGTTCAGTCAAAGGATAAGATATGAGCGAGTTTTCGGAACGTGTCCGCGGCCTGCTTGGCCGAATGAACCTGGACGAAAAGTGCGCACAGATGACTTCAATCTGGCTGCGATTCGATTCGGATGGGCACTACACGGTGAAGGATCTGCAAGGCTTTTCGGTTACCGATGCCACCACAGACTGTGCAAACGAAGCGCTTGTGCACGGTATCGGCCAGATCACCCGGCCACTCGGTACCCACAGGATTGCTGCGCGACTTGCGGTGCGAGGCCTGAATGGTGTGCAGAAGTTCCTGAAGGAACGGACGCGGCTCGGCATTCCCGCCTTGCCGCACGAGGAGTGTCTTGCGGGCCTTATGGCCCATGGTGCAACGCTCTTTCCTGCGGGTATCAACTATGGTGCAATCTGGGATGCCGACCTGGTCCGGAGAATCGGACAGGCAATCGGTGAAGAAGTCTACTCGGTCGGCGGAAGACAGGGCCTGGCGCCGGTCCTCGACGTCAGCAGGGACGTTCGCTGGGGACGAACCGAGGAGAGTCTCGGAGAGGACCCTTACCTGGCGGGCGCGCTTGCAACCGCGTACGTGCAGGGACTGCAGGGGAAGGACCGTCGCGTACTTGCAACGTTGAAGCATTATGCCGGACACTCCTTCAGCGAAGGGGGACGCAACCACGCGCCAGTCCGCATCGGCGAGCGGGAGCTCAACGATACCTTCCTTCTGCCGTTCGAAATGGCGATCGCGCTCGCGGATGCAGGATCGGTGATGCCGGCGTATCACGACATCGACGGCGAACCTGCAACCTCATCGTACCACTTGCTGACCGAAATCCTACGTAACAAGTGGGGATTCGATGGACTGGTGGTATCCGACTACGAGGCGATATCGCTGCTCTATGACCACCACAAAACCGCAACTGATAAGGCTGAAGCTGCTGCGGCAACTATTCGGGCAGGCATGGATATTGAACTTCCCGGGTCCAGCTGTTTCGGTACCGGAATCAGAGAGGCAATCGAACAACGGCTGCTCGATATGTCGGACGTGGACGCCGCGGTATTGCGGATACTGAATGCAAAGGAAAAGCTCGGGCTGTTCGACAATCCGTATGTATCAGAAGATGCAATCTCTCTCAATACCGCTTCCCATCGGGCAGTGGCACGCGAGGCCGCACTCTCGTCGATCACCCTCCTGAAGAACGATGGCATCCTGCCGCTCGGCTCGCCGGCGACTGTCGCACTCATCGGACCGCTCGCTGATGAGAAGTACGGGATGTTATCCGGTTATTCATTTCCGGCACATTTCCGCAACCACTTTGGCGGCGCCGCAGACTCGTCGTCGGACGCAGTGACCATTCGGACTGTCCTCTCCGAAAGATTGCCTGGCAGGCGGCTCCTGTATCACCGGGGGTGCAAACTTCTGAATCCCGGAACAGGACCGACCGCCGTGTTCCCGGGCGAACTCGAATCGCTGAAGCGTCCGCAAATTGATCCGGTCAATATGGACGCGAGCGAAATTGGAGCAGCTGTCGAGACCGCGCTGCAGGCCGATCTTGCCGTTGTGGTTGTCGGTGACATTGCAGGGCTGTTCATCAGCGGGACAGTCGGTGAGGGATCGGATGTCACATCGTTGAAGCTTCCGGGCGTTCAGCAGGAGCTTCTCGAAGCAGTAGTGGATACCGGGAAGCCGGTGATAGTCATTGTGATAAGCGGACGCCCCTACAATCTCGGTCGCGTCTACTCAAGCGCAAATGCAGTTATCGAGGCGTGGCTTCCCGGACAGGAGGGAGCTCGTGCGATCGGCGACATACTGTTCGGCGACGAAGAACCGGGCGGGCGCCTGCCAGTCTCGATTCCAAAGAGCGCCGGCGCAATGCCCTACTTCTACAATCACAAACTGAAGTCGTCAGGAACGCCTATTCAGAAAGAGTTCGGTTCGATTTTCGCTTTCGGTCACGGAATCGGATATACGACCTTCGAGTACGCCGGATTCTCCGCCGAGGCTGTTTCTGTTCCTGCAGATGGTGAAATAATCATCACGGGGGCCGTGAGAAACGTCGGTAAGCGTCAAGGGGATGAAGTACTCCAGGTCTATATTCGCGACCGCGTTGCGCGACTTGTTCGGCCAATCAAAGAACTGAAGGCGTTCGCTCGTATGCGCATTCCCGCCGACCGCTCAGCCGCAGTCCGGATCACCATACCGACCGACATGCTCTCCTATTCCATCACTCCAACCGATCGTATAGTCGAACCGGGAGAGTTCGATATCATGGTGGGCTCATCGTCCGATGACATTCACTTTCAGACCAGCGTCATGGTACAGGGACCCGAACGGACGCTTGAGCGCGGTTGGCGAATGCTGTCGACTGTAGAGTGGGAGCTTCAGTAGCGGATCTCATCGGATGAAACTTTATGTTTCCCGGCCGTTCATCCATTTGACCGCAAAACGGCGCAGCTCGGATGCGTTCGGGATCTTCAGCTTCTCCTTTAGGTGGTCACGGTAGACGTTCACTGTTTTCACCGACAGGTGGAGTATATTCCCGATTTCAGTCGCGCCGTATCCCTTGCCGATCAACTCGAGGACTTCGAGCTCCCGATCGCTCAGACGTGCGGTCGGAAGCACTTCGGGTTCAATCTCCGGACTGACGAGCGTCTCGAGCAACCGATCCCGCATAGCCTCGGAAACGAAGATCTTGCCGGATAGCACGGTCCTGATTGCCTCGACCATAACCGACGCCGCTTCCTGTTTCATGACGTATCCACGGGCGCCCGCCTTGAGCGCACGCGCGGCGTAGACCGCCTCGTCGTGCATCGAGATTATGAGCACGGTCACGCACGGGTAGCTTGTCTTTATCATGCGTACGAGGTCGAGCCCGTTCTGATCCCCGAGAGATATGTCGATGAGCGCGACATCCGGAACGGAAGTTCGAAGGGCGTCGGTGGCCTCCTCGGTTGTTCCGGCCTGCGCGCTGATCTCGTACTTGCCGTTACTTTTTATGAGTGCGACAAGACCCTGGCGGAAAACCGGGTGGTCGTCGACCACCAGAAACGACGTCGTCTTGTTCACCTCATGCCCCTTCTACGAACCGGAATTCGGCACTCTATCCGCGTACCACGTTCACTCGAATCCACCCGCAACTCTGCCCCCGCCTTTTCCGCCCGGTAACGCATGATCCGCAACCCCATACCGTCAGTGGAGATCGTGGCGGGCATTCCCCGACCCGAATCCGCAATTTCCGCAAAAAGATCGGGCGTGGAATCCCCTCGATAGAGTGCGACCGAGATATTCTGCGCTTTCGAATGCTTCAGCGCGTTCGAAAGCGCTTCCTGCACGATTCGGAAGATCTGCAGCGCACGATCAGTATCGCCCAGTGCGAAATCCCGTGCAGTTCGCAGCTCGATCGTACCCGGGAAACTCTTTCTCGCATTCACCACGAGTGATTCAACAGCCGCCGCAAGGCCGTGTGCCTCGAACCCTGTCGGCATAAGCCCGCGAGCAATCTGCTTTACCCGATCAATTGATGCCGACAGGAGCCCCTCCACTTCCCGGATCGATTCGGCTATCGCAGCATCCGATTCCGGCAGCGCCTGCCTGGCAACTGAAGTCAGCATCGCGATTCCTGCAAGATGCTGGCACAGATCGTCGTGGAGATCCTGTCCGATCCGTTCCATTGTGCGATTCGAGATATCCACCACTTCCTGTTCGAGCAATGCTCGACGTTGGTTCTCCTGTATGAGCTCCTCGTTGCTGCGGGTAAGCTCCTCGGTCCGGTGAGCAACCTCCTGCTCGAGACTGCGTTCATGGTCCCTGACCTGACTGAACAGAACCGACCCCTTAACGGCACTCGCCACCTGGTCACGCAGAGAATCGTAGGAGACCGGGTCATCGAGTCCCGATGAAAGGAGCAGATATCCCAGGGTCTCATCCTGGAAGACCAGTGGTTCGAACAACCATTGCTTTGACCTCCAGGTTCGTGATACTCCCGCCGGAAGAAGTTTCGCCGTCCTGAACCGCTGATCCTTCCGGTGGCTCGAACTACCCGCGGCATTCGCCGGATGGGCAAAAACGAGACGCGCGTGTTCACCAACCGGAGATTCATTTTCGAATAGACAGAGATATCCTTCGCGGATACCCAGGCGGACCAACCCGCGCCGCAGCCGATCCAGGAGGCCGGGAATATCGAACACGGCGCCGAGCGACGCGCTGATGCCCCGTATGATCTCAAACTGATGCTCGGCGGCGACTCGTCGCTCAGCCTGTCTGCGTGCCGCGACTTCGGAAATCAGAATGGCACAGCGGTCAAACAGACCCGAGCCGGACAGCACTTCGCATTCCGATAAGCGCTCCCGCACTTCAGCGAGCAGCGCGTGCCAGTACGGAACATCAATACTCTCCTGCGATGCTGTTCTGAGCTCCTGGTTCAGTCGCTCGAGAACACGCTCCTCGTCGTTCCTTCGCACAAGCGCAGTGAACTCGTCA
>DATKUC010000152.1:0-16067 GCA_035530835.1 Spirochaetia bacterium
ATGAATTGAGACCCGTACTCTACAACTCGTGGGAGGCGACGGCATTCGACGTGACAGCGGAAAATCAGATGCGCCTCGCGGAGATTGCGGCGGAGATCGGAGTCGAGCTGTTTGTAATAGACGACGGCTGGTTCGGAGCGCGGAACGGTGACAATGCGGGTCTCGGAGACTGGGTAGTCAACCGCACGAAGTTCCCCGACGGCCTCGGCGCGGTGTCGAAGCGAGTCCACGAGCTGGGGATGAAGTTCGGCCTCTGGGTCGAACCTGAGATGGTGAATCCGGACAGCGATCTGCACCGCCTGCATCCCGAGTGGGCGTACCACTACCCGCAAAGAACGTCATCGCAGATGCGCAATCAGCTGGTGCTGAACTTTGGCCGACCGGATGTGCAGGAGTTCGCAATCGGCTTCATGAATCGGTTACTCGATGAGACTGCCATCGACTTCATCAAATGGGACATGAACCGCGTGATTACCGAAGCGGCCGGGCTTGAACTGCCGGCTGACCGTCAGAAGGAAACGTGGACCCGCCACGTGCAGGGTCTCTACCGGGTCATCGGCCGCATTCGTGCCTCCCATCCATCGGTCTGGTTCGAGGACTGTTCTGGAGGCGGCGGTCGAATTGACCCTGGCATTCTCGGATTCTATGACCAGGCCTGGATCAGCGACAATACCGATGCATTCGATCGGCTCTTCATCCAGGAGGGCTACTCGCTGGGCTACCCGGTAAATACCATGGTCGCCTGGGTCACCTCCGAACACAGCTTTCTCGGCAGGCGCAGGCTTCCGCTCGCCTATCGCTTCCACTCTGCAATGGCCGGCGTGCTGGGAATCGGTGACGACGTGAGCCGCTGGAGTGACGCGGAGAAGGCACAGGCGAAGGAGCTCGTGGCGCTGTACAAGGAGATCCGTCCGATAGTTCAGCAGGGTTCACAGTACCGGATCCTCTCACCGGGAACCGGAAGTCTCGCCGCGGTACTCTATGTTGCCGGGGACCTCTCCGAGGGAGTTCTGTTTATCTACCTGAATCGAAATCACTTCGGCAATCGGCTTCCGATCCTTCGGCTGCCCGGCTTCCAGGAAGCCCGCCAGTACGAGGTCGCATCAGGAGACGGACCGGCCCGGACCATGTCCGGACGGGCACTGCACCTTGTCGGAATTCGGCCGAACCTCCGCGAGGAGTACGAGAGCGCGATAATCCGAATCCGCGCAACGTCACGGTAAACGAATGACAACAACGGCGGCATCATGAACACCGAACATCGGGAACCGGACTTCCGGGCCGGCGAACGCCGCACGGCGACTATTCTCTTTACCGACATGAAGGATTTCACCCGCCTTTCAGAAGATATGGACCCTGAGGAGATGGACAACCTCATGAGTACGGTCTTCTCCGAGTTTGAGGCAATCATCCAGAATCACGACGGCACCGTCGAGAAATACATAGGCGATGCGCTTGTCGCCGTTTTCGGTGCCCGGACAATCCACGAAGACGATCCTGATCGAGCAGTAAACGCGGCCCTTGATTTCGTCAGCAAGATAGAAGAGCTGAACGGATCACTGCGGAGCCGTGGACTGAAGCTCAGCTTTCGCTCGGGAGTTCATACCGGTCTCATAACGACCGGCAAACGAGGTCAGTTCGAAGTGGTTACGGGCCACGCGATGAGTGTTGCGTCACGGCTCCAGAACCTGGCGGAACCGGACACAATACTCGTTTCCGAAGCCACCCGGGAATCCTGCGAGAACGAGTTCCTCTTCTCGGAGCCGCTCGAGCTTCAGCTCCGCGGGAAGGAGGAGACTCTGGTCGCGTTCGTCGTCAAGGGGAGAAATCTTCATCCGACGCGCGAGTCTTCGATCTTCGTGGGACGGGAGGAACTCCTGTCGGATATGGTCAAGGCATATCTCAAACATGAACCGACAACAACTGACGGATTCTTCCTCGTCGGTGATGCGGGTATCGGCAAAACAGCACTGGCCTTTCGGTTCATTGACGGCATCCGCCGCTTTCCCGGATTCTCCTCACCGGTGCTCTACGCGCGTGCGCAGCGTTATCGCAACATCCCCTTTGCGGTCATCACGGATATGGTGAGCAACTACCTCGGCCTCGAAAATCGGGCAGACGAAGCGGCAGTTCTCGCCAGACTCGAGTCAGCGCTATCGGTCGAGATCACAAGCGCGCGCGAATTTGCGGCGCTTGTCTGCGGCAGACATTCGGGAAGTCTCGACACCCAATCCTTCGTGCACCTCTACATGATTGTGACCGGTATCCTGCGTGCGCGAGCGGACAGCCCCTACCCCTCTGTCATGTTCATCGACAACACCACCTACATGGACGAGCAGAGCCGGGATTTTCTCCAGTTCTTCCTGCGCAACTCGACCGACCGACCGCTCTTCCTGCTTGCCGACCGCACGACGCAGAGCAGTCTGACTGAACTGTTCATGGGCGTCAGAACTCTCACGGTTCCCCCGCTCTCGAACGATGAGTCAGTAGCCCTGGTGAAGGGGCTCTGGAGGGATGGCCGGGACGATGCAGTGCTCGGTACGATTCTCGGCAACGCGGGCGGCAATCCGCTTTTTGTCCGGGAGTATGTTCGGTACGCGCGGGAGACGAAGGATCTGTCGTCGCTGCCTGCGACAATTCAGACGATCTTTCTCTCGTCAATCGATAATCTCGAGCCATCATACCGGGATCTCCTCCAGAAACTTTCAGTATTTGCGCACTCCTTCAGTGTGGAGGACGCAATCTACATTCAGGAACACACCGATGGAGATTCGACAATAGTCGTTCCGGCCATCGAACTGTTTCAGAAGCAGGGCATCATCATTCGCGAGAGCACCTACATGTTCAAACATGATCTGTTCAAAAAAGCCGTGTATGACTCGCTCCTGAACTACAACAAGCGGGTAGTTCACCGACTCATCGCAAACCGAATGCGGGAGGCGGGGAATCCGCATACGGTTCGGCTGATACATCATCTTACCCGGGCCGAGGATTACGCGGATGCGCGGTCGGTGCTTCTCGGCGCGGTCGATCATACCGTCAACATGGAATACCTGAAGTTTCTCGATCTCCTCCTCGAGAAATGCGACTCGACCGACTATGATTCCCGAATTCAGTACCTGTTCGCGAAGTCGGCAATCCTTTTCAACAACGGAAACACCGAGAATGCTGATGAGATCCTGAAGCAGATTCTGCGTCTGGCCGTACAGCAGAAGAGTCCGGTCTACATGGCAAATGCGTATCACCTGCTTGCCGCCTACAATATGAAGTCATACGCGTTTCAGAAAGCGTACTTCTGCGGGCGGAAGGCGCTTTCCTACTACGAACAAACCGGAAACCGACAGAATGCCGAAGCAAACGTGATAAAGACGATGAGCCTGACTGAACTGCTGCGCAACAACCTCGAGGAGTCGGCACGCCTCATCGCGCGCCTCTCCGACGAACGTTTCAGCCATGTGCTTGACGTCGTTGAGGCGCGCGCAGAACGTTTCCTGCTGACCGGTGATTACCGGGAGGCCGTGGAACTTCTCGAATACGGTATGCAGCGTATTGGTGAGAATGCGGACGATCACTGGTTCTCAGTTCACTCGCTTGCTGCAATAACCTACTGGCAACTGTGCGATTTTCAGCGGATGAAAGAGGTCATCACCCGATTGCTCGGAGCGGGTGGACAGCACTACTCGAATATTTCGCAGCTGCACGCTCACCTTGCGGTCGCCTGCCGATTTACCGACGAAGAGCCGCGAGTGGAAGAGCATCTGAAGCAGGCCGAGTTTTACGCCTATCAGATTCACAACGATTTCGACCTCATCGACGCACTCAGGTCCCTCGCCGTTTCACTGCTCATCCTTGGTAAGGTTGAAAAAGCTGCCGAAATTGCCCGGGAAGGCATTACCGCCGGCCTGCGCCATTCAGCCTTCTATCCAACCTTTACGTTGATGATGGTACTCTCTGAGATCCTCTACCTGCACGGGGAACTCGAAAGTTGCCGATTCTTCATCGATGAAGCCACATTCTCGGTCGAACTCGATCCGCTCCTCCCGCCGCGGGATCTGTTGATCTACTACTATCTGCGATACCTGCTCGATCCGGGGCAGAAGCGATCCGACTATCTGGAGACCGCCTGCGGTCTGCTCGAGCACGAGAAGGCGGAAATCGAACAACCTGCGCATGTCGCCAATTTCCTGAAGCTCAGACTGTTCGGCAAGATTCAAAAGGAGTCCGATCGTCTCGGTTTCAGCCGGGATCCGGGTGCCTCGGAAGCGGAGGCTTCCGGACGTTGACAGCCCGCGGGAAACGGTGTTAGATGAGAGGTGACTTCAATTAATCCGGAGCCGTCATCTATGGAACACCACGAAATCCTCCAGACTGTGCCACTCTTTGCCAACATAAGTTCACACTATATTAAAGGGATTGCCAAATCCTGCGCCGAACGAAGTTTCAAAAAGGGTGAGTACCTGGTAAAGCAGGGTAATCCCGGTATCGGACTGTTCATTATCGTGAGCGGGAAGGTCAAGATAGTAAAGTCACTTGATCAGGGGCGGGACGTGGAAATTGCCACCCACGGCCCCGGTGAAGTGGTCGGAGAGTTGGCAGTCCTCGACGGCGCGCCGAGAACCGCAAATGTGGTTGCTGTGGAAGACACCAAGACGCTGGTGCTCGCTTCATGGGCATTCAATTCCTTCATGGAATCCCATCCTGAGGTCGCTCTTCAGGTGCTTCCCATCGTGGTGCACCGTTTTCGCGAAACTAATGAGGCACTGATCAGTCTGCAAACTTCGCGGAACGACTGATCAGAAAAATGTTTCTCTTTCCCGGACGAACCGTACGCATTCTCTCGGTCGACGGCGGCGGTGTCCGCGGACTTATCCCCTCTCTTGTGCTGACAGAAATCCAGAGAAGGCTGCGCGCTCGAGGGAAGGGTCGCCCATTTCACGAAATGTTCGACCTCCTGGCGGGCACTTCAGCCGGCGGTGTCATTGCGCTTGGGCTGTCGCTCCCTGTCCGCGAGAAAAACGGCGCCTTTTCGCGCACCGCTGCCGCACTCGACATCAGCGAGATCACCTCGCTGTTTACCGAACGCGGCGGCGAAATATTCCCGCGCGGCCGACTGGGCAACCTTCGGTCGCTCGTCCAGGCGTTTGGTGAAAAGTACAACGCCGAATCCCTCGAACAGGTGCTCGACGGGGTATTTGGCGATGCAACCGTAAAGGATGCGCTCACAAATCTCCTGATCACCAGCTACGACATTGAGAAACGCAATCCGCACATGTTCAAGAAACGCCCGCAGAGAAACGGCAAAGTCGATCTGAATTTCTTCATGAAAGATGCAGCCCGGGCAACATCGGCTGCTCCGACCTACTTTGAACCGGCGTATATTGATTCGGTCCCGGCAGGCACTTCGCCCTACTGTCTGGTCGACGGTGGAATCTTCGCGAACAATCCGTCACTTGCGGCGTATATAGAAGCGCGCAAGATATTCCCGCATGCGCGGCGCTACGTGATTGTATCGCTCGGCACAGGATGGGCGGGCCGTGGATTCACATACGAAAAGATCCGGGATTGGGGCTATCTGGAATGGGTATCGCCGCGAAACGGTGTGCCGCTGTTCAGTCTGGCAAGTGATGGTCAGAGCGTAGCGGCGGTCCATCAGCTGTCGCGAATACCGGATGTCGAGTTCTACCGGGTGAACGGTCCGCTTCTGGTCGGCGCAAACGAGGCCATCGATGACGCGAGTGCCGACAATATAGCAAGACTCACCGCAACTGCCATGGAGTTGATAGCCAGCCACGATGCACTTCTTGACAGACTCTGCCGGCGCCTGTAGCTGACCTGTCGACCCGGTTGCCCGACAATCGCTTTTCATGGAACTATATGCTATCTCTTTTTACAACACAAACAGGAGTTATTGATGGCGTACGAAAAGACCTTTGCAATGCTGAAGCCGGGCGTAATGCAACGTCGGCTTGCCGGAGAGATCATTTCACGGATCGAGAAGAAGGGCCTCCAGATTCTCGGCATGAAGCTCATGATGATTGACCGCACTCTCGCGGAAACACACTACGGCGAACATCGGGAGAAATCATTCTTCGGCGAACTGACGAAATACATCACTTCTGGTCCCGTGCTTGCAATGGTGGTCGGAGGCGAAAGCGCAATCTCCATGATCCGGACGCTCTGCGGTGCGACCAAAGCTGATCAGGCAGCCCCCGGAACCATTCGAGGCGACTTTGCCCTTGTTACCGGCATGAACATAATTCATGCCTCGGATTCGCCGGAGAGCGCGAAACGGGAAATCGGTCTGTTCTTCAAGGAGACCGAAGTACTTACATACGAGGATCCGAATGTACGCTGGATATACTGATCGTATTCTGAATGCCGCAGCCGGCAAAAATGCGGCGCAAGCGGTCCCGGGGAAGACCCCTCGGTGGGACATGAGCTCGATCTACCCCGGGTTCGACAGCAAGGAATACCTGAGCGCCAAAGCGAAATACCGGCGCGAAATCGCCAAATTCCTGAAGCACGCGGACGACTCCGATGCTCGGAAGAAGGATCCGGAGAGCTGGCTTGAGGACGCGACTAAACTTCACAATTCGACATCGGACATGGCCGAGAATCTCGAATCCTACGCATACGCGCTGTATTCGGTGGACACCCAGAATAAGGATGCTCTTCGAGAGCTGAACGCGCTCGAGGAGGCCGGCTTGCCGCTCCGAAGGGCGATAGTCCTGTTCCGCAACTCCCTCAGCAAAGTGAAGAAGATGTCTGCTCTGATCAGCAAGAGCCCAAAGTTGTCTCATTACGAGTTCTTTATCAAGGAGGCTCTCAAACTTCAGGAAAAGCAGATGTCACCTGACGAAGAGGATCTGGCATCTGATCTCTCCCGGCCGGGAAGCGACGCCTGGTCGCGACTGCAGGAAGTCGTTTCGTCGACGTTGAGCATGCCGTGGGCAGACGGTGATTCAAAAACTGTCATTCAACTTCGCGGCCTCGCATATCATGAAGACCGGGAAGTGCGCAAGAAAGCCTATGAGCTCGAACTCGCCGCCTGGAAGCAGGTTGAAATACCGATGGCATATGCGCTCAACGGCGTAAAGGGATTCTCGATTATTCTGAACGGCCGTCGAGGTTACCAGTCCACGCTCGAGCGATCAATTCAGCAGTCGCGCATTAATGAAAAAATCCTTTCATCGATGACTCTTGTGATGGAAGAGAGTCTTCCGGTCTTCAGACGCTACCTGAATGCCAAAGCAAAACTTCTTGGCGTCAAGAAAACCGCTTTCTTTGATATCTTTGCGCCTGTTGGCGACAAACCGAAAACCTGGAAGTTCCCGGAAGCGAAGAGTTTTATCCTCGACCAGTTCAGTCGCTTTACGCCGGAGCTTGGCGACTTTGCCGCGAAAGCATTCGATGGCAACTGGATAGACGCAGAGCCACGGAAAGGCAAAGCTGGCGGCGCGTACTGCATAAGCTACCCACTCGCCAAGGCAAGCCGCATCATGGCGAACTTCGACGGCAGCTTCTCCGCAGTATCGACAATCGCGCACGAGCTCGGCCACGGCTACCATCACGAAGTGCTGAAGGATGCATCAGCAATCCATCGCGGCTATCCGATGACTCTTGCGGAGACTGCGTCCATCTTCTGTGAAACAATCATCTTCAACGGCGCGCTTGCGACCGCCGGCGCCGGAGAAAAAATCACGATCCTCGAGACACTCCTGCAGGAAATTACTCAAGTAATTGTCGACATCCTTTCGCGGTTCAAATTCGAAAATCGAATTTTCGAGTTGCGCGCCAAGCGTGAACTTGGACCGGATGAATTCTGTGATCTTATGGTTCAGACCCAGAAAGAAACATATGGCAGCGCGCTTGACCCGGCCTTCCTGCACCCCTATATGTGGGCAGTGAAAGGACACTACTACCGGGCCGGCCTCGCCTACTACAACTTCCCCTACGCTTTCGGACAGTTGTTCGGCCTCGGACTCTACGGCCTGTATCAGCAGGAACCGGACGGATTCCCGCAGAAGTACCGGAAGTTGCTCGCCCTGACAGGCAGAGCATCCGCCAGGGATGTAACGCGCGAAGCCGGATTCGACATTGAAAAGCCAGAGTTCTGGCGCGAAGGCATCCGGTTTGTCGATGCCAAAGTGAAGGAGTTCGAAGCACTCGTCAACGCGAGGTAGCTGGGAACGACACTTGAAAATCAGTGCGACACTGGACAATTCAGGGCCATTTTGTTACAGTGTCGCCACACTGTAACACAGGGCGCCGTACCCAAGTGGTAAGGGAGAGGTCTGCAAAACCTTTATGCAGGGGTTCGATTCCCCTCGGCGCCTTATCGACCGATCACCTTCGCGCCTCGAACAACCGAAGCTTCATCCCGCCCGTCGCGACAACTGGAAACAACGCCCCACTGCTGAAGATCATGAAAAGCACAAAGTAATTGTTCCACCGCACTCCCGGGAGAACTCACCGTGATCTGACGACTGAAGATCCTTGAACCTCGCCATTTCCCTACTCATTTGCCTTAAATCTCTATTTAAATCAATATGAATGGTGATATACTATTGACGAGCCACGTCCAGCGCTGAATCAACGTGGCCTTGTCCATCAAGAGGTAAGAGCGTGTTTCCGATGCAGAAAATGACTATACTCCTTGTCGAAGATGAATCCATTCTCGCAATCGACGAACAAATAAGCCTGGAAACCTGCGGATATGAGGTTCTGATCGCGCACAGCGCGTTCGAAGCACTCTCAATCACTGAACAGAATCCTGCCATTTCCCTGATACTCATGGATATTGGTCTCGGCACAGGAATTGACGGAATTGAGGCAGCCAGACGGATTCTCGACCGAAGAACTGTTCCGATCATCTTCCTCACAAGTCATACCGGGCAGGCCGAGGTGGACAGGGCCAGTGCACTTCCAACATATGGCTACCTGGTAAAAGGGACGGCAATCTCCGTCATTGACGCTTCAATCAGGACAGCGTTGCGGCTCTTCGACGCGCTCAATGGCAATCATGGCGTAATTGGGGACATCTCGCCCCGCGCTCAACCGGGGTATGCAGACGGAAGAAATGACCATCGACCGGACTCGTCGGCGGAAGAGAACTTACCGCCGAGAATGCGCGAAGATTCGCCGCTGCAGGATCAGCAGCTGTTTCAGAATCTCCTGAATGAAGCGCCGTATCTGATCTTCTTCAAGGATATCAATGGCCACTACATCAGGAACAGTCGGGCTCACGCGAATCACTTCGGTCTGAGCGACCCGTCGGTCCTTGCCGGCATGTGCGATTTTGACTTCTATGAACGTGAACATGCACAGACTGCCTATGAGGATGAGCAGCTCATCCTGAAGACCGGAAAGACTATCAGCAAAGAGGAGAAGCAACCTCTTCTCATGAGCGGCCCCGCTGAAACCGGGGAGGAAACGTGGCTGCTGACCGCAAAGATGCCTCTGAAGAGTTCATCCGGAGAGATTGTCGGCACGTTCGGATTGTCTCAGGATCTCTCGGAGCAGAAGCGCACTGAAGGTGAACTCGCAGAACAGCGGAGCCTGCTCGAATCCATCATACGAAGTTCGACAGAACCGATATTCGCGAAGGATCGGGACGGCCGCTACGTCATCATCAATGATGCAGGAGCGAAGAAACTCGGATACGGCAGTGTCGAAGACATTCTCGGACGCACCGATACGGAAATGCAGGAGGTCGCAGATCAGCACGGCTTTGCCGAGTCGGACAGGCTTGTCCTCACCCTGGGTACCGACTGGGAACAGGAGGTGTCGGCGGTCATAGATGGCCACCGCCGAATCTACAAGACGAGGAAGTCACCGTGGAAGAATGCGCAAGGTACCGTAATTGGCATTGCCGGAGTCTCGGCAGATATCACTCGACTCAAAGAGATGGAAAGGGAGCTTCTTGCGAGTGAAGAAAACCTGACGGCCGCGCTGAACGCCAGTGATCAACTGATCGCACTGATCAAGGCGGATGGAACGGTCATCGCGGCGAATGCTGTTGCAGCTGCGTACGTCGGAACACCGCTCAATGAGGCGATTGGGCGCAATCTGAACGATCTGCTACCTGCCGGGCTTATCCGGTTGCGCACTCCCTATTTTGAGCGGGTCATTGCCACCGGTCGGCCCGAGCACTTTGAGGAGTGCCAGGCTGGGCGACATCTTCTGAACTATCTGTATCCGATAGTAGGAGCAGGTGGAATTGTCGAACGTATCGCGATCTACACGCACGACATGACCGAACTCGTGGACGCGCACGAAAAGACCAGCATCACGCTCCAGAGATATCAGACTCTGCTTCAAACTGCGAATGACGGTATTCATATTCTGAATGAAGACGGAAATATCGTCGAGGCAAATGAAGCGTTTTGCAGGATGCTCGGATACACGCAGGATCAGCTTCTCGGAATGAATGTAAGCGCGTGGGACATCAAGTGGTCGAGTGAGGAGCTGCGTGATCGCCACGCGGATTCTCTCGGACGGTCATCACTTTTCGAGACGAGGCACCGGAGAAAGGACGGTTCCGAATACGATGTGGAAATAAGCGCAACTGGTGTCACTATAGCCGGCAAGCGATACCTGCATGCCTCAGCCCGGGACATCAGCGAACGCAGGAGAGCGGAGGAAAAGATCTCGTCGCTCCTTGCAGAAAAGGAACTGGTACTGAAGGAAGTGCATCACCGCATAAAGAACAACATGAATACGATTCGCAGCCTCCTGCGCCTCCATGCCGGAACGCTTCGAAGTCATGAAGCGATTGCCGCGCTTGATGATGCGGTAACACGGATCGGGAGCATGATGGTTCTCTACGACAAACTGTACCAGTCCTCGAACTTCTCCGAGGTGTCTCTCGGCGAGTTTCTTCCATCGCTCATTAACCAGATCCTCGAGGCCTTTCCTGTTCCATTCGAAATCAACATCGAGACTCACGTTGATGACATTCTGCTGGATGCTCAGAAGATGCAGCCGCTTGCCATCATTATCAACGAGCTGGTAACTAATATCCTGAAGTATGCCTTTCCGGGCAGAAGTCGCGGCACAATCGTGGCATCGGCCACGGCCGTTGAGAAACTCGTCTCAGTGTCGATTCAGGACGATGGAGTGGGAATGCCCGAGGGAATCAGCAGTCACAATTCCACAGGATTCGGACTGATGCTTATCGAGACACTTACGAAGCAACTGCGGGGTCAGCTCCGCATTGTAGATGGCGAGGGAACCAGGGTGACCATCGAGTTCGAACGCTGACTTCCTGCTGCTTCGCACTCACGATTGAGAACCGCGCCGCCTTCAGCACTGTTCGGCAGC
This sequence comes from Spirochaetia bacterium, assembly GCA_035530835.1. Taxonomy (GTDB): domain Bacteria; phylum Spirochaetota; class Spirochaetia; order DSM-27196; family DATKUC01; genus DATKUC01. Next base: position 11,323 of record DATKUC010000152.1, read on the forward strand.
GAGTTCCCCGAGCGTGCGAATGGCATCCTCGACCTGCGATGACCACTGTGCCGCATTGAGCCGCAGGCAATTACGGAACTTTCCGGTGAGCGAGAAAATCGGACCCGGTGCGATGCTGATACCATGCCGACGTGCCTGTTCGTAGAGAATCACTGAATCGAATGAAGGAGGGAGTTCCACCCAGAGAACCATTCCACCTTTGGGTCGCGTCACACAGGTTCCGGCCGGGAAGTATCGCCCGACTGCGTCAGCGACGGCTTCGAGATTCGCCGAATAGAGACGGCGCGCCGCACGGAATGTGCGCACGTGGGAACCGGATGCGAGAAACGAGGCGACTGCCATCTGCGCGGGGGTTGAGGTGGCAATACTGAGCGTCATCTTGGTCTGCTCTACCTGATGGTGATATTTCCCGGGCACAATCCATCCGATACGGTAGCCCGGGCAGAGCGTCTTTGAGAACGAGGAACAGAGAAGCACCTCGCCCCGCTCATCGTAGCTTTTGATGGTACGCGGACGCTCGTCACCGAAATAGAGATCCCCATACACATCGTCCTCTATCAATGGAACACCATGGTGATGGAGAAGCTCGACAATCCGCCGTTTGTTCCTGTCGGACATGAGGCTGCCGATCGGGTTCGAGAAGTTGGCGGTCAGAAGACAGGCGTTGACGCGTTCGTGCTCGAGTGCGTACTCGAGCGCTTCGATGCTGATTCCCTCAGCGGGGGTGGTCGGTATCTCGATCGCGTTGAGCTTCAAACGCTCGAGCTGCTGAATGAATGAGAAATATGCCGGAGATTCGATTGCTACCGTGTCACCGGGCGAGCAGAGTGCAAGAAGCGCCATCATCACCGCTTCCTGGCAGCCGAGAGTAATCAGGATCTCATCCGGTGATACCAGGCATCCACATTCGACCAGATGCTTTGCTATCTGTTCGCGAAGCTTCAGCTCACCGGGAGGTACGCGATAGGAGACGCTGTCGTGTGGATGTGCCTGCACCTCCCGGGCGAGGTGCCGCGCAAGCACCACTGAGGGAAGCGCCTCGGGCGGGGGAATAGCGGCGCCGAGCGCGACGAAACCGGGCCGACCGATGTCCAGATGGATCTGTGCGGCGATAGCTCCGGTCGTTGCCTCCGTAGGCACGAGCGTTTCAAGATCAATGGTCGGCCCGACCGGAACATCCGGTAGACGGCGGCTGACATAGTAGCCTGACTGCGGGCGCGGCTCGACCACTCTCTCCGCTTCGAGAACGTCATAGGCATACTTCACCGTATTCACGCTGACTCGCATCTGCCGGCTGAGTTCCCGTATCGAGGGCAAGCGGTCTCCAGTCTTGTAGGTACCTGATTCGACGAGTGTGCGTATCCTATCGGAGACGCAGCGATAAAGCGGGGCGTCGGCGACTTTCATCTGCAAAGGTTACTCAATCACTCATAGTAAGTACAGATACAGTCGCGTCACTTTTCACTGGACACAGTCTGAGCTCTTTACAGAGTGTTTGGTAAAATCCGCGGCGAACTGCCTCTGTCCTGCTGCCCGCGGGAATGACTATGCTTGAGCCACGCTACGCCGAAGGAGATGGGTAGAATGACAGACAGAAGCAGAATCGACTTCACGGATTTGGTCTCTCTTGCAAAAAGCGAGATTATACCGCTTCCCCGAGCAGCTGCTGGTCGCGTCCTGGTCTGCATCGAAGGGCTCCTCTGGATCACCTTCGATGGCGACAGGAACGACTACATCGTGGGAACGGGAGAACGATTGTGCCCGGGAAACCGGAAGCGGGGCGTGATCTATGCCCTTCAGGACTCGACGTTCAGATTCCAGACGCGGAGCGTCGCAACGCGAATAGTCCCGGCACGCTTCCCTAGTACAGTACGCAGCGCACGCTGTGTTTCGGCGAAATCACCCGCATTTCGGGCAACCGTTCGCGGCACTCGGCTTTTGCAAGGGGACACCGCGGCTCGAACGGGCAACCAGGGGGCAGAGCAGTCAAATCAGGGACTTCGCCCCCAACATCGATCCGCTCCGGTTCCGTGCCCGACTCCGGCTTCGGCGCCGCAGCCTTGAGCAGTTGCGTATAGGGATGCTTTGGCTCGCTGATCACATCGCTCGAAGGTCCCACTTCCATCAGGTGCCCGGCGTACATAATGGCGACTCTATCGGAGACGTAACGTGCGCCGGCGAGGTCGTGAGTGATAAACAGATAGGAGAGGTTCTCTTTCTCCCGCAGGTCCATGAGCAGATTCATGATGTCCAGGCGGATAGAGACGTCCAGCATGGAGGTCGGTTCATCGGCAAGGATGAGCTCCGGCCGTACGGCAAGTGCCCGCGCTATACCGATGCGCTGCCTCTGGCCACCGCTGAGCTCGTGCGGATACCGCGAGAGAAACCGTTCGGCAGGCCGTAGGCCGCACTCTTCCATGACACTCACCACCCGTTCCTTCAGCTCGCCGCGGCTGACCAGTCCGTGGATCTTCAGCGGGCGTTCAATTGCGTAACGCACAGGGTGGAGCGAGTTCAGCGACGCATAAGGGTCCTGAAAGATCATCTGGACCGTTTTTCGATAGTGAAGAGACTCCCGCTTGTTCATCCGCCTGGGAACTTCCGTAGAATGCAGGAAGATTCGGCCCGATGTCGGTTTGTACAGTCTGGCCACAAGCCGGGCTACAGTTGTCTTCCCCGAACCCGATTCTCCCACAAGTGCCACAATCTCCCGGGATCCGATTTCCAGATCAATTCCGTTGACCACATGCACCTGTCGCTTACTGACAGTTCCAATAGTGAACTCCTTACGGAGCTGTTCAAGCCGGAGTACCGTGTCAGTTTGTATGTTCTGTTTTAGGGACTGCATGTGCATCTCCGGGTCCGGGATTTTGATCGTACAGATGGCAGGCTACGATATGGTCATCCTTCTGCAGGGTAAGTTGCGGCTCTATCACGTCGCAGAGCCCGGAAATGCGCTTCGGGCAGCGCTCGAAGAAGGCGCACCCGGTGATCTCCTGCGAAAGATCGGGCGGCTGTCCCGGGATTCCCATCAGCCGCCGTTTCTCGCCAACGAGCGGGGGGAACGACGCCATCAGCTGTTCCGTGTACGGATGCAGCGGTCTTGAGAATAGCGTCTTCGAGGGTGCCTTCTCCACAATCCTGCCCGCGTACATGATCGCCAGGTAGTCGCTGATCTCGACCAGCAGCGAGAGATCGTGGGTAATAAAAATGACCGAAAACCCCATCTTTTCGCGCAGCTCGGCGACCTTCTGCAGGATCTTCCGTTGGACTACGACGTCGAGTGCGGTTGTCGGTTCGTCCATGATGACAAGCTTGGGATCCAGAGCGAGGGCGGCGGCAATAACCACACGCTGTTTCATCCCTCCGCTCAGCTGATGAGGATACGCGTTTAGATAGGCGTGCGATATGTTTACGTAGTCGAACAGTTCACGGACCCGCTGGTCGAATCGTGACACATACTCACTCGAGTGGTACTTCACCGCGTCATAGATCTGATCCTTGATCTTCATGACCGGATTCAACGCATTCATCGATGCCTGGAATACTATGGAAAACTCTTTCCATCGCATCTGCCGGAGTTCCTCTCGTTCACAGGTAACCAGGTTCTTTCCCTGGAACAAGACCTCTCCGCTGAACACCTTTCCGGGGTCCGCGAGCATGTTCGTTATGGCAAACGCAAGTGTGCTCTTGCCACAGCCGCTCTCACCGGCGATTCCCAGGAACTCACCGTGAGCCAGATCAAAGGAAACCTTGCGAACCGCCCGTACCGGGCTGTCCATCTGGTAGCCCGCCTCGAGATTCCGCACCTCGAGAAGCTTTCGATCGCTCATCGTTTCTTCAACCTCGGGTTCACCATTTCGTCGACTGCAAAGTTCATCATTGCGAGTGCCCCTCCGAATAGTGCGATCAGCAGACCGGGAACCAGCAACCATGTCCACAGTCCGAACAGTATGGCCTGGCCATTATCGGCCCAGTAGAGAACGGTCCCCCATGAGATGGCACTTGCATTGCCCAGACCGAGGAACTCCAGCCCCGCCTCACTCAATACGCCGTAGACTGCTGCCGCAAAGAACTGAGCAACAATAAGGCCCACTACATTCGGCAGAATATCGGCCGCAATGATGTGAAATGGACTCTCACCGATCACCACCGACGCTTTCACGAAATCGCGGCTCTTCAGCGACATGACCTGCGGTCTGATCATCCGCGCGCCCCAGGCCCAGCCTGTCACAGTTATGACGAGAATTATCGTCCACATTCCCTTCACCGGCATGTATGTCGAAAGGATGATCATGAGCGGCAGTCCGGGGATGATGAGAAAGACGTTCGTGAGGATCATCAGGATTTCATCGACAATGCCGCCCAGGTATCCGGCCACAACACCGATTACCGTCGAGATCACTGTGACGAAAAGTCCGCTCAACAAACCGACAAGAAGCGTAAGCCGTGTGCCCCATACGATCTGGGAAAATACGTCCTGTCCAGTCGCGGTGGTTCCAAACAGGTGCTTCGCGGATGGCGGCAGCACCTGATCAAAACCCATGTAGGTCGGCGGATAGGGTGCTATGAGAGGGGCAAAGATTGCAATGATCGCAAACAGCAGAATTGTAACGACACCGACCATTGCCTTTCTGTTGCGCAGGAGCACAAGAATATATTCCATAATTTATTCAGCCCCCAGCCTGACTCGAGGATCGAGAAACACGTACGCAAGGTCGGCCAGAAGATTCGCGACAAGAATG
>DATKUC010000153.1:0-4742 GCA_035530835.1 Spirochaetia bacterium
ATGCCGCTGATTTTTCGCGGGAAGACGCCCACCCTCTTACACCCTGTTATTCAACGGTCACGCTTTTTGCCAGGTTCCTCGGCTGGTCGACATCCCGACCAAGTTCGAGCGCACAGTAGTATGCAAGCAATTGCAGGGGAACGACCATGAGGAAGGGATGAATGAGCTCGTCGGCCGCCGGGACGGCGAATACGTCGTCGGCAATGTCCGCTACCTCATTATCGCCTTCGACACTTATTGCGATGACCTTTCCCTTGCGCGCCTTCACCTCTTTCATGTTGCTGATCACCTTGTCACGAAGGCTGTCGTTCGGCACCAGGAACAGGCTGGGAGTCTTCTCGTTGATCAGCGCTATCGGACCGTGCTTGATCTCCGCGGCGCTGTATCCTTCGGCGTGGATATAGGATATCTCCTTGAGCTTCAGTGCTCCCTCGAGCGCCACCGGATAGTTCGTTCCCCGGCCGAGGAACAGAAAGTCCTGCGCAACCGAATACTTCTTCGCCAGCACTTTGAGCTCACCAGCCTTCGCAAGGGTGGCTGATACGAGATCGGGAACCGACTCAAGGTGCCTGATGAAGACACGCCCCTGGTCCAGTGACATGTGCCGCATGCGCGCCATGAGGAGCGTGAACAGGTAGAAGGCGGTGAGCTGGCTCGTAAACGCCTTGGTTGACGCAACCGCTATCTCCGGCCCTGAATGGATGTAGACGCCGCCGTCGGACTCGCGCGGTATCGTCGACCCGACCACGTTACAGATGCCGAGTACCCGCGCTCCTTTGCGCTGCAATTCGCGCATGGCGTACAATGTGTCGGCTGTCTCTCCGGACTGGCTGACCGCGAAGTAGACGGTATTTCTCTCTACGAGCGGATTCCGGTACCGCAACTCGGATGCGAGCTCGGTAGTGCATGGTATGCGCGCAATGTTCTCAAGAAGGTAAGAAGCGAGTAGTCCGGCATGATAGGAGGTCCCGGCGGCGAATATCTTCACCCGTTCAATTGAGTGGAGCTCCTGTTTGCTCATGTTCAGCCCGTCGAGTTTTCCGGTTCCGTTTTCATGGTCGAGCCGGCCCTGGAGTGCCCGAAGGATTGTCTGCGACTGCTCGAAGATCTCCTTCTGCATGAAGTGATCGAAACCTTCCTTCTCAATCTCCTGGAGCTCCCAGGTGATGGTTTCGACCTTCTTGTCGACGGAACGGTCGCGGAGATCGGTGGTTATAAACCCGTCCGCGCGCACGGCAACCACTTCGCCGTCTTCGACATAGACCACCTGCTTCGTGTGGGCGATGATCGCAGTGACGTCGCTTCCGAGGAACATCTCGTCGTCTCCGATACCGAGGACAAGCGGCGACCCGTTGCGCGCGCCGATCAGAAGCCCCGGCTCGTTGCGGTGCATGCATACAATGCCGTACGTACCCTTCAGCAGCTGCACCGCCTGTTTGACCGCCCGCTCGAGGTCCCCTTCGTACAGATCCGCGATGAGGTACGCGATCACCTCGGAATCGGTCTGCGTATGAAATACGTGCCCCTCTTCTTCGAGTTTTTCGCGCAGTGACGTGTAGTTCTCGATTATGCCGTTGTGAACTATGGCGATGTCGTTCTTTTCGTCGACGTGGGGATGTGCATTTATGTCATTGACTTCACCGTGGGTGGCCCACCGGGTGTGCCCGATACCGTAACAACCGGGAAGCTTCGCGGGGACAACCTTTCGGAGTTCCGCAATCTTTCCTTTCTTCTTGAATACGGTGAGCACCTCGTGATCCGCGACGCAGATTCCGGCCGAATCGTATCCCCGGTACTCGAGCCGCTTCAACCCTTCGATCAGGATCGGCGCCGCCGGTCGCGGTCCGCAGTAGCCAATAATTCCACACATAGTCACCCTCTCAATCGCGAACGTATCGCAACGGCAGCAGGATTTCAGTCCCGCAGAGATGATTGTCGGCACAGTTCTCGTTGAACTGTTGCTGCAGTATTCGGAAACCGACCTGCGGTTATCTCCTCGTCGGCAGCCGTTCAACGAGGCTGGCGAGTTTCCCCTGATCCTTGAGTCGAATCGCGTTCGAGTTGAGAGTAATGACCTCTGATTCTGCAAGCTTGTTTATGTGTCCGGTGACGACCTGTGCGGGCATGCCCAACGAAGTGGACAGTTCTTCCACACTGCGATCGAGCGCCATGAACGGTTCCTCTCCTCCCTTTTCGGTAAATCGAAGGTAGAGGCTCATTGCGACCATGCTCAATTCGTTTCGCTGAAACAGCTGCTCAATCTGGTGGTTGGCGTGCTGTAGACGTCGACAGAGTTTGTCGATTATGTTCAATCCAATCCTGGAGTTCTTCTCGATCATTCCCTGAAAGCCGGCACGATCGAAGGTGAGCAGCTGGACCCTTCCAACGGCGGTTGCGGTTGCAGTTCGGCGGACTCGGGTTACGATCGCCATCTCCCCGAAGAAGTCGCCTTTCGTCAATTCGGCAAGAACGTGTTCCTGACCGTCAATGGTCTTGCTGATCCGTACGATTCCATCCTGAATGATGAACATTTGCTGGCCTTCATCGTTTTCCTCGAAGATCACCCGTCCCGGCTCAACAGTCTGGCCATACTTTTCGAAAAGAACATTTTCCGCCATTCGTGGTCCCCTAAGTAGTGTTCACAGAATCATATACCAAGCGGCATCCACGGTAAAGTACAATTGAAGCAGCGACACAATCCGAATGTGTTTCTGGGTGGAGGAGAGTGATGGCTGTACGTATCCCGCGAAGGTGCCTCGAGTCTGCGCTGCTCGCGATTCTTGTCCCCTTCGGTTGCGCGCCGGTTGCAGATATTCGGACTGCGGTAGTCGGTGACGTCCGGCCGCCGGAGCTCATATCTGTTACGGCGGCAGCACCGACAAAGGTCCGGTTCACATTCGACGAGCCGGTAATAGTTGATGCAAAGCGGCTTTTTGTCTCACCGGTAGTCGGCACGGAGGTCCCGCAGGAAGCTGCCCCGACAGTCGATATAGACCTTACGCTGCCACTTGATCGGGGAAAGCGATATCAGTTCGAAGGTTTCGCAGCAGACAGATGGGGCAACGGGCTGGGTTTCATAGTGCCCGTCTACGGCTTCAATCCTGAGGTGCCGCGTATGGTGATCAACGAGTTCATCACTGAAGGCGCAGACAAACACCCGGATATTATCGAGCTCGCGGTGCTTTCAGACGGAAATCTTGCAGGCGCCTGCCTCTATGTAGGAACACCGCAAAACTGGGAGTTTCGACTGGTGCTTCCCGAGGTGACAGTTCGTTCGGGTGATTTCGTGCTGATCCACTGCAAACCGCAGGGTATCAGCGCTGAAATTGACGAACTATCGGATCCGGCAGGGTCTGGCGGGTATGATGCATCGCCGGTAGCGTGGGACTTCTGGCTTCCCGAAGGTACCGGATTGTCGGCGACGAACGGCGTACTTGCACTTGCGAGTTCTCCCGACGGTACGCTTCTTGACGCAGTAGTCTACAGCAACCGGACTTCCGAGTCAGACGACAGATATCGTGGATTTGGAAGCACTGACATGATGGAAAGGGTGGACGAAATCGTCGCCCGCGGGGCGTGGATCGTTGCGGGCGAGCAGGCACGTCCGGAGGACGCTGTCGATCCAACCGCCTCTACGCCGACGCGGTCGATCTGCCGCAACAGCAACTCAACCGACACGGACGCGAAGCAGGACTGGCACATTACCCCGACCAGCGGCGCTACCTTTGGCACTACAAACAGCGACGGCGTCTACGTGCAATAGGAGGCTACACGTACTCTTTGAAGATCTTTTCCAGAGTCGGCTTTGGTGCCGCCCCAACATGCTGCTTTACGATCTCGCCGTTCTGGAACAGCAGCAGAGTTGGAATGCTTACTATGTTGAAACGAGCGGCTATGTCGGGTTGCTCGTCGACATTCAGTTTGCCGATCTTGATCTTTCCTGAATAGCTGTCTGCAAGTTCATGAAGGGCCGGGCCAATCATCTTGCACGGCATGCACCATTCGGCCCAGAAATCCAGCAGCACAGGAACGGCAGATTGCGAAACTTCCTGCTCGAAATTCTGTTCAGTTATCGTCACTTCATTGCTCATTATTATCTCCAGGTAAAGTATGGACGTTTTGATCCGGCTCCGTCAATCATATCAGGCCCGAACGAGTTCCGAAACGCGTTTGACTACCGCTGAGTGTACCGCGGACCGCTCGGCGGACGCGACGGTCGTAACAATCGCAGACCCGACGACGGCCGCGTGCACGTGCAGCATGAGTGTCCGCACCTGAGAAGGTTCGCGAATTCCGAAGCCGGCAAGAATGCGGGCATCGAGTGGTCTGAGGCTTTCGAGGAAGGCAAGATTCTCCGCCCCGATATCGGTGTAGCTACCGGTAATGCCTGACCGTAGCGCCGCGTACACGTAGTGCGGACGCCTTTGAAACAGCAGCGCCCGACGCTTCTCCGTCATAGAGGGCACCACCACCGGTACGACTTCGAGACCGTTGCTCTCCCCTGTGGCGTAAAGCCCTTCGTCGGAGTCGAGCGGAAGATCAGGAACAATAAGTCCCGCGGCGCCGGCGGCTCTCGCCCGGGCACAGAACCTGGGAATGGTTCGGGCAAATACGAGGCTTGCGTAGCTCATTATCATGATCGGCGTCTGCAGGTTCTGCTGCTCGCGATATGAACTGAGCGCTTCGATCAATCTGAAGCCGTCCTCGACGGTGAAACCGGCCGCAAGTGCATGGGTACATGC
>DATKUC010000154.1:0-17622 GCA_035530835.1 Spirochaetia bacterium
GGATGGAGGCTGCGAAGGTCACGGATGAGGGGGTGCGCCGCGCAACGGAGAACAGCATACGGCGCATCCACGCGATGGCTCTCGTGCATGAGACGCTGTATCAGCACGAGCCGCTTCATGCGGTTGATCTCGAAAAATACATGCATAACCTGATTGGCAGCCTGCGGGGAACCCTTACGCCGGAAAATGAGATCGAGGTGGATGCGGGAGGCAGCCTCTTCGTCGATCCGGACTTTGCCATCCCGTTCGGGCTCGTCCTGAGCGAACTCGTCACCAATTCGGTTCGCCACGCATTTCCGGATAACCGCCGCGGTACGGTTCGTGTGGTCCTGCGGATTGCCGATCGCGTGGATCTGACCGTCTCGGATGACGGTGTGGGTTTCGCGAAAGATTTTTCGCTATCCCGTTCGGCGAGTCTCGGCCTTCAGATAGTCAACTCTCTGGTAAACCAGCTTTCCGGAAGAATCGAACTTGTTCCGGCAACCCCGGGGGCCTCCTGGCTCCTGTCCTTTCCCCGGGCTGAAATACCTTCCAACCTGCCCGCGCGATAGCGGAAACGCCACGAAATCGGGCATCCTGCCGAATATATGTGTCTTGATAGAGGTCGGTTTTGTACCCATTTTGTGTGAATCGGTCACCTTGCGGGCTGTACGAAGCGGGTTGATACTCATTGAAGGTAGTCCTCTGTCACGTGGGCTATATGGGGACGTGGTTTCTTTTGCTAAGGAGGAAGTTTATGGGTAAGACTCAAAAGGCGTGTGTGGCAGCAGTGCTCATGCTTGGCATGGCTGTTTTCGCATGGGCAAACGGTAACAAGGAGGCCGGCGCGGCCGCTGCAACAGCAGCTCCTGCAGGCGTCGCAAAGGTAGCACTCTGGGACTTCCTGAGTGGCGGCGACGGTGTCCGATGGAAACAGATCATTGCCGATTTCAATTCAAGTCAAAGTGCAATCCAGATCGACAACACAACGTTGACCTGGGGAAATCCGTTCTACACAAAGGTTCACACGGCGGTTGTTGCCGGTGATACTCCGGACGTAATGACCTACCACCTGTCGCATTTCCCGGCCGGCATTCAGGCGGGTGACCTTCGTCCGTTCACTGAAGCCGAACTGAAGACCGTCGGGTTGTCGTTCAGTGACTTCAATCCGGTTCTTGTGCAGCGTTCGCTTGAGATCAGCAAGACCTACGGTACCGCCGGTGACCTGTACGGTGTTCCGCTCGACACGCACACGTCGGTTCTGTACTACAACAAGAACCTCCTGAAACAGGCGGGATTTCTTGGCGCCGATGGTACGCCGACTGGTATTACCGGAATCGATAATTTCACTGCGGCACTGCAGAAGATCAAGGACACCACCGGAATGCTTCCGATGGCCCTGAGTTCCGCGAACGATTCGGCGACAGTCTGGCGCATGTTCTCGACACTCTTCTATCAGCAGGGTGGTGAGTTTGCTTCCGGTGGAAAGCTGAGCCTTGACCAGCTGGACACACTGGGAAAGACCGCACTGCAGGTCATGACCGACTGGACAACGAAGGGTCTGATTCCAGCCAATGCGCAATACGCTGCGGCGGTTGCTCTGTTCAGCTCAGGCAAGGCTGCATTCATGTTCAACGGCAACTGGGAAGTGCCGACGATGGTCGACCTGCAGAAGAGCGGCAAGCTGCCGTTCGACTACGGCGTCGCGCCGTTCCCGAAGCTCTATGCAAACCAGAGCACCTGGGCCGACTCGCACAACATCGCGGTACCCGCGAATGCCAAGAAGCCGATTTCCGCTGCGCAGCTGAAGAACGTACTCACCTTTATTGCGTACGTCGAAAAACATGCGGACATATGGGCCGGCGGCGGACACATTCCCGCCTATCTACCCGTGCTGAACGGTCCCGCAATGGGGCAGATGGTACCGAACAATGAGTACAGCGCACAGGCGGCGAAAGACGTTGTGCTCGAACCAATCAGTCCGGTGTTCGGCGTTGGCGACCCTGCTCTTGATGCAGTCGGCAACTTCCTGACGCCAGCTCTGAGTGGCCAGCTTTCGGTAAGCGACGCCATCTCCAAGTTCAAGCAGCAGTTGCAGAGCTACGCTCAGTAACATCTGATTACGCAGTTTCGGAGGTCGCCCGAGTGGCGCGGCCTCCGATCTCTGTTTGTATGGTGGGTACCCATTGTCGAAGCCGGCCCTCGGCGTGAGGATTGGACAGTATGAAAGCCAGCAAGAAGTTCAAGTCGTTTTCGTGGCGTTCCGTAATCATACTGGTTGCGCCGTTCACCATCGTGTATCTCGCATTTCTGGTGTATCCGACCATCAGGGTGATCACTCTGAGCTTCACCAATGCCGACATCGCCGGGCGGGGAAAGTTCATCGGCATCGAGAACTATATTCACCTGATCCATGATTCGCTGTTCTGGAGTTCACTCTGGCATACGATCTACTTCATCCTCCTGACCGTTGTGCCGAACACCGCAGTCGGCCTGATCTTTGCACTTATGATCATTCGATTGAAACGGCTCCGTAACTTCACCATGGCGCTGGTGTTTCTTCCCTACATACTCCCGGTGAGCGTTGTGACGCAGGTCTTCCTGTGGGTGATGGATTCAAACTACGGAATCATCAATTTCCTGTTGGGAACGAAAATCAACTGGTTCCAGGATGTGAACTGGGCGATGCCTTCGGTCGCTTTCGTTACTATCTGGTGGACCGTCGGTTTCAACATCCTGCTGTTCATTGCAGGACTTCGTGCAATTCCGCCTGAATACTACGAGGCGGCGTCGCTCGAGGGTGCCGGAGAAGGGTTTCGTGCGTTCCGCTATATTACCTGGCCTCAGCTGTGGCCCGTGACCTCGCTCGTTCTGGTATTGCAACTCATTGCTCAGTGGCAGATCTTCAATCAGGTCTACCTGCTGACCAACGGCGGACCGTTCAATTCGACGATCGTCGTACTTCAGCACATGTACACTGAAGCGTTCCAACGCTACCGCGGAGGATATGCCTCCACAATATCGATTGCACTGTTCGTGCTGATTCTCATCACCTCTGGTCTGCAACTCAAGCTGTTGCGCGGAAGGGGCAACGTATGAAAAGGAAGCGGTTCTCACTCTTTTCGGCAATTGTCACACTCGCGACGGTCATTGTTGCCGTGGCCTGGATCTTTCCTCTCTACTGGGCATTGAACACTGCGCTTTCGGTGGATACGCAGACGATAAAGATTCCACCGGTGTGGTTTCCCCATCCGATGATCTTCGACAGCTTCGTCTACGTTATCAAGAACACGTCCATTGCACGCTGGTACTTCAACAGTGTGTTTTCTTCAGTCGCCATTGTCGTGGCTGTGCTCTTCATCACCATGATGTGCGCGTACGCCATTTCTCAGATAAGGTTTCCGGGGCGCCACATACTCTTCGTCATCTTTCTTGCCGGATTCATGGTTCCCGCTGCGACCAATGTTGTTCCGCTCTTCATGTTCCTGAACAAGATGAACATGGTGAATACCTATTGGGGGCTCATCCTGCCGCAGCTGGTTTCCCCCGTGGCTGTGGTTATCTATAAACAATTCTTCGATCAGATGCCGCCTGAACTCACCGACGCCGCTCATATGGATGGGGCCGGTGAACTTCGGCTTCTGTTCACTATCTTCTTTCCGCTGAATCTCGGCGTCACCTGGGCACTTGCAATCGTGTTGTTCATATGGTCCTGGAACAACTTCTTCTGGCCGTTCATCATCATCAGTTCAACACCGATGATGACGATCCCGGTTGGCATAACGCAGGTGCAATCCTGGTACGGCATTGCCTATCCGCGGGTTATGGCATCTGCCGTGCTTGCGGCTCTCCCAACGGCAATCCTCTACCTCATTTTCCAGAAGCGAGTTGCACAGGGTGTTGCCGTAACCGCGGGGATCAAGTAGTCCAGCAGTTCCCGCGGAAGTCGGAATTGTGCCCATTATCTCAATATCACGCAGCTTGCGCGGAAGCTGTTTCCAACGCATCCTTACTGTAAGAATCAATGCAAGGAGCAATTACACATGCGATGGCAGTATTTGAAATCGACTGTGGAGGGTGGGTTCTGGGGTCAATTCCAGAACCTGGTACGGACAGAGGTGGTTCCCTTCCAATGGAAGGCATTGAACGATGAGATTCCCGATGCACCGAAAAGCCACTCAATAGAGAACTTCCGGATTGCGGCCGGAGAGGTCGCCGGAGAGTATGATGGAATGGTCTTCCAGGACAGCGATCTGTACAAGTGGCTCGAAGCAGCCGGTTTCCTGCTCGCGGAGAGCACACAGCAGGGGAGCAAGTCGCACCCGGAACGTGCCCGAATCGACGCGCAGATAGAAGCGTGGGCGGACGAAGCGATCAAACTCATTGCAGCCGCACAACGGCCGGACGGATACCTGAACACCTACTTCATCGTCAAAGAACCCAATCGCCGATGGAAGAATCTGCGCGAAGCGCACGAATTGTACTGCGCCGGCCATCTTATCGAAGCCGGAGTTGCTGTGCACCGAGGGACCGGCAACCAGAAGATTCTCGATGTTGTGCGCAAGATTGCCGATCACATCGATAGCCAATTCGGACCGGAGGCGGAAAAGGTCCATGGTTACCCCGGGCATGAAGAGGTGGAGCTGGCTTTGATCAAACTGTACCGCCTGACCGGGGAGAAGCGGTACCTGAACCTTGCAAAGTACTTCGTTGACGAACGAGGGAAGTCGCCGAACTTCTTCGACGAGGAGCAGAAGGATCCGGCGCACTTCACCGTTTTTGGCATCCGAAGCTACCCCTATTCCCAGTCGCACATTCCGGTGAGGCAACAGACCGAAGCGACAGGACACGCGGTCCGCGCAATGTATCTGTATATCGCGATGGCAGATCTTGCACTCGAGACCGGTGACGAATCGTTGAGACAGGCGTGCACGCGACTGTGGAAAAACGCGACAAACCGCCGCATGTACATTACCGGTGGCATCGGAGCTTCGGCTCATCAGGAGGCGTTCTCTACAGACTATGACCTCCCCGGCGATACTGCATACAATGAAACCTGCGCGGCTATCGGGCTGTTCATCTTTTCACAGCGCATGGCGCTGCTCGAGGACGACTCGCGATACGCGGACATCATGGAGAGGACACTCTACAACGGTGTCATCAGCGGACTGGCGCTGGACGGCCACAGCTACTTCTATGTAAATCCACTCGAGGTCGTGCCCGCAGTTTGTGACGCAAATCCTACCTACTCGCACGTCAAGTATCGTCGTCAGCCGTGGTACGGGTGTGCCTGCTGCCCGCCGAACATAGCGCGCATTATTGCATCGCTTGGCGAGTATACCTACCACGTAAACGAAAATACGCTCTACGCCGATCTGTTTGTCGGCGGGCGGATTTCGTGCGAAATCGGCGGAAAGAATATCTCGATGCGACTGAAGACTGACTATCCGTGGAATGGAGATGTCCGCTTCGAGTACGATGGCGAGCAGGCTGAGTTTGACTTTGCGGTTCGACTGCCCGGATGGAGCCATGAAGCGTCGCTCAGACTGAACGGAAAAACTGTCGACCCGAACACGCTGCTGCGGAAGGGTTACATCCACCTCGAACGGACCTGGTCACCCGGTGACCTGTTTGAACTATCGCTTCCCATGAACGTGGAGCTGGTACATGCAAACCCGAGAGTCCGTGACACCTGGGGAAAAGTGGCTGTACAACGCGGTCCGCTTGTCTATTGTCTGGAACAGGAGGATAATGGAGAGAGTCTCCACGCAGTACAGCTTTTACGTACAACCAGTTTCACCGCTGCGCATCTACCGGAGCTTCTTGGCGGTGTAACTCTGCTCACCGCCGAGGGCACCGTTCTCGCCGACACAGAGGTTGCCGATGCGCTCTATTCACCATCAATGCAACAACCTCCTGTCACGCGGAAGAAACTGACCTTCGTGCCCTACTACGCATGGGCCAATCGCTCAACAGGAGCAATGACCGTATGGGTACATCAGGAGAACGCGAATACAAAGTAGTCTCTATCTCCGGAAGGAGCGGCAGCACGGATGAATAACGATTTGAGTTTTCAGATCGCGAATCCGGTTGAGCCGATTGCCGGAAGTCTCGAGGTGAGCGATTCAGCTGTCTCAAAGCCGCTGCGTCTGCGTGACTGCTACGTGCTGCTCTTCGTCTCGCGTGGCAATGCAGGCATACGCAGCGCTGGATTTCACATCCGGGTCGAGGCGGGGCAGACGTTGCTCATTGACCCGGAACCTTCACGCAGGCTCACAATTGAGGTCGAGAGCGACACCGAACATTACCTGCTCTGGTTCAGGTGCCCCTCCCGTCACGATGAGTCCGTCGCTGGTGAAGTTTCCCGCCATCTCGGGATTCCGGTGCTCGCTTCCGCGCGACGGCCGGAACGTCTCACCTACCTGTTGCGGCGGTATCTGCATCAGCAGGATCGGCGCGGATCATCCCGACTCCTGCGGGCGGGTCTGCTTGTGCTGATCCTGTGTGAGGTCGCGATGTCGAATGCGACCGAGAGCGTTGACCCTCCGGAGGAGAACTGGCCGAACACGATTGTCTCCCGTGTCGATGCGTACATCGCCGCGCACTATCGCGAGCAGATTGGCACTTTCGATATTGCCGCGGAGCTTCGCTACAATCCCGACTACCTCGAACGCGCCTATCGTCATCTGACCGAGCTGTCGATTCGTGACGCGATTCACCTGCGCAGGGTGAACGAGGCAGCCGCTCAACTTCTCCTGCACTGCGAACGCAGCGTATCCGAAATCGCCACAATGTGCGGCTATCACGACGTGAACTACTTCAGACGCGTGTTCAAAAAGGCAATGAGAACGACTCCGAACCGGTACCGCCACGCAGTCTCAGCAGAAGACAGTGGCGCCGGAAGGAGTAACACCCGTGTTCCAGCTTGATCTTTCGAATCCGATAGAGCCGTTGAATGCGGGGTTATTCGTGTCTCCGGGATATGGTACTCACGATACGCGAGTCGTGGATTCCTACGAGCTTCTGTTTGTGGTGTCAGGAACGCTGAAGCTCTTCGAGGAGTCCGAGCAGTTTGAGGTGCAGGCAAATCAGACGTTGATCCTGTGTCCGGGATTGCAGCACGGGGGCGCTGCGCCGTATCACCCGGACCTGAACTTCTACTGGGTGCACTTTCGGGTACGGGACGGAGTAGCGGGGACAATCGGTCTGCGCGTTCCCAAGCTGGCGACGGTCGCCGACCCGGAGTTTCTCGTCGAATTGTTCTGTCAGTACATATCCGATCAGGAGGAAGAGTCGCGGGCGGAGACCGCCATCGGGGGTGCGCGGGAACTCGGTTTTTCGCATCTTGTTACGCTGATGCTCTGCGAAATTGGCAGCGATGTAACTCGCGCGACGGAGGTGCCACGATCACGAAGTATTACCACGCGGCAGCGGTCGATAGCAAATCGCGTGCAGAAGTACATCGACATGCATTTCAGAGATGCGATCGGCACCACTTCGATTGCCGCAGAGCTCGGCTACAGCACAGACTATCTTGAGCGGTCGTTCCACCATGCGCGCGGCCAATCAATAGTCGAGGCGTTGCATGAACGAAGGGTGAGCGAGGCCCGGACGCTGCTCCGTGGCTCGGGACGGAAGAATATCTCCGAAATCGCATTTGCCTGCGGGTTCAGAGATCCCCGGTATTTTCGACGGGTATTCAAACGGATAACCGGATTGACCCCCGGTCAGTTCAGGTCACTCTACAGCCGGACGCATATCAACACACACTGATTTCTATACAGCCGACTCTCCGAGCAGGTACCGACGAAACTCGCCGATCGCCTCAAAATACACATCGCAGTTTGATTCCATGTATGCACGTATCTCCGGAATCTGATGGCTCCATCCGGCTGCAGCCACCGGTATTCCACATGCCCTGGCCATGACCACTCCCGGCTTCAGATCATCGAGAACGATCGCATCAGAGGGCTCGATTCCAAATCTGGCAAGGGTTTCAAGCGCGGGCCAGGGGTGCGGCTTGCGTCGGGTCGCCTCATGATCCCAGCCGAAGATCAGATCCGGTACAAAGGTGTCGCTTCCGGATGCTGCGCGATAGTCCCGTTCGATCATTTCACGTTCAGAGTGTGATACAACCGCTATCTTCCCCCCCGCCCGGCGGAACTCCCGCAGGAGATCGATGACTCCGGGGAAGAAGTGCGGAACGTTCGCAGAGGCGGCTTCGTGCCACATTTCGAAGCCGCGCAGGAGCTCTTCCGGGGTCATACCGAGCTCGCCTTCGAGGTACTCGTTGATGCCCGGATGGAAGTTTTTCAGAAACCAGGTGTCGAGGGTCGGCACCTGCGCGCCTGGACGCAGCGTCTGAAGAGTGTGACAGTGTGCCGGATAGTGAATTTCGGCGGTACTATCAACTGCGGTGTCGTCATGATCGATAATCAGGCACTTGAAGCGAGGTGTAAAACTCATAACGGCCAATGATGAACCGGCCGGCAGATCACGTCAACCCGCCGACCGTAATTGAGGTTGCACGTCCCGGTTCGATGCGACTATCATACGCAACTGAACGCGAATAGTTGGAGGTTCCACGCATGCACGACCTTATCATCGATACCGACCCCGGACATGACGATGCAATAGCGATTCTTCTTGCGCTCGCCTATCCTGAAGCGTGCACGTTGCGTGCGGTGACGACGGTGGCGGGAAACCAGACCATTGAGAAGGTGACTACAAACGCGCTGAAGATTCTGAGTCTGGCCGGGCACAGAATACCGGTAGCCTCAGGGGCGCGGCAGCCACTGGTGCAGCGGCTTGAAGTCGGAGCAAGTGTCCACGGAGAAAGCGGCCTTGATGGACCTTCACTTCCGCCGCCGGCATTCGAAGCCGAGAAGGACGGGGCGCAGAAGCTCCTGGCCCGGGTACTTGAATCAGCCGACAATCCGATCACGCTCGTGCCGATCGGTCCGCAGACAAATATCGCAGTGCTCTTCCGCGAGCGCCCGGAACTGAAGCAGAAGGTGCGTCTCATATCGATGATGGGGGGCGGACTTGCACACGGCAACATCACCATGACGGCCGAGTTCAATATCTACACGGATCCGGAGGCAGCGCAGGAGGTATTTGCGGCAGGTATCCCGATTGCAATGAGTGGACTCGACGTGACCCACCGCGCATACATGACTGAGAAGGAGATCGAGGAACTGCGCACGCGCGGCAAAGCTTCACGCCTGGTTTCCGAGCTTCTGACCTTCTACGGGACGCATTATCGCAGAATAGGCATGCCGGGCCCGGCTCTGCACGACCCGTGCTCAATAGCCTATCTCATTCGTCCCGAACTGTTCCGGTACGAGGATCTGTATGTCGCCGTTGAAACGAAAGGAGAGATCACGCGCGGCATGACCGTTGCAGATCGCCGCAGTACTCCCGAACACAAGGCAAATGCGCGTGTATTGCTCGATGTGGACCGTCCCGCTTTTATCGAGCTTCTGTTTGACGGTCTTGCGCGGCTTGACCGGGAGATTTCCTAGCGCCGTACGAAGCTCCACGCAGACGGCTCAGGATCTGAAACGTGGAATGCGACCGGTTCAGCGTGTAGAAGTGAATGCCCGGAGCACCATGAGCAAGTAGTTCCTCACACTGCCCCGTGGCATACTCTATGCCGTACTCGACGACTGCTTCCCGATCCTCCTGGAGCTGTTCAAGTTGCTCCGAAAGCCGGACGGGAATTGTCGCTCCGCACGTCTCGGTGAAGCGTTTGATCTGTTTTACGTTCGTGACGGGCATGATTCCCGGGATAATCGGAACCGATATTCCAATCGCTCGCGCACTCTCAACGAATCGGAAGTACGCACTGTTGTCGAAAAACAGCTGCGTGGTTACGAAATCCGCCCCCGCATCAACCTTCTGTTTCAGGAACATGAGGTCGCGTTCCAGATCCGGCACTTCCGGATGGCCCTCAGGATAACCGGCAACCCCGAGGCAGAAACTCCACCGGGAACGAATGTGCTCCACGAGCTCCCGTGCGTGAGAAAGTCCTTCCGGGTGGGGTACGAAGTCCGTTTCGCCGCGCGGCGGATCCCCCCGCAGCGCGAGCACATTTTCGAGACCGAGTTCCCGGATTTCGTCGAGAATCGAATCCAGTTCCATCCGGGATACGCCGACGCAGGTGAGGTGAGACATCGTTTCGACGTTCAGTTTCTTCTTGATCGAAGTGGTGATCTCAAGCGTCTTGCGACGGGTTCCGCCGCCAGCGCCCCAGGTCACCGAGATGAAGTCAGGCTCGAGCGTCCGGAGCGTTCGTGCAGTTTCGAACAGCGCATCGGCATCCATGTCGGTCTTTGGCGGAAAAAACTCGAACGAAAAGACCGGATGTCTGCTGGTAATGATGTCGGAAATTCTCATTGCGGCAGTGTAGCGATTTTGGCCGCCGATGGGAATTGCCGGCGTCCACGCTATTGACATGAATTGATCCGAAGGCTACCGTGACTCAATTACTGACACAGGGAGGTAGTTCATGTCGGCCTTTGTATCCAGGTGGTCCTGCGCGGGACTGTGAGATTGAACTGATTTTTCCGTCGATCTCCCATTTCCCGTACTCTTCCCACCGCACCGCACCGCACACGTAAATCAACAACACTCTTCTACATAATCGCAGGACCATCACATCCATCATTTGTCTCATTCCATATTCACGAAATCTATTTCAGGGGATGTTGAGATGTCGCGATACCAACGACTCAATGCGCAGGATACCGAAACCTTTATTTGTCTGAATTGCGGACGAACTGTCGCACCCGCGGACTCAGGTAGCGAGCAGCGAAATCACTGTCCGTTCTGCCTCTGGAGCGCTCACGTCGATCTGCGGATCGGCGACAGGCGTTCCGGCTGCCGCGGGAAGATGCAGCCAGTCGGCATCTGGATAAAGGAAAGTGGAGAGTGGGCGGTCATACACCGCTGCACAAAGTGTGGATTTCTCCGGGCAAACAGGGTGGCCGCAGACGACGACGAAATGCGTCTCTTTACGCTCGCGGCAAAACCGCTGACAAGGCTTCCATTTCCGTTTGCCATGATCGAAAGCGCGGAGGGACTATGAGCTGTCAAGATGACGGTTACGAACAGCTGAGCATGATTGGATGGACGCAACGGCTGAGTGAGTTGTTTCAGGCACAGTTCGGAGATCAGGTGATGCCCGGTCGCGTGACCCGGGTGGACCGCGGACTCTATACAGTAATGACGAACCTCTGCGAACAGGCGGCGCGGATCACCGGTGCATTCGAGTATCGTATTGCGGCGCTCGAAGAGTACCCCGTTGTCGGGGACTGGGTCGCCGTATCCGAGGTGGATGAACCGGCTGCGCCACTTCGCGTTTCAGGTTGCATGGCGCGCAGCTCGGCCGTGCGGCGCAGGGATTCAGGTGAGGCGGCGCTTGCTCAAGTGCTCGCGGCAAACGTCGACCTGGTACTCATCACGTTCAGCCTTGACGGTGGACGACGATGTAACCCGAGGGCGGCCGAGCGGTATGCAACGATTGCGTGGGAGAGTGGCGCGGTTCCCGTCATCCTGCTAAACAAGACGGACATTGCCGCAAACGTCGAGCAGTCTGCTGCCGAAATCTCTGCCGCCGCGCCGGGGGTGGAACTCATTCTCTCAAGCGGCGTGACCGGCGCCGGTTTGGCTGAGTTGCGCAGACTTCTCGCGCGGCACAAGACCGCGGTACTGATCGGCCCATCCGGAAGCGGCAAATCCACGCTCGTTAATGCGCTTACCGGCAGCCAGCTTCTTCGCGTGGGAAAGCTGCGCAAAGGAGATCTCAGGGGCCGGCACACGACGGTAGCTCGCCAGCTGGTGCCGGTTCAGGGCGGCGGCGCGATCATCGACACACCGGGATTGCGGGAGCTGCAGCCGTGGGCAGCACGAGAGGCTCTGGACGCATCGTTCTCCGATGTGGCCGAGATTGCCGCAGGTTGCCGGTACAGCGACTGCACTCACACGGTTGAGCCAGGCTGCGCTGTCCAGGCGGCACTTGCCGATGGAGCGCTGGAGTTTGCGCGGTTTGCGAACTATCTCGAGCTCGTAAAGGAGGACGAAGGGACGGTGCTGAAGAGTGCCGAACAGGCCCGCAGGGAGCGCGAGGAGCGCTGGAAGAAGATTCACCAGCAGGCAAGAGGTTTCACCAAGGAGCGGCGCGCAGGAGGATGAAGTTCCGCATGCGGGTTATCGCCTGAGGTAGGAAAGCTCACCCGGAAGTGCCAGGTTGTTGCCGAAATCGTCCTCGCCGTAGTTCTGTTCAGCGAGCAGCTTGATATCCGCGATAACCCTGCGGTCGCCGAGAAAGGTGGCAAACGCGGGGAGTTCCACGTCGATCTTGCCGAGAGTGAATAACTTGAGCAGAGCATCGACAACGCAATCTTCGGCCGGTGCGTCGATCCGCAGGGCTACGTCTTCGAGTGAGAGTGTCCGATCGTAGAGTACTAGTTTCCGCTGTTCGAAGAGTCGCCGTGCAACCGCTCGTACGAGTTCTTCCCGGGACCGATCGAGGAGGGCCGGTTCAACATGGAGAATGCCGATTGCGTCGGCCGCTATCGCTCGGCGCTTGTCGGCATTCAGCTTTTCGTTCGCTCGAAACAGGTCGAACGGAACCGCGGCGTCGTACTCTTCGCCGTCGATCTGCATGCGGACCTCTGCGCCGTAGTGCCTGACGATTCGCGCAATAAGGGTCGTCGGCCTAACGTGAAAGCCGCGATAGCGCGGCACCGGTACCTCGACAGTGCCCGGGACCGAGTAGCGACGAAGCATGTTCTGGCAGAGTTCACGGGTCTGCCGCACGTACAGATCGGCGTACCGGATCGAATAGTCGACAAGAAACTCGAGTAACTCGTCCCGATCGACAACTGCGTTGACGACCAGTCCCGGAACTCTGCGCGCAAGGCTGATATGGCGTTCGTAGTGATGACACAGAGCGGTTGCGGTTTGAAGAAGGTGATAGATGACTGTTATGTGCCCCCGGAGAACCGGAAGATCTCTGTCTATCGATTCAAGGTTCGTGTCCGCGACGTAGGTATCGTAGCGCGCCTGCAGACCGTGGAACGCGTCCTCGAGCCGCCTGATGTCCTCTTCGTTGATCGGATCGGGGATGAGGTTCGCTGCCAGCTGACGAGTGTCCGAACGTGCCTGCAGCATATGGCCATCCTCCGCCAGGTTCAGAAACGCAGTCGCAAGATAGACCACGGTCTCTTCGGCAGATTGAACGCTCTCGGTTCCGCAATCCTGGGGGAGCTCGCCGACCGGCAGTCTTTCGACGAAATCCTCGGCGCTGCGGGCGGTCTTCAGCTCGACCAGACCGAGATCACGCGCATATTCGAGAAGGCGTGCCGAATAGCCCGTGATTGTCCGGCACGCAAAGTCGGTGGCGCGCTGAGTTGCTTCAGCAAAATCCGGCGTAACCGGAAGCAGGTGGTACCGGGGCATGAACAGGCGAATGTGAAACAGGATGTATGCGACTTCGGAAAAGAGCTTCAGACCTGCGACACTTGCCCGCAGTCTTCGCCAGCTGCCGTTTCGTCGCGCGCCGTAGGAGTCAAGAAGTTCTTCGGCCGATGCGGCCTGAGTATGCAATTCCCCGAGCAGGAGTCTCGAACATATCTCGCCCGATCTCCCCCGGGTTGCTACGACAATTCGAGCAATCGAAAAGAGTGGCCCGGCACTGTCCGATACGAGGTCGAGGAACGCACGGTTGTCAACGGGCTCGGCTTGTTGCAAGTCTTCGTCCGGAAAATCGTTGCCAGTGCTCATCAATGTCTCTTGGCAAAGGCTACGCCTCCATCACCGGGGTGTCAACCTCGTCACGACGGGGGGGCCGAGGTCGATCGGCCCACCAGGATCCTGCAAAAAGGAGAACGCAGAGAGCTCCGCAGATCACTGCAGCCCACCGGTACGCACCGGTCACGTCACGGACAACGCTGAAAAGGTAGGGACCAGCTGCACTGCCGGCAACTCCGAGTGCGGCGGCGAAGCCGGAAATGGCTCCAAGGTGTTTGCGGCCGAAATATTGTGGCCAGGTAACGTTATTGAGAATCCCCATCATTCCCTGGTTCAGTCCATATCCGACGATGCAGAGTATCACCGGCCAGCCAGGCGCGAGAAACGCAACCCCGCAGGAGACTGTCACGAGTCCGATGAGCTGAACCATTGCCAGGTACTTCAATTTGATGTAGTCACTTGCCCAGCTACCGACAAACTGGAAGATGACGGCGACAACCGAGCTCGGAAGGAAAATTCCGACCGCGGCCGATTCGCTCATTCCGGCGGCATGAAACATCGACACAATGTGAAAGGTGTAGGCAGTTCCGAGAAGGGCTGACATGAGAACTGCGAGACTGAAAAGCCAGAAGGCAAAGGTTCTGCGCGCCTCTTTCAGCGTGAAGTCAATTGCAGGTACGGCCGTCTGCGACGTGCGCCGCGCGGGAGCAGTGGCGTTCCCGTCCGGGACCAGACCGTGATCTTCCGGCCGGTTTCGGAAGGTGATGAGTGCAAGTGGCGCGAATCCGAGCAGTACCAGCGCGAGCACTCTCCAGGCGCCGCGCCACCCGTTGTGCTGAACCAACCACTCAAAAACCTGCGGAGCAAACGAAAATCCAAACGACACGGCAATTCCCATTACTGCGTTTGCCTTGCCGCGCTGCCTGTCGAACCACTCCATCACCATGTTCCGGGACGAGATCGCGAGCATGCCCTGGCCGGAGAATCGAAGCAGGAAGAAGGTGAGGGTGATGACGATAAACGCAACGAGCGCCGCGTCCCGTCCTCCCACAAGCGACGTCACGGCTCTTGAGACCGTGTCCGAATATGAGGCAAGGACCAGCACGCCGCCGAGCAGCGCGGCGGAGCCTGCCGCAACTATGCGTGCACCGACGCGGTCATACAGGCGACCCGCAGCCGTAAGGAGAATCGCGCTTCCGGAGGTACCGATCAGGTAGGCAAGGCTGAGATCGCTTCTCGTGACACCGAGCGCGCTGACGAGCGATCCGGTGAATACTGAAACGCCGATTGTCTGGCCCGGCGTGGTCATGACGAGGCCGATTGTGCCGAGCGCGAGGACTGTCCACCCATAAAAAAAAGGCGACCTCGAAGGGTCGTATGGAAACCTGGAGAAAGCTGATGATGTCACAACGGAGGGAGTCTACGCGGTACCGACGAAAGATGCAACGAGGAGCCACTGAAGGATTCCTGCCGGCTCCGGCGCAACCGGTCGGGACCGACAGGAAATGGATTAGCTAGAAATTATACTGGTCGATGTTTTCCGGCGTGAAAATGAGCGGCCGTCCGTAGACGATCTCTCCATCCTTCCCAACCGTGAACTCTTTCAGCTTTCCTGCTGAGAACGTTGACCCTTCGGCCTTCTTCAGTGAACCGTCGAGCGCCGCATGTGCTGCGTATACCGAAAGATATCCGAGCATCGCGGGGTCCCAGATGAAGAATGCTTTCTGCGATCCATCCTTCAGGTAGCTCTTTATTGAGCTTGGGAGCGCAACACCGGTCGCAAAGACTTTTCCAACCTTGCCGATGGTCTCGATTGCGCGCGCCGCTGCAGGTGCCGACACCGCTGAAGAGGAGATGATCACCTTCAGGTTCGGATATGCCTGCATGAGATTGACGGCGACTTCGATGCTCTTTGCCTCATCATCCGCGGCAAACTGCGTGGCGACCGGCTTGAACACACTGTACTTCGGGTCGGTCTTCGTGAGCTCTGTCATGATGCGGATATGCGCCATGTGATTCGGGCTCGTTGGCGAGGCGGCTATGAACGCAATTTCTCCGCCCTGCGGGGCGTCGAGCAGCGCACAGTCGAGCATGGTGCGTGCGGCACCTTCATATGACATCTGGTTGACGAAAAAGTCGCGCGCATCGGTAGCGGTATCCGCATCGTAGGAGACAACCTTGATGCCCTGAGCCATCGCCTGCCGGAGCGGCGGGGCAACTGCATTCAGATCGATCGCCGATACAATGATGGCGTCCGGTTTCTGCGCAATGATATTCTGCAGTGACTGCACCTGAAGCTGCACGTCTGCCTGCTCGGATCCGGTATAGACAAAGGTGTCTCCGAGTTCGGCGGCCGCCTCCTTGGCCCCGTTTGCGCAGACTTCGAAATATGCGAGACCCGTGAACTTCGGGTTCATGAACAGGCGATAACCGCCCTTCTTTGCCGTGGACGCCCCGCTTTCGGTCGTCCCGCTCGCGAAGACGAGTCCCGCCGAAAGCAGAACCCCCACAAGGACTGCAACTAACTTCTTCACAACTTCCCCCTATCGTAGCTTATCGGGAGCGGAAACAACCCGCTCCCGGCGTACGCGAATCCGACGAACGACATCCATCTCAGGCAGATTCGAGATGATGACGCTTGTTACCAGAAACACACCGATGATGAGCTGCTCCACGGGACCCGCGATGTTTGCCAGCCCCATGCCGTTGCGAAGTGTCCACAGAAAGAGAATAGAAAGCAGGACGCCGCCGACTGTTCCTTTGCCACCGTTGATGTCGACCCCCCCGAGCACCACGGCGGTAATGACCCCGAGAATTACTCCATTTGCATTATCGCCACGCGCCGAACCGAACTGACCGATGAAGACCCACGCTCCGAGTGCCGCAGTGATCCCGCCTATCACGTACGCCGCAGTTTTGATCAGTTCGACGTTGCCCCCCGAATACCGTACTGCCGGCGCGTTGTTACCAACCGCGAAGCAACGTCTGCCAAAAGTGGTGAAGTGCGCGAGGAGCACGAATGCAGCGGCGCAGACCACATAGACGATGAGCATGACCGGAATTGCGCTCTTGCCGATGTTTGAAGCACCGAGCCACAGGTACTGTCCGTTGAACGAGGTGTAACCCACCTCGGAACCGATTATGAATGCGAGTCCGCGGTACGCTCCCATGGTACCGAGCGTCACCGCGAGTGACGGCAGCTTGAGTCGCGTGACGAGCACCCCGTTCAGGAAGCCGAGCAACGCACCGACGCCAACAATTGCCGGAAGAGCAAGCGCGAGGGGAATACTCCAGCTCGAGAACTTCGCCAGCGCCACCGTGCAGACCGCGAGAATCGAAGGCAGCGACAGATCCATCTCTCCGGTGACAATGATCATCATCAGTCCCATCGCCATGATTCCGGTGAATACGAAGTTCCGGGACGAGTAGAGCAGCTGCTGTGCAGCCAGATAGAACGGCGACAATCCGGATGACCAGATGACCGCGATTGCAAGCATCGCGACTATGAACAACTCCCAGCGGTATCTTCGCGCGAACTCCTTCACTGTTTGTCCCTCAAGCCTTTCGATGGGAGAACACCGATCTGATGCGCTGCTCGATAACTGCATCGACTGTTATCGCTGCCACAATCGCGCTCCCCTGGATGAACATCCGCCAGAACTCAGGTGCTCCCGCGAGCACAAGTCCGTTATCGATCGTGGAAAGGATCATGGCGCCGAATAGCACCCCGACGAGGTTTCCCGAACCGCCCATGGTGCTCACCCCGCCCAGAACCACAGCGGCAAGAGCCATCATCTCCCAGTCGCGGCCGAGATTGACGGTGATTGTTCCGACCCGTGATGCGTAGAGAAATCCGGCAAGGCCAACCAGTGTGCCGCACATGATGTA
>DATKUC010000155.1:0-10228 GCA_035530835.1 Spirochaetia bacterium
TCGGCTGGGGAATGGACGACCGGCACGAAGCGTATGCTCTCAGGCTGATTCGCGACGGCTTCGCGGACCGGATTCTCCTTTCGCACGACGCCGGCTGGTACCACGTAGGCGAGCCGGGCGGAGGAACACAGAAGCCGTTTACTGTACTATCTGACACATTTCTGCCCCGGCTCCGGGCAATTGGCGTATCCGACACCGATATCGAACGCATAACCGTAGAGAACCCCGCGCACGCCTTCGCAATAGTATAGTTTATAACTGAAATGTAGCGAGTCCTTTGTAGACGCAGATAGGGTTTTTCGGTAATGATACAGGTGAAGTCGCCGGAGGTAAGGTGGAAGTCTTTCTTGGCGGTGGAAACCGTGAGATACTCAGGGATGGTGAGTTTGTTCGTCGACCTGCAGGACCGTGGTCTGCGACAGTGCATCGGCTGCTGTCTCACGTTCGCGCGCACGGTTTCGATCGGGCCCCATTCCCCGTCGGGTTCAGCGATTCCGGAGAGGAGATCCTCACCTTTCTTCCGGGCACCGTAAGCAACTATCCGCTTCCTGATAATGTCAGATCGGAGGCTGCACTTATCAGTGCTGCCAGACTGTTGCGCTCCTATCATGACGCAACTGCGGACTTTCTCCATGAGGGCGGCACCTGGCAGCTGAAGCAGCGTTCTCCGGTGGAAGTCGTCTGCCACGGCGACTACGCTCCTTACAATGTCGTTTTCGATGGAACGAACGCCGTAGGAATAATCGACTTCGATGCCGCTCACCCGGGTCCGAGAACCTGGGATATAGCATACGCCCTATACAGATGGGCACCCTTCACCAATCCGCATAACACTGATGGATTTGGAACTCCGGGCGAACAGATCGCCCGTGCACGGCGGTTCTGTGATGCATACGGTCTTGAGCCGCAGAAACGCCGCGGTTTGGCGGAGATGGTTGCCGAACGGCTTCGGCAGCTGCTCGATTTTCTTGTGAGCGGAGCGGAAGCGGGCATCGAGGCGTTCAGGAACAACATGCAGGACGGACATCATCTGCTCTACCAGCGCGACATCGAATACATAGAAATGCATCGACAAGGCATTGATTCGGGTCTCTATTCCGGCACGTAGAAGGAGTGTGTCATGATTGATTTCACAGTTTCAGTTCTGCCTCTGATTGTGTTAGCGCTGGTCAATTTCATATTGAGCTGGGTCTGGTATTCACCTCTTTTGTTTGCGGTACCATGGATGAAGGCACGCGGCGTGGATCCCAAACATGAAATGACCGAGGAAGACAAGAAGGGCATGCCGATGCTGTTTCTGAACGGCATTATCGCATCACTTCTTCTGGTCTATGGCATGATGGTCGTGGTGCATAGTGTGAAGGCGGCAAGTTTCGGCGCGGGATTGCTCGTAGGGATTGTGATCTGGGCGGGGTTCGCGCTGACGCACAGTCTGAATACCCTCTGGGAAGGCAGAAAGCCGGTGGTCCTTGTTATTAACAACGGACTCTTTCTACTTACCTACGCCGTCTTCGGCGGCATCCTCGCCGTCTGGCGGTAGAGGCACCGCCGCTGACGGCGACCACCCGGACTGGTAGACTGAAAGAACCTCTTTCGCCTTCTCACTCAGAGCGAGTTGCAGAGCTTCAGGTTCTACAACTCGCAGCGAGGTTCCATACGAAATCAGCACATCCGGCAGATACTCAATAGCTTCTTCCGGCTCGATCGCGAATCCGAGCGAACTCATAGTCTGCTCGCGGATGAAGTTGCGATAGTACCAGTGGCGCGACAGGCTGTCGATCGCCCGTGCCGTTCCGGCGATACGAACCGTGACCGTGTCGGCAAACGAATCGACGGGTACCATCTGGCTCAGAAAGTACTCTCGGGCCGAGAAGTTGCGCGGGCGGGAGAAATGTGCGTCATCTGCAACAGTGTCGATAATCCGGTCGCACCGGAACATTCGAATATCCTGTCTGAGCAGACAAAAGCCAATGAGATACCAGGTTTCATGCCAGTATATGAGTCCGTACGGATCGATCTGTCGCGACAGAGGTTTCTCGGTAAGGTCACGTCGGTGGGTGATCGTCAACCGTCTGGCATCGGCAATCGCCTCCTCCATGACACGAAGTCTCACTTCGACACCGTGTCGGGACCGATCGTTGAGGGCATCTGTTGAATCCTCACGAGCTAAGGTGATCTCCGCGTTCCCGGGTTCGATCACGTGAAGACCCGAAACGTGCTGCTGCAAGTTTGAAAGCTGTTCCGGACTCATGCGTTGTTCCATCTTCGCCAGCGCGCTATTCAGCGCGTCTGAAAAGGGATACCCCGCGCGTTGTGCGAAAAGGGAGGCGTGCGCAAGTGCGACTCGTTCTGCTTTTGTGAAATAGAGCGGCGTCTCGCGGAACGTGTCGAGTAGAGTGTAGCCGCCGTTCGGGCCGGATTCTGCGATGATCGGCGCACCACTTGCGGAGAGTGAGTCGATGTAACGGTACACGGTCCGAACGTCTACATCGAGCTCCTGCGAGAGCTCAAGTGCAGTCATCTTTCCCCGTGACTGCAGCATCCAGAGAATTGAGAGAAGACTGTCGGACTTGGCCACGCCGCGCTCCCTCATTTCGCAACAGAGAGCTTGAGCAGTCGTCTGAAAAATGGAGAAAGACTTCTGCGCCGACTCTCACGTTTGCGAATCGACCTGCCTGCTTCCGCCATCCGCATCCGCTGCGCATGATCGAGCAGTTCCCGTTGACGATCCTTACCCATGTTATACAGTACGTACCAGTTCATGTCATGACCTCCTCGGGAGTTATCGAGGGCAAGTATGACACTTCATTACTGACAGTTACGGTCAGCTATTTTGAGGAACTAATCGATATTTCCTTGATCCACTAATCAGTCTGATAGGTGCTTGCCATTTCAACGCTGCTGAGTTCGACCGAGGCGTTCGAGTGTTCGGTTGCCAGTCCGTGCGCAAGTGAGCTTGCCAGGATATGTTCGACAAGTTTCTTGTCGATGATGAGATCGCTCATCTCACGCGAGCGCGCCTCGGTACCGGTGGCTTCATGCGCGTACTGCTCGAACCGGAGTGCAGACAGCGTTGCACCTCCCGCCCCGGCATCCATTGCCCTCCGCACCAGATCCGCGGTGTGACCCTCCACGTCGATAATCGTGTAGTTCGCAAGTTCGGTCAGCATGGGAAAGCGCTTTTTTCCCCATAAGCGGCGGGATGCGGCCGTGCGTCTGCGCCACACTGCGTTCCCGGAGAGCTCGTCAATCGCGGCGACTATCTGCTCGATGCTGGCAACCTGTTCAACAGCACCGCGGTGAATCTTCGTGTTCAGGACTGCGTTGCGTATTGGAAACAGGTAGATGAAACCGCGGCCCGGATGTTCGAGCCGCGCCTTGTCGCTGACGAGGCGGAGCACCTCTTCGGCATCCTGCTTGCTGACAACGAAGTAGATCACCTCTTTATCCACCGGAATAGTGATGCGCAGGAGGCCGAGCTTGTCGCGAATGCCCATTCCTTTGCCGTAGGTTACCACCGGTACCGAGAATCCCATCTCCAGAATCGAACGGGCAAGAAGATTCCCGTCACCGCGCTGGACTATGCAGCAGATGCCGGCGAAGCCAGTCTGGATGGGAAGCCGGGCCTGATCGAGTTCCTTCAGCACGGAATCGTCGAACTCCAGCTCCGTGCGGCGCAGCAGCGTTACCTCTTCACTGTAGATCGAACCGCGGCCAGGCATGAAAAGGTCTGCACGGGTGGCGACGGTCGACATCACCTGGAGTTCGTACTTCTGCGGCACGTAGAACCGGTAGATGTCGCACAGGTTCTCGTCGAGTCGCGTCTGGGACCGCAAACCGAGGAGGCTGCGTTTCGATTCAAGTACGACTGAGCGTGCGGACT
This sequence comes from Spirochaetia bacterium, assembly GCA_035530835.1. Taxonomy (GTDB): domain Bacteria; phylum Spirochaetota; class Spirochaetia; order DSM-27196; family DATKUC01; genus DATKUC01. The sequence goes on from DATKUC010000155.1 coordinate 3,884, forward strand.
GAAGGTAGACTTCCGGAAGTGCAAGTTCACGCATCACTTCGTTGACATACGGGGAGAGATTTCGATAGACCCAGCAGGTGATTTTCGAGAGTTTTTGCCGCCGAACGAGTTCTTCGTACATAACGCCTACTCCATCGCCTGCAGCGCGCGCGCCTGTTTGCGAGCCGTCCTGAAACCAACCAGCAGCACACTCAGCACGGGAAATGCCGACGCCATGGCAAGTATTCCGAACCCTTCAGTGATTCCCATCTGCTGGCTGATCCCCGCGCCGGTCGCGAGTACCAGCGGTACAGTCACCGGCCCTGTCGTTACGCCGGCACTGTCCCAGGCAATCGCAACGAACTCTTCGCTCGAAAAAAGTGTAAGGATAGCAAGCAGTATGTAGATCGGAACCACCAGCCAGATCATCGGGAGATTCCAGAGGATCTTCGCAAACCCGACGGTCATCCCCGCGCCGACTCCGGCTGCGACCGCCCGCACCAGCAGGGCGCGGGGAAAGGTTCCGACAGTCAGATCTTCGACCGTGATTCCCAGAGCTGAGAGACTTGGCTCCGCCATCGTTGCACTCACCCCCAGGAGAAGCGCAAACAGAAGTATGACCACAAAACCCAGCGGATCCGAGCGGGAACCGAAAAGCGGTCCACGCGTTGGATGGTAGTGGTATTCGGACCGGTATCGATCGTACCCCGCAGGATCATAGGGTATACGAATCACGCTTCCGCCGTTGTCGAGGTAGAAGAACCTGACGCTCTTTCCAGTCGGGGTCACGGCGGTCTGCACGATCGATGGATCGAAGTTTCTGATTACCTGTGTTCCTCCGTGTGCCGGAATCGCGGTGAACGACGCGGGCAGACTACTCCCGGCCTGTCGGCCTATGTTGGCAAGACCTATCTCCATTCCGGCGTTGAACAGGAATAGTCCCACGACCGCCAGTCCAATGCCGAACGCTATCTCATCTACCCGCGGTAGACGCTCTCTGAGAATGACTACAATGGTCAGCACGAGTAACAGTGAGAGGGGAAGGATGGCCTGGACGGCCGATCGCGCGCTGTCACGCAGAAATCCGGATGCCCCCTGGGCCACCGCCGACGAGACAGCAGTTCCGGTCTCGCCGGAGCCTATCTGCGCCAGGTACTCTTTCATCTGCGCCTGATCGGAGAACAGTGACTCGACGACTGCGCGATTCTGCGGCGCGAGAAACGCATCCTTTGTCATCGGCTGCGGCGCATGGTGGGAGAGAACCATCCCCAGGGCCATAACCGTCAGGATAGGAAATGCCGAGGCAAGCGCGACGACGCCGAAACCTGAAAGACGGTTCGCGCTGCGGGCAGTGACACGCGAGATTCCGACTCCCAGCGCAAGGACGAGAGGAACAGTTACCGGCCCCGTCGTGACAGCTCCTGAGTCCCACGCAAGATCGATGACCGCTTTCATTCCCTGCATCCGCCAGGCAACGAGCGTCATCGCAATCAGAAGCGGCACAGTAACCAGGAGAAACGGCTTCATCGGAAGATCGTAGATGAAGCGGAGCACGCCGAAGAGTACGGCGATTCCCACTCCACCTCCGATCGCGAGCACGAGCAACAGCGCGTATCTATTCAGCAGCGCAAACAGAAGCGGAGCCTTCCACGCATCGAGCGAAGCGCCCGCCTGACGAAGGAAACTGATTGCGGGCTCTGCGAAGGTCGCACCCACGCCGAGCACGAGGCCGAAGATCAGAATGAATGCAAGGGGCATCCGTTGTGGCAGGAACAGACCGCATGCCTCACCGAGTGGCATTATTCCCAACAGGAGACCCTCGAGGAAGAATGTCAGTCCGAAGATGACACCCCCGACGCCCGCGCTGACCAGGAGCGTATCTCTGAGTGGAATGCCCAGTACCAGGACCTGAAACAGCACCATGTAGATGACGATGAAGGCAACTGTTGAAAGCTGTGCCTTCAACCGTGTACCGACATAGGGCAATATCATCCCAAGCGCCTGTCGCCGTGGTATTCGCACGCGTTCTGACTTTAGCATGAAGAAAAGCAACTCCCGTTCGTCAGGTTAGGGGACCCGGGGATTGCGATCCGCGCAGCATGCACGGGCATTTCCCCGGCCGCCATTGTATCGTGGCAGGGCCTCAGTTACCAGCGCAAAGTCCGACGCCTGATATCGCCTTCGTCAGGCCAGCAGGCGCGAACAAGCTGCTTGCGGACATGGTGCGTCACACGCGACAGGCGGGGTGTGATCCGGAATGAGCACGCCGTTATGTTCGCTTTCCCGGAAGGTTCGGAGGATCCGCATCATATCGATGTCGCCCTGTGACGTGAACGACGATCTGATCGTAGGTCATCACTTCACCCGAAATCCACGCACCGGGTGCAGTCGCTCTCGCCTTCTTGCAGGCGAGGGAGAACTCGGTGTTCGGCTCGGAGTGGACCGTGCCGTCGATGGTCGTCTTCTCGAGGGAAAGAAAGGCTCCGAGCACGGTGGCGGCGTCATTCAGCTTGCCGGAAGATAGAAATGCGCGACCGAGCCAGCCGAGCATTGCGATGGTGTTTGTTCTGTCACCGAGCTCCGAAAAGTGTCCGATGCTCTCACGAATACACGCGCACGCACTCTCTGCGTCACGGTTGAGCAGGTGCACGCGGCACAACCCTTGCAGGGTCCACGCCATAAGCCATCGGTCCTTCAGTATCCGGAATCCGTCGAGCGCCTGCTGGTAGTGCGGTAACGCATCTTCCGGTCTCCCCATCTCGGCAAACAGGTCTCCCAGTCCATCATGTGCGTGCGCCTCGCACCAAAGGTCTCCGAGTCGGCGAGCAAGTTGAAGTGCTTCGTCGAGCTCGGCGACCGGCGGAGTTCCGTCATACTTGCCCCCTCGGGTGGCGTGCGCCCATATGAGGGAAAGCGTGATAAGAAGAGGATCGCGGAGGGAACGCGAAAGTGAGACCGAAGCGTTCGTGTGAGCCCGACCTTCAGTATGATTGCCTATCCAGCGCTCAACGGCCCCGAGGCCTGAAAGTGCGAGCGTCTCGTTCTTCCGATCGCCTGACGCCCGCGCAATCTTCAGTGCCACCTCATAGGTCTCTCGCGACTGCTCCCAGGCACCGCCGACAAGCTGGAACCACGCGAGGCAACGGAGCGCACGGCCTTCAGACGCCTGTTCCGAGGGGGACCCGTCGTGACGGTCGGCATGAACTGTTTCGGTGAGCCACTGGTTTGCTTCGCGCACGTGTCCGTATCGATACCAGAACCACTCGAGCGCAGTCGCCATTGCCACAGCATTTTCGGACATTCCTGAATCCATGAGCCAGCGTAGCGCCTGTCGTATGTTCTCGTGCTCACGCTCAAGCTGGTCAAGCCACGCTATCTGGTCGGCCGAGTGAAGTTGCGTCTCTGCTTCAATTGCCATTGTACGATAGAATTCCGCGTGCCGTTTCCGTGCACTATTCTCGTCGGGATGCTCTCTGAGCATCAGGGCAGCATACTCCCTGATTGTCTCGAAAAAGGAGAAGCGCTTTTCGCCGCCTGCGTCTACTGAACGGAGGAGGCTCTTGTCGACGAGTGACGCGATCGCCGAAAGCACATCTGGCGCTTCCGGATCCGCCGTGTCAGTGCAGACAGATTCTGCTGCCTCCAACGTGCAGCCGCCGGAGAACACCGCAAAAAGAGTGAACACGCGTTTCTCATGCGCGTCGAGCAGGTCATAGCTCCAGTCAACCGCGCTCTTCAGCGTCTGCTGCCGTTCCGGCAGATCCCTCGGCCCTGCGGTCAGCACCGCGAACCGGTCACCGAGCATGTGAAGGAGTTCCGGTGGCGTGAAAATCTTAAGACGTGCGGCCGCAAGCTCGATGGCAAGCGGAAGCCCATCGAGCCGAGTGCATATCCTCGCCGCAATCTGCACGGTGGCGTCGTTTGCTTCTATTTCCGGAACCACAGCACGGGCCCGATCGAAGAAGAGTCGCACCGAATCTGTTGCAAGAAGCGAGGCCGACGGGGCATCGCAATCGGGAACCGTAAGCGGCGAAACACAGTACTCCCGCTCCGCGCGGATGCCCAGTCGCTGTCTGCTCGTGACTACGAACTTCACACCCGGCGCCGCGGCAGCCAGCGTACTCACCCAGGTCGCAGCCTGAATGAGATGCTCGAAGTTGTCCAGGAGCAGGAGCATCCTGCGGCCACGCAGAAAGTCGGTCAGTGTCCGGTCCTCCGAGGACGCGATTCCCGACGGTGCATGAAGTGCAAGTGCTGAGCATATTGCGGCGGGCACGGACCGCGCATCCCGAACGGATCCAAGGTCGACGAAGAATGCGCCATCATCAAAATGATGTATGAGCCGCGCCGCCGCCTGCAGCGAAAGTCGCGTCTTGCCGGTTCCCGCTGGACCGGTCAGCGTGATCAGCTGCGCAGTGCCCGAAACGATAAGTTCCTCGATTTCAGCAATTTCGTCGTCGCGACCGATGAATCGGCCGGTGACCTCCGGCAGATTATTCGGTCGGCTGTCGACTGTCTCGAGTATCGGCAGCTGTCTGATATGTTCCGGGTGAATTACCTGGAATATCTGCTCTGGAGGTCCGAGATCGATCAGCCGGTGATATTCGAGTGAACGCAGGGATACTCCACGCGGGAGCCGCTCATGCGCCCGGTCCGCAGCCGTTGAAGAAAGCAGGATTTCCCCGTCCGGGCAGGCAGAAAGCAGGGCCATGAGTCGATCCATCGGTGCGTCGGCGCGTGCAACATGTATTGCGATGTGGAGCGGTGCACCGTTATCGCGCTCGAAATCAATCGCCGCTTCGATAGCCGCGCCGACATCAGGTAGCTTTGCGCTGAGCATCCCCTCACACCGCTCAAGTACGGTTCCGCCGGCGGTATCGATTGCCCGCACCAGGGCTGCGGCAGCGCAGCCGTTCGCATATGCCGCAACGAGAAACGCTTCCGCATCGCGTTGATGCAATTGAACCGGTAGAGTACCTGCCGTCGAGTACTCGTCGGAAGCAGGGATACGAAGCGGCGTTGAGTCGCCTTTCACGAATGTCCTTTCCCGAATTGAGTGAACAAGTTCAATCGTCGACGGATCCGGTTCAGCATCAAGCTCATCTTTGAGAAGCTTCACGCAGCGATCGTACTGCCTTATCGCAGCGGCCCTCTGGCCGGCAAGAGCAGAGAGTCGAATCAGTATTCGATGGGAACTTTCCTCAAGCGGATCGAGTGCAAGGAGCCGTCGTGCGTATCCAAGAGCCTCGGACGCAGCTCCTTCCTGCTCCCAAAGCCGGATGAGTCTGTCAAGCACATCCGCAAGTTCAATTCTCAATCGTTCGCCCTGAAGAAGTTGCCACTCATCGAAGTATGTGCAGTCGGGAAGGGTGAAACCAAACAGAAAGTCATTCGAGTATAGTTCCTCGGCCTGCCGCAACATCGTCGAGCACGTTTCGCACGGTTTCTCGCGGTCATGCATGCCGCAGCCGGCGGCAAGTCGCCGGAACTCATCGACGTCGGTCATCAGGTTCTCTGACCCAAGGTTCAGTGTGTCCTGATCGGAGGTCAGGACTCCGTGACCGACCGCCTCATTCACATCGAACAGACAGCGGCGGAGATTTGCCCGTGCGCGGGATTGACCGTATTCCGGCCAGAACAGGGTTGCAAGTGCGTCGCGGCTGTGTGGATGACGATCCACAGCGAGATAGGCAATGAGCGCCATTGCCTTGCGCCGGAGATTTCCAACCGATCTGCCGTCCACGACCAGAAGTGGCGGTCCCAGCAGGTGAAGCGTGAGCCCGGACACAGCAGGCACCCCCCGTTGCGTTTCCAGAATGCTGCTACCACACCGATTGCCCCAGCCACTCCCTAGTATAGTTGATTTGCCACCAGAATGCGAAAAATCTGCGATTCATGGTCTAATCGCAACGATCCGGCAACGCCTTCCTGCTACGTTGAGGCATGAAGAATCATGAGTCGTCGCGTCAGGCAGTTCGGCGATTGCTTGATCGATGCGCTGAAGCCCTTACAGCGGAAGACTGTCAGTACCCCGCCTCTGTCTGGGACGAACACGCGGTTCACTTGCCACCCGGCGCGCCTGCCCTCTTCGGCAGTGAGGCCATTTCGGAATATCTCACACGCCTGGCACGTGAAGGTCGATGGAAGGTGGCAGTATGTACAGAGGATGTTCGGTTGGCAGGAGAACTGGCCGTCGCATGGGGCACGTTCGTCGCCTCTGTCGTGCCCGAAGGCGGCGGTGGCACCGAGTACTTTGACTGCAAGTTCCTCGTGCTATGCAGGCGGCAGGAAAATGGGCGTTGGTCCATTCTGCGCTCCTGTTACAACTCAAATTGAGCTTCTGGTGGATTCGTACGTCGCAACGTT
>DATKUC010000156.1:0-5192 GCA_035530835.1 Spirochaetia bacterium
TCCGCCGCGTCGACCGGGCCGATGGCCCATACGACTCCGAGCAGGAGCAGGCACACAATTCGCAATAGGTGTCCTGCAAGGTCTGATGAAGAATGGTGCCGGTCCATGTTCTTCTCCTTATCGTCAGTTACGTCAGTCAGGTTCTTACTTATTATCGTGCATTCAGAGCGCATTCTTGATCGCCGGCAATTCCGGGTGCGAAATCAAGACTGCGTCTTGACGAAAGAGGGTGTATGTATAGAATTAGAGCAATATGAGCGATTATCTGGATCCGGCCAACGAGGAACTGCTCAAGGATTTTTTTGCTGAAGCTGAATTACAGGTGGACCTGCTGGAGCAGAATATCCTGGTGCTTGAGAACAATCCACACGACAGGGACGCGGTAGACGAAATTTTCCGGGCGGCCCACACCCTCAAGGGCGCGGCGGCGACGGTCCAGATGCAGGAACTTACGGAGTTTACGCATCTTGTCGAGGATGTGCTCGACTCAATTCGCTCGAACGAGCTTGATGTCGAGGGCGAGGTCGTTGACACACTTCTGGGCGCGATTGATGTCGTGAAAGAGATGCTCTCGGCTCGTCTTAAGGGTCAAGTCTATACTGAAGACATCAGCGGTACTGTCGATGTGTTGCGGGGGTACCTGCAGAAGGCGAAGCAGCCAGGAAAAGCAGTTGTCCAATCTCCGGCGAAGGCGGCAGATAAACCACCTGCTCGTGCGGCAGCTTCCCGTCCGCCCCAAACATCGACCGGTTCCCGGTCCAGGACCCCGACCGCTGCTGCCGGTGACCTCACCGAGTATGAGGTCCTTGAGCTGCAGAACTCCGCAGGACAGGACCGTACCGTGTTTCGGGTGCGAGTTCACTTCAACAAAGATAATCCCATGAATACCGTGGGTGGAATTCAGGTATTTGCCGCTTTGAAGTCACTGGGCACCATTCTGAAGACCATACCCGAGTTCGACAGACTCTACGAGGATACGTTTTTTCCCGTTGTTGATTATTTCCTGGCAGCAACTGAAGGTGGAAGAAAGGTCGCCGAACGAATTACTCTGCCGGATGTGACGACCGACGTCTCTGTCGAGCAGATAGTCGGCCCTTCTGAATCAGGCTCCGCCGGGGAACCTGAAGTGGCGCCCGTGCAATTGCCCGAGGCACCTCAGATGTCGGCGACTGTCGCAACGGTTCCGGAGGCAGACGAAGGGGCCGATCCTGCGGCCAGAGACAGTGAGGCGAAGAAGCCTGTGGTGATGGGCTCTGTGCTGCGTGTTGACAGTCGCCGCATAGACGATCTTCTCAATCTCGTCAGCGAAACTGTGATTACCAAGGCGAGCTTCAATCAGATTGCGAACCAGTTTTCGGAAAACTTCGGGGCGCTGCAGAATGCGGAAACATCATTTCGCAATTCATTGAAAGAGCTTTTTGATAGCCTTCCTGATTATCTGAAGTCGATCCAGGACGGCGGCTCGGTGAAGGACATCAAGCGGGAGATCTTGTCGCGATATGGAGAACTGTTCAACCTTTTCGATCCGTTCCACAGTTCCCTGAAAAGCACTGTTGCCAAGTTCCGGAGCACTTCCCAGAATCTCGGGCGCATAAGCGGTGACCTGCAGGAAGGTGTCATGCGTATCCGCATGGTGCCCATCTCGCAGATTTTTTCCCGTTTTCCTCGCCTCGTTCGCGACCTTTCACGCTCCCTGAAGAAAAAGGTTCAGCTTGTTATCGAAGGTGAGGACACCGAGCTCGACAAGTCGGTCATAGAGGATCTTCTTGATCCGCTCATTCACTGCGTGCGCAATTCGATTGACCATGGAATCGAGGATCCGGCGGCTCGAACCGAAGCAGGCAAGACCGAGGAGGGCAGACTCCTGCTGCGCGCGACGAATGAAGGCAACATGATCATCATCGAGATTTCCGACGACGGTAAGGGGATCGATGTCGAAGCGGTGAAGAAAAAGGCAATTTCGCGCGGATTGATTCACCCGAGCAAAGCTCTTTCCGACGTTGAGGCGTTCAATCTGATATTCCAGCCTGGATTCTCCACGGCAGCGACGGTGACGAATATTTCCGGCCGTGGCGTCGGTCTGGATGTAGTCAAGAAACAGATCGACAAACTGAACGGAACTGTGAGCGTGAGTTCGGAACGCGGAATCGGGACGCGTTTCATAATCAAGATACCGCTCACACTGGCAATCATACAGGGACTGCTCGTTCGCGTGGGCGATGAAATCTACGCAATTCCGATCACCTCAGTTATTGAGAGTCATCGTATCCGGCCTTCGGAGATAAAAATGATCGACAATTACGAGGTGTTCAATGTCAGGGAAGACGTGATATCCTTGTTACGCCTGAACCGACTGTTCAGGATTCCGTCCGATGAGCAGAAGGATTTCTATTTCGTCGTGATTGTGGGTAGCGGCGACCGTAAAATGGGGCTGATAGTTGATCGGCTCATCGGGGAAGAGGATGTCGTCATCAAGCCGCTTCGCGATCACTACACCAATTCGCCGGGTATCGCCGGAGCGAATATCACCGGAGATGGGACAGTCTCGCTGATCATTGACGTGAGTCAGCTTCTTGAGCTCGGGCTACAACGTGAACGTGAAGAACGTCGCAAGCGGCAGACAACAATCGGGTAGGCACGGAACTATATGAAGGTCAAAGGGAGCACGTCAATCGGTGAGACAACCGGCCGCACTGAGCCTGCCAGGCGCAGGAATAACCGCGCCGCCGAGACCGAGCAGGTATCGCACGTCGATTTCAAGATGGTAACCTTTTCGCTCGGCGGCAAGGACTATGGAATCGACATCATGAAGGTAAAGGAAATTGCGAAGTACTCGCACTTTACCTACGTTCCGAATTGCCCGCCATTCGTTCGTGGAGTGTACAATCTTCGCGGTGAAATTATCTCGGTTATTGACCTCAGGCGGATGTTCAATCTCTCGCTTGAAAAAGAGCACGAACAAGGCGCCGAAAACGGATTGATACTGCGCCTGGAGAACAGCCTGATCGGTGTCGTGGTAGATCTGATCGATAAGGTCGTCGGTATAGCGACATCCTCGATTCAACCGCCACATCCGATTTTTGCAGACATCAACATTAAGTACATAAGCGGCGTGGTTGAGCACGACGGGAGACTCTACATCATCCTGGACGTGGAACGCATCTTTTCGCGTGATGAAGAGCGCGTGACCGAGCCGGCTCAGTATTCGGGAGCTGAGATTTTCGACGCTTCCGTTCCGGTAGCGAAAGAGGCGACGCAGGAGCCCGTCGGATCACCTGCTTCCCGCGGGAAAGCGAGCGCGGCAGCCGGCACGGCCGATAGCATTGGCTTCACCTTTGTGACCGAGACGCTTGCGACTTTCGCGAACTTCTTTGTGACATCGGTAAATCGGGAATGGGTGGAGAAACGTTTCAGGGAGTGGCGCACTGAGCGGGGACCGAAAAAGGAAGACTCGCAGCTGACTTCGACTGACGATGCACAGGCATTTCTCTCGTCGTTCTTTTCACCATTTTCCGACAGGTTCTGGTCGGAAGATTATGCTGCTCTCGCTCGCAAACTGCTTCCCGCGTCGGCTGGCACGTCTCTGAACATCTGGAATCCTGGTTGTGGGAAGGGATTTGAAGCATACAGCCTTGCGTGCATGGTCAAACAGCAATATCCGAAGACGCGATTGAAAGTGTGGGCAAGTGATAAGGACCTGCTGAACATTTCGACAGCGCCGAATCTGGTCTTTCCTCAGGAAGTGTTGCCGCGCCCGTGGCGTGGATTCGCCGTTTCCGGCAAAAACGGCTATTCCTTCGGTGCCGAAATCAAGGATCTTGTCCTTTTTGAATATCACGACGTACTGCACACAAACACATTGCCTGATGTTGATCTGATCGTCGCACGCGATCTTATTTCTTTTCTGAATCCTGAGGATCAGCAGAAGGTTCTGGATGATTTTTATGAACATCTGAACAGGAACGGTGTCTTGGTACTCGGTGCGAACGAACGGATTCCGGAATCGGATCGTTGGAAGTCGACCGGGGACGATGATATGGTCGCGTACAGGAAGATCTGACCGGGAGGAGTATCACAGTATGAGAGTTGAGTACATCAACCCCTTTGTTGAGTCGGCGTACAGTGTCATCAAAGAAGTTCTGAACACCACCATTACGCGCGGCGAACTTTATCTGAAATCGACGTCGATGCCCGTACTCGGGGTCGCGGCTATCATTGGTCTTGCAGGCGATGTGGAAGGTCGCGTGCTGTTCGACATGACAAAAGCCACGGCGATAAAGATCGCCAACCAGATGTTAGCATCAATGGACATGGAACCTATCGAAGAATTGAACGATATGGGAAAGGCAAGCATCACCGAGCTTGCGAACATGATCACAGGCCAGGCGGTAACCAAGCTTCATAACCTCGGTTTCAAGTTCGACCTTACCCCGCCGGCACTCTTTACCGGAGACAATATGGAAGTCTCGGACCCTGAAGTTGAGGCACTCATTGTGCCAATGGAGATACCACAGGGAAAAATCGAAATCAACGTTGCAATCCGCGAACGCACCTGAGTACGTGGGACGAGAACGATTGGAACAAAGGAGGGCAATCCGGTGAAAGCAAAGCAGGATTTCCCAAGCATAAATGAGCGGAAGGCTACGGGTGTGAGTGAAACTGGTGCTCCTTATCGGGTCCTCATCGTTGATGATTCGATGTTCATAGCCAAGCAGATCGGACAGATTTTGACCTCGGAAGGATTTGAAGTCGTGGGAACTGCGGAAAACGGACTCGACGGTCTTGAAAAATACAAAGAACTCTTCCCAAATGTTGATCTTGTCACGATGGACATCACTATGCCCAAGATGGATGGCGTGACCGCACTGGAGAAGATCATAGAGTTCGACAAGGACGCCTGTATCATAATGATCAGCGCGCTTGGCAAACAGGATCTGGTGAAAAAGTCACTTCTGCTTGGCGCAAAAAACTACATTGTTAAGCCGCTTGACCGTAAAAAAGTGCTTGAAAGAGTTGAGATGTCATTGAAACGATAATCTCTGCTATGCTATATTACTGCGTGTCGCGCTGGTTGCGGAACCGGTGCGGTCAACGCAGAGACGGGCGGTTAGCTCAGTTGGTTAGAGCGCGTGCTCGACACGCACGAGGTCGATGGTTCGAATCCATTATCGCCCAGAAACGAAAAAGTCCCT
>DATKUC010000157.1:0-23855 GCA_035530835.1 Spirochaetia bacterium
CCGCACTTTACCCGAACGATCATTCGCTATATACTTTCACCTTATCATGGAACGCAAAAATTCTGTTTCGGCAGGTAAGTATGCGCTTGTTACAGGCGCAAGTTCGGGAATTGGAAAGGCCATTGCCGAAGAGTGCGCAGCGATGGGGATGAATCTCCTCCTGGTTGCGCTTCCGGACACCGGCCTCGGGCCGATCGCCGAACGGATCCGTGCGGATTTCGGCGTTCAAACCGAGTTTCTTGAGTGTGATCTTTCACTCACGCAGACGCCGGAGCAGGTTCAGCACTGGGTTCGCGATCTGGGTGTGCAATTGCGGATGCTGGTCAACAATGCAGGTGTCGACCTTGCGGGCAGGTTCGACGGGCGTCCGCTTGTGGATCACGAGCTGATGATGAACCTGAATGTGCTCGCCGTGGTCAAGCTCACCTATCTGCTGCTTCCTGAGTTGCGGAGGGCGAGAAACGGCTACATCCTGAATGTTGCAAGTGCTGCCGCATTCTTCCCGATGCCCTACAAGCCAATCTATTCACCATCGAAGACATTCGTGCTGAACTTCAGCATGGCCATCCGCGAAGAGCTCAAGGAGAGCAACATCTCGGTAAGCGCGCTCTGTCCGGGTGGAGTCATGACCAATGAGGATGTTCGCAGGCGGATCGAGCTGCAGGGGTTCTTCGGCAAGATATCGCGTATGTTCCCGGAACAGCTTGCGGCCTACACATTGCCCCGCGTCTTCCGCGGACAATCGGTAATTGTGCCGGGCTGGTTGAACAAGCTGTTCCGCGTGCTTGGATGGCTCGTGCCACCCGCTATCCTCATCCCTTTCGTGCACCGCAGATTCCGGCGCGACGAGGTGCTTCTGCACCCGAATCCGAACACCGCCTCCTGAGCGACTGGCGGCTGCCCCCGGAGTGGTTCAGCCGCTGCTCAGTCGCGGGACTCAGGCTCCTCCCCCCGACCAAAGCTCTCGATGTATTCAAGCGACTGGTGTCTGAAGTAGGTGTTGTACAACTCCGAATAGTGTCCGCCTGAGGCGAGCAGTCCTTCGTGAGTCCCCTGTTCGATGATCTGTCCTTTCTGCAGTACGACTATCCTGTCGGCTGTTTTTACTGTAGACAGTCGGTGAGCGATGACGATTGCAGTCCGCTCCTTCATCACCGTAGCCAATCCTTCCTGAATCTGCGTTTCGGTAAACGGATCAACGCTGGCGGTCGCTTCGTCGAGGATGAAGATAGCCGGGTTCTTCAGGAGAACGCGGGCGAGAGCGACAAGCTGCCGCTGCCCGAGCGAGATCGACGCGCCGCGTTCGCCGACTGCGGTTTCAAGCCCGTTCGGCAGGTCGCTCAGCCAGTCGCCGTTTCCGACGTGGGCCGCGGCGGCGCGGACATCATCCTCGGTCGCAAGCGCGTTGCCGTACCGGATGTTGTCGGCAACTGTGCCGGAGAACAGGAAGGGATCCTGCGGCACGAGTCCGATCCGCTTGCGATAATCGCCAAGGTCAATCGATCGGATATCCCGCCCATCGACAAGTATTGTCCCGGCCTGGAACTCGTAGAACCGCGCAACAAGACGCGCGATACTGGATTTACCCGCTCCGGTGTGGCCGACGAATGCAACAGTCTCCCCCGCGCCGATATGGAGCGAGAAATCAGTAAGTACCGTCTCCTTATCGGAGTAGGAGAAGCGTACATTACGGAACTCGATCTCTCCGGCAACCGTCTCGAGTGGCTGAGAATCGGTTTGACGGACCACCGGCTCCGCATCGATGAGCGCAAACGCGCGCTCGGCAGCCGAAAGACCATCCTGAAACTGACTCCAGAAGCTTGCAATGCTCAGGAGTGGCCACCAGAAGAACCCGACCGCCTGCATGAACAGGTACCAGTCGCCTGGCGTCATACCCGCACCGCGGGTCGCAATGCCGCCGGTATAGGCGAGCAATCCATTCCCGACTCCTGCGGCTATTCCCATCAACGGGAAGATCAGATTCAGAACGATGCCGCGCCGCAGGCCGACCCGATATGCGAGCCGGTTGTTGGTTCCGAATCCTGAATAGAGCGTCTTCTCCTGGCGGAAGGTTTTTGCCACCATGATTCCGCTGACCGATTCCTGGATGTGCGAATTGATGACAGCTGTCGCGCGACGTGCGTTCTGCGTAACCTTCCGCGCAAGCCGTCGGAAACTGAGCGCGATGGCGACTGCAACAGGTGCCATGGCGACGAGAATCAGCGTGAGCCACCAGTTGATATTGATGAGCCAGACTGCAAGAACCGCGACGAGCAGGAACTCACTCACGAACTCGACGACCAGCGTGACGGTATTCGAAAAGTCCTGTGTGTCCGAGGTGATGCGGCTCACCATCTTTCCGGACGGGTGCTCATCGAAGAAGGACATGTCGTGCTGGACCGTCCTCTCTAAAACTTCGCTTCGCAGCGTGAGCACCACATCGCCTATCACCTCGGCGGTTGATTTCTGCCTGATGTAGTTGAACACCCAGGCGAGCACGCCGAGCAGGAGTACGGCAACTGAAAGAATTGCGATAGTCCGCAGATCGGAATTCCTGCTGACAACGTCAATCGCGCGTGAGATGAGAATGGGCGCGGCGGTTCCCGCTATTGAGTTCAGCGCGAGCGTCAACACGAGCAACATCATCTTCCCGCGATGGGGACGGAAATACGCGAGAATGCGCCTGATCAGCGTGCGGTCCGAATATTGTCTGTCGTAAGATTCCGTCTCGAGCCCGTCCAGAATGAATCCCATTGATCCTCCTACAGCTGCGCGAAAATACGCCGGTAGTCACGGCTCCGCGAAAGAAGCTCATCGTGGCTCCCCTGATCGACTACCTCTCCGCGCCTCATGACCAGGATTCGATCCGCCCAGCGGATCTGACTCAGCCGGTGGGTGATGATGAAGGTTGTGCGCTTCTCGGCAATCCTGCGCATTGCCTGCTGGATCTCGTCCTCGGTGCGGCTGTCGATCGCGCTCGTACTGTCATCGAGGATGAGAATACGGGGGTCGGTCAGGAACGCGCGCGCGATGGCAATGCGCTGTTTCTGTCCGCCCGAAAGCGTAACCCCGCGTTCCCCGATCTCGGTATCGTAGCCGTCCTTGAAGGAGCGTATGAACTGGTCGGCCTGCGCCTCCCGCGCGGCCTGCTCTACCCGGGAAATGTCCGCTTCCGGTACACCGAATGATATATTGTCCTTTACCGGCAGGGAAAACAGAAAGACATCCTGCTCGATTGTCGATATCTGCGACCTCAGACTCTCCATCGTCCAGTCCCGAACATTCACGCCGTCAATAAGTACCTCGCCTGAGTCGGCGTCAAAGATTCGGTTGATGAGGCGGGTCAGGGTGGTCTTGCCCGATCCGGTCTGACCGACGATTGCCACTGTCTGACCCGGTTCAATGCGAAAACTCACGTTCGAAAGAACCGGTTTCTCGTCAAAGGCGAAACTGACGTTCCGGAACTCCACAAGACCGTCGATCCTCGCGTTGCGACCGGAAACGTTCTGATCAAGTTCCGTCTTGTAGTTGATAAACTCGAGAATCCGCTGCGCACTCGCAATTCCGATCTGCACCAGATTGAACGAAAAGAGCGATATCTGAGTTGCGAACCTGAAGGTGCTGAACAGGCCCATGAAGCCGATGACCTGGCCGAGGGTGACAGCGCCCTGCTTCCACAGCAGCAGCGAGTGAAACAACGCTGCGCCCCAGCAGACGGCGAACGCCATCATCGGCCAGTAGCGAGCTTCGATCACTCCCTGCTTCACGAAGAAATCCCTGAACGTGCGGGCATTCTGGGTGAACTTGTTCGACTCGTAGCGTTCCTGCACGTTGCTCTTGACCACCTCGATCCCGCTGATCGCCTCGGCGAGACTGGAATTCATTATGCCGAATTGCTCTCGCTGAGAATTGCTCACCGGCTGCAGACGCCGGTTATAGTCCAGGATGGTAATGGTGAGCAGGACCAGAAACAGCGCGGGGACAAGCCCGAGCGATGGATTGATCGCGAGAATCATGATGAACGGGACGATCATTGCCAGCGATGAATCGACTATCAGCATGAGTCCGGGGCTGAACAGCAGGTTCAGCATGTGAACGTCGTTGGTTGCGCGGGCCATGATGTCACCTACCCGCTGGCGGCCATGGAACGTCTGACTCTTGCCGAGCAGGCTTCCGTAGAGTTCCTCGCGACTGTCGCGTTCGACCCGCTGCGCGAGAAACTCCACTGCGACGTTGCGCGCAACGCCGGTGAGACCCTGCGTCGCGGCAGCGGCAACGATAACTGCGACCACGGCCAGCAGATCGCGGTTCAGCCATCCTGCGCGGGTGATGACGTCGAAGCCGTGACCGATGTAGAGCTGTATATCGCCATACGCAAAGTTGTTCACAATCGAGGTGACAACAAGTATGATCGGAAACGCGGGATGCCTCATCATGTGAGAGACAATCCATCGAACCGGGCCGCTTCTCACGTACCGGTATTCATCTTCTACGTGGAACTCTTTGTTTTCCATATTTCCCTGCGGGTCTGGGGTTGTCATAATATACCGCACGAGCAGTTGCTCGGTCAAAGTGCATTTTAGCCGTAATATATCTTGCGCAAATCAGTCATGGCCTCGTACAATGCACACACAATTCTGGAATAGAAAGGATAGACAGATATGCAGCAGTCCAATTCCCGCATCATCGTATCAACGGCGAAGGCACCCGCCGCAATCGGCCCCTATTCGCAGGCAATCCGCGTCGGCGAGCTCATCTTCACATCCGGTCAGATCCCGCTCGATCCTGTGAGTGGTAACGTTGTTGAGGGCGATGTACGCGCGCAGACAAGTCGTGTATTCGACAATCTAATCGCAGTTCTTGAGGCCGGTGGCTCGGATCTGGCAAATGTGGTGAAGTTCACCTGTTTCGTGAAAAATATGAGCGACTTTCCTACGGTAAATGAAGTGTTCAAGGAGTACCTTGATGCAGCGCCCGGAATCTCCGGATATCCCGCGCGCTCAACCGTGGAAGTGGGCGCGCTTCCGCGCGGTGCACTCGTTGAGATTGAAGCGGTTGCGCGTGTGCGCGGCTGAGCCTGCTTTTTCCGGGGACCGGCCCAGCCGCCAGCGCATCGACGCTACTCTTTCTCCCAGAACCGTGAAGTGATGATCTTCTCGTTCGTGAAGAAGTTGATAACCGACTTACCCTGCGCCTTTATGTCCGAGAGCAGCGACGCCTTCATGCCGCCGAAGGGCAGATAGGCAACCGGTGCCGGTATGCCGATGTTGATGCCGATCATGCCGGCCTGCGCCTCGAGCTTGAAGGTGCGGGCGACGTGGCCGTCCTGCGTATAGATCGACGCACCGTTGCCGTACTCGTGATTGTTGATGATTGAGATCGCCTCACTGAGATCACGGGCTTTCAGCATCACGACAACCGGGCCGAAGATCTCGGTGCGATGAATCGTCATCCCCGGTTTCACGTCGGTGAACACCGTCGGGCCGATATAGTGTCCGTCCGGCGCTCCGGGCACGCGAAGGTCGCGGCCGTCGAGCGCAAGCGTCGCACCTTCGGCGATTCCTTCATCGATGAGAGAGAGAATTCTTGCCTTCGCCTTTGCTGAGATGACCGGCCCCATGACCATTGGATCGTCAATGACTGCCGGGTCAAGCGGGTTTGCGACCTTCACGTTCTTTGAGGCTTCAACGAAGCGAGTCGTGACACTGCGATAGGTTTCCTCGCCCACACAGACAATCGCAGAAGCCGCCATGCATCGCTGGCCTGCGCAGCCATAGCAGCTGGTGATCATGTTCTGTATGGTCTTGTCCATATTTGCATCAGGCATGACAACAAGATGGTTCTTCGCGCCACCCATGGCCTGGAACCGCTTTCCGTTTTCTATACAGCATGCAGCCACTGCCCGAGCCGTGACTGTTGAGCCAACAAGCGAAACACCCTGAACAAGCGGATGGGTGATGAGCGCGTCGGCGGCCCTCCGGTCACCGTTCACTACGCTGAAGACCCCTGCCGGAAGACCGGTCTCATGCACATATTCAGCGATGAGCTGCATGGTAAGCGGCACCTGCTCGGATGGTTTGACGATGAACGTGTTGCCGGTGGCAATTGCATAGGGGGCAAACCAGAACGGCACCATCGCGGGGAAATTGAACGGCGCAACCATGCCGAATACGCCGATCGGCAGCCGTATGACTTCCCCATCTATGGCGAAAGAGCTGTCGGTAATGATATCACCCTGCTGCAGGACCGGCATTCCGCAGGCGACCTCGAGGTTTTCGATCGCACGCTTTACTTCGGCGAGCGCGTCAGCCATGCTCTTCCCGTTTTCAAGCACTATCATCCGCGCGATATCGTTTTCGTGGTCGACCATGATGCGCTGAAGCTTGTACAGGTAGGAAACCCTGCGGGACACCGGAACATTCTTCCACTCGAGAAACGCCTTATGCGCGGATTCAACGACTTTGCCGGTATCAGCGGCGCTGGTAAGCGGCACCCGGGCAATGAGCGCTCCGGTGCTCGGATTCTCCACGTCCAGAAGTTCGGCTTCAGGGCTTACGAATCTTCCTCCATGATAGTTCTTGACGATTTTTTTTGTATCTGTCTGTACTGTTTCCATTCTGAGCTCCTTACTTCACGTCGGGGTTCGGTATCATGAAATCGCGAATCAGCGCAACCAGCTCCTGGTAGCCGCCGATGAACGATCTCAGCGTGCGGACTGTTGCACCGTAACCATCGAACTCCTCGATACTCATTCCGCGTTCGTCGTAAGCCCGGACGAAATCGGGGAACTTGCGGCTGAGCTCGGCAATCAGTTCGGGATTAACCGGATTGTCGATGCGTGACTCTACCTTCACGTCCGACTCATTGAAACGCTTCGCCCAGGTATAGGGAATGGTGAGCACCATGTCCGCACCGATGAACTCGGACCAGTGGTAGTGATTCCGGTATGCCGCCGCCAGAAGACGCGTGCTGTAGCCCTTCTTCCGGAAGAGCTCGTAGGCGTGCTTCATGACCGCGACCCCCGCCCATTCCAGGTAATCGGGATTGGTGATGATGTCCTGTTTGTCGGCAACAACCTTCAGCCAGTCATCGACCCGGCCAACCATGATCGTGCAGACGGGAGCCATTCCTGCGGTCTCCTTTCCTTCTTTCTTCCGGCGTGCGAGCCCTCGCTCAACGGCTTCGGCAACAGCGAGTGATTGCGGGACCGTGAAACAGACAGTGGCGTTGATACTCACTCCGTGGTAGGTCGCCTCTTCGATCGCATGAACACCCGCAGCAGTTACCGGGATCTTCACCTGAATGTTCGGGGCGAGCGTCTGAAAATGAAGCGTCTGCTCGAGGATCGCTTTCCAGTTGCGGTAAAGTTTCGGATCAGTCTGGATGGACAGACGCCCTTTCATGCCACGTTCGCGTTCGAAAACGGGCATGAGCATCGCTGCGCCCTTGATCGCCATCTCCTCGATGAGCTGCCAGGCGACCTGGTCCTCGCTCCATTCCGGATTCTCGCGGATAATGTCGCGGATACGCTCCTTCCAGAGGTGCATCTCCTTCTTCAGAACACCCAGCACGATGACCGGATTCGTTGTTGCTCCTACTGCACCATTCGCAAGTCCATATTCGAGCTCCTGCACGGAGCAGGAATCATTCCAGTAGTCGGTGGGCGTTGTCTCTCCCATGATTGCGAGTGCGCCCCTTTTTGTCGTTGTACTCATACCCTCTCCTCCATGTGGCGCTGCCGGCTAATACTTGAGGGCGGACCCGAGATGATCCTCGAGATCCTTTCGCGCAGCCTGAACCTTCGCACTCTGCGACACTTCAGGCACTCCCACGCGCCACCAGCTTTCGTACCCGCGTGTCATCGACTTCGCAGTTACCTTGATGTCGATGACGACCGGCCCGGACGCCGCCTTTGCCGATCTGAATGCATCGTGCAGCTCGGCCATGGTGCGGGCGGTAAAGCCTGCAGCGCCGTACGCCTCGGCGTGTTTCGCGAAATCAACAGCGAGGTACTCACCGGTCAGCTTTCCGGTAGTCAGATCCCGTTTGCGCCACTCGTTGCCGTAACTCGAAATTCCCTGATTCGTTTGCAGATTGTCGATGACCTGAAATCCATTGTTGTCGAATACGAGGATGATGATCTTTACGCCGTCCTGCACTGCAGTCAGAAGCTCGGAATGCAGCATGACGTATCCGCCATCACCCACCAACGCGTACACTTCCCGCTCCGGCGCAGCGAGCTTCGCTCCGAACGCGGCGTTGATCTCATAACCCATGCAGCTGAAACCGTATTCCATGTGATAGCTGTCGCGGGTACCGGCTCGCCACACTCGCTGCATGTCGCCGGGAAGGCTGCCGGATGCGCTCACGACGACATCCGCAGCGTCGAGCAGACGATCATTGAGTTCGCCAAGCACGCGCACCTGACTCAGGCCCGCAGGATCGTCCTCAATGTAAAGTCTGTCGACCTCCGACTTCCAGCGGGAATTGACCTCCGCAATCTTTGCACCGTGTGCTGCTCGATAGTTCCTGCGGGTGAGTTCAGCTGCAAGATGTGTGAGCGCCTCCCGTGCATCGGCAAGAAGCGGTTCAGCGTTGAATTTCAGCGCATCGAAGGTTCCCGTGTTAATGGCCAGGACCTTCAGGTCGGGATTCTGAAATGCCCATTTGCTCGCCGTCGTGAAGTCCCCGAGCCGCGTGCCGACTGCAATGAGCAGATCCGAATCGCGGGCAATGAGGTTTGCCGATTCGGCACCGGTAACCCCGATTCCGCCGAGGTTCATGGGGTGGTTCCACGCTACGGTGCCCTTGCCTGCCTGAGTCTCGCCGAACGGAATGCCGAACTGTTCGGCAAATTTCGCGAAAAGGTCCCCCGCGTCGCTGTAGCGAACTCCGCCGCCGCACACCATGACAGGCTTTCTGCTCGCCGCAATCATGTCGCACGCGCGGGTGACGGCTGCCGCCGATGGTGGCCTGCGTTCCAGATGGTGTACACGCTTCTGGAGGAACACTTCCGGATAGTCGTAAGCCTCGGCCTGAACGTCCTGCGGCAACGCAATGGTGACCGCCCCGGTGTCGGCAGGATCTGTCAGGACGCGCATTGCGTTCAGCATTGCGGTCATCAACTGCTCCGGCCTGCTCACACGGTCCCAGTACTTGCTTACCGGCTTGAACGCATCGTTTGCGGTGATTGTCAGGTCATCCGGTGACTCCACCTGCTGAAGGACCGGATCCGGCTGACGGCACGCGAACGTGTCACCGGGCAGAAACAGCACGGGAATGCGGTTCACCGTGGCGGTTGCCGCTCCTGTCACCATGTTCATTGCGCCCGGTCCGATTGAGCTTGTTACCGCGTAGATGCGTCGTCTGTTGTTCTGTTTTGCGAAGCCCATTGCCGCATGAGCCATCCCCTGCTCGCTGTGTCCCTGACGAAACACGAGGGAGTGTTTGCCTTCGACAATCGCCTCCCCGAGGCCGACAACATTTCCGTGGCCGAAGATTCCGAAGATCCCTTCGACAAACTTGTACTCGACTCCGTCTGCCTCAAGGTACTGGTTGTCCAGGAAGCGGATCAGAGCCTGAGCCATGGTCAAGCGTGCGGTTTTCACAGTGAACTCCTCCTTATCATTATCCCCGGGCCGCCGTCCAGATGGGAGCCGCAGGATCCATAACCCACTCATGTTCGGGAGCAAAGATCCGCGAATCCGGTCCAAACCGATCGTCCGGAAGGTGCGGTATCATCCAGATATAGTACATTGCGTATCCGGGCGCTGCAGTCTGCGGATGCACAACGTGAGGCGGAATCGTCACCGTGTCACGCGAACGGACCTTGAACACTTCCTCACCCTGTTCGGAAAAACCGAAGCCCTGGTCGGGAAAGAAGCGGAAATGATATATCTCAGGCTGCGCATGATTATGGGGAGGATAGCTCGACCATTTCCCGGGAAAGTTCACCACTTCGCCGAGCACCATTTCACTCTCAGGCGCGGTTGCCGCGTCGAAAAAGGTGCGCACAATGCGGGTGCTCGTATCCTGCATGGTACCGGCGCCGAACCGTTCGTCGCGGTACTCACCCGGCCGCCACAGTCGCGGGGGAAACTGCTTTGGATTCATCACCGCCTGAACCGCAAGTTCGGCAGACGCGCCCGTGGCGTGAACAGTCACCTGAGCTGTAGCAGGAACGTGAAGTACCGTCGGTGCTTCGTCGAGAAGAGAGCGCCGACTGATCTCAATTGCGCCGTTCGCGTCATTCGCAGTCCACTCGAGCCTGACATCGCCACCAAGAAGCAGGAACGCGCGCTCGCGGGACGCTCCTGACCGGTAGGGATTCCCTTCGGCGACACGAAGAATGCCGAAGTCAGTCATCATCTCCCGATGCGCACCATCGAGAGTCGTTATCGGGGTATACCCAACCTGAAAGGGTTCAGCTTCTGCGCGGATCAGCACCGCCTGCCTCCTGTTACCCGACGATCTCTTCGATCGTCTTATTATCTGATGTTAGACAATACTCTAAACCGGTCGGGCGATTTCTGCAAGATGCAGATTCGTCGGAACCGGCCATCCGGGCGATCTAGAAGAGCAGTTTGATGGCGGTAGCGGCGGTGGCCACTATCACCAGAATGCGATAAGGCTTGTCCTTGATCAGCTTCACAACTCCAACTCCGAGCAGCGCGCCGACAATCACGATCGGCGCCATAATCAGATCAAGCGCGGCAGTATGAAGCGTAATGGTGTGCCAGAAGATGATATGAAGAGGCACCTTCGCAACGTTTACGATGAAGAAGAACCATGCTCCGGTGCCGATGAATGAGTTCTTCGGCAGCCGCATCGAAAGGAGATAGAGTGCCATGACCGGCGCGGCGGCATTTCCCACCATCGTGGTAAAGCCGCCCGCGAGCCCGAGGATAGCGGCCACCCACCAGGTTTCGGGAATCGGGAGATCCTTGCCGCGGATCTCCTGCAGCACCATGATAACCAGACCGGCCAGAATAATGATGGACATCAGATGGCTGAACTGCAGGTCCGAGATACGTTCGCCGACAAATACCCCGAGCGCAATGCCGACCGCAGCCCACGGCAACAGTCGAACGACATACTTCCACTGCGCATGCTGGTTGTAGTAACTGACCGCAAAGATATCCCCGACAATGAGGATCGGCAGCAGGATTCCGCTTGAATCTCTGCCGCCGAAGATTGCCGCGGCGATGGGAATCGTAATCAGTGAAATACCCGGCAGGCCGGTCTTGTTCATTCCAATAATAAGTGAACTGAGGCCGAGCAGTATCCAGTTGAACAGACTCAGATGAAACGATGAGAGCAGTGATTGCATTTCTATGTTACGCCTTGTCGGAAGCTTCGGTGAGCAATCGCCTTATCCGCGAAAAATGGTCGTTGTGCCGCTTCAGAGCGCGGTCCGAATCGGCCGAACGCAGAAAGTCCACGATCTCCTCGTGATCGGCGGTGATCTCGGACAGATCACGTATCGCCTTGTAAGTGCGCAGAATCTCCTCCTGCATGAAATTGTGCAGCGTACGGTAGATTGCTGCAAAAAGCGAGTTTCCGGTTGCGTCGATCAGCGCCGCGTGAAACTCATAATCAAGCTGCGCGAGCTCGCTGCGTGACCCGAGTGCGGCGCAGGCTCTCATCTGTTCGACGTTTGCGTGCAGACGCGCAAGAACTTCCCGCGCGGCATCCGGATCAGCCTCGAGGTCCTGGACGATGCGATTCACACCCTCCTGCTCGATTACCCGCCTGAGCTCGATGATCTCGCTCAGGCTGTTCTGACCGAGCAGAATTGACCAGGTGATTGCCTCCTCCGAGATCTTCGCCCTGTCGCACACGAAGGTCCCCTTCGGCACCCGCGCTTCAAGTACGCCCAGATACTGAAAGATCTTCACCGCCTCGCGTACCGATGATCTTCCGACACCGAACATCTCCGAGAGTTCACTCTCGGTCGGGATCTTGTCGTTGACCTTGAAGCGACCTGACGCGATAAGTTCCTTGATACGCATCATGACCTGGGCAACAACTGTCTTCTGCTGGATTTTCTCCTCGACCTCTTCAGCCATTCCCTACCTGCTTTTTCACTCAATACTACACATTTGCCGCTGCCGGCGCTACAGGCCGAATCCGCGGATGTACTCGCGATTGCGGCGGGCACAGTCCCGTGGACTGCCCATCCCCGGAAGCACATCCTGCTCGACGACAATCCACCCGTCATACCGCCTGCGCTTGAGCTCTGCGACTATCGCGGGGAAATCCACGCTTCCCTGTCCAAGCTCGCAGAAGACGCCCTCTTTCACCGCACGGAAATAGTCCCACTGCCCGGCACGGCTGCGGGCAGCAACCTCGGCTGAACAGTCCTTGAAGTGGATGTGCCATATCCGGTCCCAGAACAGGGAGATTGCGGCCTCCGGGAAGCCACCCCCGTAGCGATAGTGCCCCATATCCAGAACGAGGCCGAGGGAGTCCGCGGGTGTCGAGGCGAGAAGCTTTTCGACTTCTGCCGCGGTCTCGACAAAACCTGCGCAATGGTGATGGAATACGGTGCGCAGCCCCGTTTCGCCGCGTACTGTTCGGGCAAACTCGGCAGCGCCCGCGGCAAAGACGCGCCACTCGTCTGAGGTCAGCGAGAGCTCAGGCGTGATCCGCCCGGCGTTTGCCGTGCGCGAGGCAACGGTGCCGTTGTCATCCGCAAGAACAATCATTGCGTTCGGATAGCCGGCATCCCTCATGAGCTTTGCGGTTCGGACGCCGGCGGCTATCCCCGCCTTGTGCGCAGCTGCGTCACGCAGTGCTACCGGCACGAATGCGCCGACCATTTCCAGCCCGCGGCGGTCGAGCTCGTCGTGCAGCGCAGGCGGCTCTGTCGGCATGAAGCCCCAGTCGCCAAGCTCACTGCCTGAATAGCCGGTCTCCCGGATCTCATTGAGAACCTGCTCGAAACCTGCAGTCTCACCTTCAAGATCAAACTCGAGCACCCCCCAGGAACAGGGTGCGTTTGCGATTCGAATCATCGACTCCTCCTTGGCGAGTTAGCAGGAATTATGATTTAACATCTGATAATCATATTGACGGATATTAAGGGTGCAGTCAATCGGCGTCAGACTTGAGCCGGTAGAACCGTTCTGCGCTCCCTCCGAGAATCGCGCCCTGCTCATCCGCACTGAGCTCTTCGATTGCGCGGGAGACTATTCGGTATATGTGGGCGTAGTCTGATTCGAGCGTGCAGACCGGCCAGTCGCTGCCGAACATGACCCGCTCAGGGCCAAACAGCTCGATAACCGTGTCGATGTAGGGACGAAACGTTTCGGCAGTCCACCGATGGGAGGCGGCTTCGCTTACCATGCCGCTCAATTTGCAGAAGACGTTCGGTGCCGCGGCGACTTCGGCGAGCGCGGCCCTCCACCGATCGAACTCGCCGTCGCGGATTGCAGGCTTCCCGATGTGATCCACGACGAAGAGCTGATCGGGAAAGAGCCTGACGAACCGGGCGGTACGCTCGAGATGGCGGGAAAAGATGAGAATGTCATAGGTCAGGCTGAAGCGCCTCAGAAGCCCTATTCCGCGACGAAATGCATTCCCGAGTATAAAATCATCATCCGGTTCATCGTGAACGACGTGGCGAACACCCTTCAGTTGCGCATTCGCGGATAGACGTTCCAGATCACCTTCGACGGATCCGCTGCGCAAGTCGACCCATCCCACCACTCCGCCGATGATCGGACTGGTTTCCGCAAGGCTGAACAGCCATTCGGTTTCTGCAAGCGTCTGGCGCGCCTGCACAGCGACGCTCCGTGTGATACCCGAGGCTGCCGACACGGCCACAAAATCCTCGGGCAGAAAGTCACGCCTGATTGCCGCAGCGTCGTCGGCCATCCAGCCGTAGTCCCGATCGTTATAGATCCAGAAGTGCTGATGTGAGTCAACTCTCATAGGGACATGTCCACGAGGATCTTCGTATAATCCGCGGGTGCCGCCGCCCAGTCCGATAGTGCCTGACCTGCGTCCGCGAGTCCCACTCTGCGAGAGACAACGCGTTCAAGCGGCAGGGTTCGGCGGCCGAGGAATCGAACCACACTCCTGAAATCCATCACGGTGGCATTGCGGGAGCCACGCACATCAAGCTCCTTCTGAACGAACAGACGGGTCGGTAGCGGCGCGTCCTCGCTTGCATACCCGATACAGGCAATGCGGCCGGCGAACGCGACCTCCTCCACCGCGGAGCGATAGGTATGTGGGTTTCCGACAGCTTCGATTACGACATCCGGACCGTTTCCGTCGGTGAGCTCGAGAAGCCTCTCGTGAAGCGCAGCTTTGCGACTGTTCACCGTGAACTGAGCGCCGAACGCACGGGCAGTCTCGAGTTTTGCGTCATCGATGTCGGTCGCGATGACCCGCGCGCCGCGCAGCGATGCACGGACGATTGCGCCGAGTCCGATCATCCCGCAGCCGAATACGAGAACCGTGTCGCTGTCTCCAACCGCTGCGCGGTCGACAGCGTGAAACCCGACAGTGAGCGGTTCGACAAAGACCAGCTCCCCGGAGGTCAGGCCCTCAGGGGGAATGATCTTCTGCCACGGTACGACGATCTTGCCGGTCATTGCGCCATCCCGCTGCACTCCGAGGGTCTGATTGGAGCGGCAGGCATTCGGCCTGCCGTGCAGACAGGATGAGCAGTTTCCGCAATTTGTATAGGGAAGCACCGTCACATCGGTTCCCGGCGCGAGGTGCGCGGGGACTCCGTCTCCGCATCGCTCGATTACCGCGGATATCTCGTGTCCGGGAATGCGGGGAAATCCTGCCAGCGCGTTCTTGCCCAGAAAGGTTGACAGGTCGGAGCCGCACATTCCGATGAGCTTTACCGAGAGGAGTACCTCACCTGCCGCCGGTGAGGGTTCGGCGATTTCCGCAAGTCGCGTTGATTTCGGTTCAGTAATCTGCAGTGCTTTCATAAGTTACTCCTGATCAGGATAGGGGTAGGATGCGTCGATGATATTGTCGGCCTTCGCCTCCGACCAGAACTCCCGCGGCGCACGCCGAACCACCGACTGTACATTTGCAAGCACATGGTCGGGATTCGAAGTATTAAGCGCAACCGCGCTGACTCCGGGTGCCGAAAGGCCAAACTCGACGCACGCATCCGACGGCTTTACGCGGTGCCGTTCACAGAGTGCAAGGAATCGCTCCCGCCAGCTGAACAGCGCGGCATCTTCCACCGGATCGGGTATGCGGTAGTCAAAGTAACGGCCCCCGGTCAGAAAGCCCGCGTTGAAGACGGCTGAATTGATGATACCGACACCCTGCAGGCGAAGCTCATCGATGAACTCGAGGAGCTCCTTCGGATGGGTGTACATGGTCAGGCTGCAGGCAAACATCACCCAGTCCAGTTCCACATGACGCGAAACTTCGCGGATGATTTTCCAGTCCTTGGCGCCGATTCCCACGGCGGCAACCTCGCCGGCCTGCTTCAGTTCGCCGAGCGCACGGTACGCCTCGAGCACATCCTGCACCCTGCGCGCCCGGTCGATACTGTCAATTGCGGCACCGATGTATTCATCAGGATCGTGTACCGAGACGAGCTTCGGCCGATACGGCTCTCCAAGCAGTTTGCACCCCTGCTCCCAGCACTCCTTCATTCCGCGATAGGAGATCGCCTGTTCGGCATCGTACTCGAGATCCTTCCACACGCCGGGTTCGAAAGTCGGTTCGGCACCGACGAGCGGCACACGCTTCCAGCCAAGCTTGTTGCTGATCACCACGTCCTGCGGAGCGACACCGAGATCACGGAGCAGTCGCCCGATCATTTCAAGCGCAAGACCGGCGCCATACTTCCCCGCCGTATCGAGGGCAACCGGTGGTTTGACCTGGCTGAACCATTCGGAGGCAATTCGCCGTTTGATTCCAGGATCGAGCGCGATGTAGAGGTTTCCCAGAGCACTTGTTCCAAAGACAACGGGCGGCAGATCCAGTCCGCTTGTGCCGAGCGGGCGCCGTTCAATAAGTTCATGCATGCGCTCATTGTACAACCGAAGGATTCACGCGCAAGGCGCAAATTGCGTATACTGTATCTCATTTTGCGCACAGAAGTGCTCCGTGTAGCGCTATCGATCGGCCTTGTCGACTCGTATGAGCACGCAGTTGTCCGCGGCATTGTTCGATACGCGCGTGAACAGTCAAACTGGAATCTCTACGGCGCAGGCTGGATGTTCAGGGGACTCGGCAGCATCGACTCCTGGGATGGAGACGGGATCATCGCACGCGCCGAATCCGAAGAGCAGGCAAACCGGCTTGCGGCCACCGGTATTCCCGTAGTCGACGTTGCCGGTGCATACCGGGTGCAGGGACTCTTTCCGGTAACGAGCGACGATTTTGCGAGCGGCAGACTGGCCGGCGACTACTTTGCCGGGGCGGGCTTCACGAGTTTCGCATTTTGCGGCGTTGCCGATGTCGGCTGGTCCCGAAAGCGGCGGGAAGGGTTTATCTCTGCTGTAGGCCCGCAGGTGCGCCGGTTTGAAGAGAGCCTTCCCTGGTGGGAGCGCCCCGACGAGTTCGGCAGACTCGATACGTGGATCCACTCTCTGCCGCGACGGACCGCGGTGTTCGCCTGTAACGATACGGCAGGTATCAAAGTCACCGCTCTGTGCAGGAGACTCCACATCGCGGTTCCGAAAGATCTGGCGGTTCTCGGAATCGACAACGAAGAGATCCTCTGCGAACTGTCGGACCCACCGCTTTCGAGCATACCACTTGACTGCGAGCAGATCGGCTACCGGGCGGCGGCGGAACTTCGCAGACTCATCGAGGAGGCTCAGGCGACCACGCACTCGCGCCGTTCCCGGCCGCCGGGGAATCTCGGAACGGCCGCTGAAGCGTTTCCGGTTATTCTCCCGCATCCAATTGTCGAGCGCGCGTCGACGCAGACTATCCCGGCTACGGACATCGTCATACGTCGTGCCGCCGAGTTCATACGCGAGCATGCCGCCCGGCGCGTGCTCGTGCCGGAAGTAGCCCGGCAGGTTAACCTGTCACGGCGGGCACTTGAGATCCGGTTCCGTGCGGCT
Organism: Spirochaetia bacterium; assembly: GCA_035530835.1. Taxonomy (GTDB): domain Bacteria; phylum Spirochaetota; class Spirochaetia; order DSM-27196; family DATKUC01; genus DATKUC01. Next base: position 17,064 of record DATKUC010000157.1, read on the forward strand.
ACCGGTCGAACAGTGCATCAGGAGATAGTTCGCGTGAGGATGCAGCGCGCTGCCGCGCTGCTACGGGAAACTGATCTGCCGATCCGCGCAGTTGCCGAGCTGTGTGGAATCGGCACACCGCAGCGGTTCTACGCGCAGTTCGCCGCCGCCGAAGCGTGCACGCCGGCCGAATACCGCCGGAGGCACCGGAGGTAGCGGGAGCGCAGCGCGGCCGTCAGCTAGCGGTCCATCAGCCGCTCGATGGTCTTCATCACCGAACCGACGTCGGTCAGGTTGATCGGAAGCACGACCTTCGTGTTCGGTTTTGCGAGGCCTTCCAGCTCGGTCAGATAACTTTCGGCAATTCTGAGCGTTACCGCATCCCGCCCGCCGGGGTGATCGATTGCCTCCGCAACCTTGCGGATGCTGTTCGCAGTCGCCCTTGCGACCGAGAGGATCTCACGAGCGCGGCCCTCAGCCTGGTTGATAAGTCGCTGCTTTTCTCCCTCGCTCTTGTTGATCGACTCTTCCATTGCGCCCTGCGAATAGTTGATGCGTGACTCCATCTCCCCTTCGCTCTTGGCAATGTCGGCACGCTTCTCCCGTTCAGCCTTCATCTGGATTTCCATCGCGTGCAGAACCGGTTCGGGAACCGATATGTTCTGTATTTCGTAGCGCGAAACGCGGACGCCCCAGGGGTCCGACGCCTCGTCGACGCTGCGAACTACAGCAGCGTTGATCTTGTCGCGCTCTTCGAAGGTACGGTCAAGTTCGAGCTTGCCGAGAACCGAGCGCATGGTTGTCTGCGCGAGCTGAATGGTAGCGTACATGTAGTCCATGATGCCGTAGCTCGCCTTCTGCGGATCGACTACCTGCATATACAACACGCCATCCACAGTGACCTTCACGTTGTCCTGAGTAAAGCAGGATTGAGCGGGAACATCGACTGCCATCTCCTTCAGGTTGTGCTTGTACCTGACGCGGTCAACAAAGGGCGTAAGCACGTGAAAGCCCGCTTCCAGCGTCTTGTGATACTTGCCGAGCCGCTCAACGACGAGGCAGGACTTTGCCGGAACGATCCGGATGCTCCGCAGGAGCGAGAATGCAACGACCACGCCGAACAGACCAAGGATTATGTACAAAGGGAGTAACGGGTTCACTTTTTCTCTCCTTTGAATGCAGTGCCGAGGATATCGGTAACGCCGCGAATCTCGGCGAGCCCCTCTGGGAGAATCTCGCTCTGAGCAGTACGAACGATATTTCCAAATCGCTCGATGAACTGCTCGGCAATCCGCAGGGACATTGCATCCTTCCCGCTCGATCCCTGAAGTGCGGCTGCAATTTCGGCAATTCCCTGAGCTGTGGCATCCGCAACGATCTCTATAGCCTGTGCACGGCCGTCAGATTCGTTGAACGTGCGCTGCCGCTCGCCCATGCTCAGGTTGATCGCCTCCTGCCGCTCTCCCTTTGAACTGTTGATGCGCGAGGTACGTTCACCTTCGCTCTTCAGAACGCTCGAACGCTTCTCCCGCTCAGCGCGCATCTGCCGCTCCATTGCCTGCTCGATTGCCTCAGTCGGGGAGATGTCCTTGATCTCGTATCGGGTGACCTTGATGCCCCAGGGATCTGAGGCCTCATCGACTGCCTTCACTATGGCGTCATTGATCGAATCCCGCTCGGAGAACGCATGGTCAAGCTCCAGCTTGCCGATCTCCGACCTCATGGTCGTCTTTGCCAGCTGCGCCGTCGCGTAACGGTAGTTTTCGATGCCATAGCTCGCCTTTGCCGGATCGATCACCTGCAGGTAGAGGATGCCGTCAACCGTGACCTGCACGTTGTCGTTGGTAATGCAGATCTGCGGCTCGACATCGATCACCTGCTCCTTGAGAATGTGCTTGTACGCAACCCGCTGGAAGCCCGGCACCAGAAAGTGAAGCCCCGATCCAAAGGTCTTGCAGTACTTGCCGAGTTGTTCGACAATCCAGGACTCCTGCTCCGGGACGATCCTGACAAGCTTCAGGATCACGAACAGAACCAGCACCGCAAACGCGTACGCAAGTATCGTTCCCATCACTCCTCCTTTGGATCGTCGAGCAACGATCGGGTGACCGTATAGGTCAGATTGTTCTTCTCGATGATGATGACTTCCTCACCCACTTCAAATGGTTCCGCGTAGCTCATCGCCTTCCAGGTGGTTCCCGCGTATCTGACTCTGCCGGGAGCATCTTCCGAAATGCGCTCTGTTACGATTGCCTTCTTGCCAATGTCGTTCGCTCCCACGCCCCGCCCTTCGAGCAGTGTTCCGCGAAAGATGCGCGCGAACCTCTTTCGCAGCAGACCGACAAAGAGACCCGTCGAGCCGAGCCAGAGAAGCGCCTGAAGTCCCAGATGTCCGGAAAGTCCTGGGATGATGCCGGTCAGCACTGCGGTGATGAGCGCACCGACACCGAAGAAGAAGATAACGAAGCCGGGCACGAGCAGCTCCGCTCCGATAAGGAGAAGACCTGCAAGTGCCCACAGGAATACCGGAATGGAAAACATGAGCCCGTGCTCCTTGCTTCAAAGCTTAGGTCCGGCAGCACGGCTTGTCAAGGAACGGCGCTCTTTCTACTTGAACCGCCGGCTGAGGATCTGCTGAATCGCGACAGATACTACGATGATGAAACCCGAGATGACGCTGGTCCAGTAGCCGGTGAGCCCGGCGGCGACGATTCCCGCATTGATTGCGCCTATCACGAAGCATCCGACAAACGTGCCGAATATCGTGCCGCTGCCCCCGAAGACCGACGTACCGCCAAGAAAGACTGACGCAAGCGTTGGGAGCAGATATCCCTGCCCTCCGGTCGGCCAGAAGAACAGCAGTTCCTCGCTCTGGACAAAGCCTGCAAAAGCCGCGGCGGCGCCCACTATGGAGAACGCAATGATCTTCGTCAAACCGACGTTGACTCCCATGAGCCGGGCGCTGTTTACGTTGTCTCCGATGAGATATACATGCGCACCGAACCGGTGGCGGTTCAGGAAGAACCAGAAGATGATGCCGAAACCGATTGTCCAAAGGAACTGCGCCGGTATGAAACCGCCGATCCTGCCGACAAACGCATCGTGCAGGATATTCCCCTCTGCTGCTTCCATGCCCATGCCCTGAGCGTTGGTAACAATGAGAACCAGACCCGCCCAGAAGAACTGCGTGCCGATGGTTGTCACCAGGGAGGGTATCCGGAGTTTCACGACGATCAGACCGTTGACGAGTCCCGCCACGATTCCGAACACCAGACAGGCGATGAACCCGATAGCGACGCTGTGCGTAGCGTGGAACATCACGCTGTAGCCGGTCATTCCCCAGGCCATGATTGACGTGAACGAGAGGTCGATTTCACCGGTCACGACTACGAGGGTCAGGGGAATGGCTACCAGAGCGAAGAACGGCGTGGAGGTCATGAATGCCGCGTAGATGTTCGGGGCAAGGAAGGTGCGTGGTGCGCCGATCAGAAAGAGTATCCATATGAATATTGCAACCCCAAGAATTGCTATCTGTGTCGAGTACCTGGCAAAAAACCTGACCAGATTGCTCCTGGTTTTCGCCTTCGAGATCGGTCGTGCGCTTTCTTCGAGCGAGCTCATGAGATCCTCCTACTTTGACGATTCGAGATGACCGGTCTGTGCAACCTGGTAGAGGCGATCTGTCAGTTCCTGCAGCGATATCTCGCTCTTCATGAACTGCCCTGCGATTGTTCCGCGATCGAGCACGATGATCCGATCGACCACCGGATAGACATGAAAAATATTGTGATCGATAAAGATCGCCGCTTTCCCGGCGTTCTTGATGCTGGTCACAAAATCAAGGCACTTCTTTGTTTCAGAAAGCGATAATCCCATGGTCGGCTCATCCAGGATGACGAGCTCCGCCTCGAAGTAGAGCGCACGGGTAATTGCCACACCCTGCCGCTCGCCACCGGAGAATGTTGCAACTACCGAATCAGGAGTAACAGCGGCCGAGGTGAAGCCCATCGCCGTACTCATGAGCCGACGCGTCTCCTCCCGCATCTTCCTGACGTTCATTGTGCCGAACCCATTGGATAGCTCGCGTCCCATGAATATGTTCCGCCACAGAGTCTGCTGGTCGGCAAGCGCCCGCTCCTGGTAGACCACCTCGATGCCGAGGTCGCGCGCCTTCGCCACTGAAAGGTGTTCGAGACGTTGTCCCCTCCAGTAGAGTTCTCCACCCGAATCAGGCTGATGGTAGCCGGTGATGATCTTCACCAGTGTCGACTTTCCGGCGCCGTTATCACCGAGCAGCCCCACAATCTCGTTGTCGCCGACTTCGAAATTGATGTGGTGCAGCGCCGCCACCTCGCCGAAGGTCTTCGACACATTTTTCAGTTCAAGAACGTGATTCATCGACTCCCCCTGAACGCGCCGGCGGCTGCAGGTTGCATACTGCAAATTGCAGACCGCCGGCTTTTTGTCCGAACATCGCACCAGGAACCAGATGCGTGTTATCTGATATTCTTTGCCGCGAGCGGCGCAATGAAGTCGACATTGCTCTTGTCGACAAAGCCCGCTCCGGTGTTCACGTTGAGTCCGGAGAATCCGTACACCTTGGTCAGCGCAATCTGCAGGATCGGCAGGTATCCCTGCAGCCACTCCTGCTGGTCGATGACGAGCTGAGTCCATCCGCCCTGAATCGCCTTCACAGTTGCCGGTGACATGTCGAATCCGGCGACAATAATATCACCCGGTTTCTTGCCTGCAGCCTTCAGGTAGGTTTCCGCGGTTGCAGTGAGCCCGCCGTGATCGGTGATCAGCAGCTTCAGGTCAGGATGCGCCGATGCATATCCGGCGAAGGTCGGGGCGCCGGCGGCGGGATCCGAGTTGGTGGCCGGATCGATCTCGATATAGTCAACGTTGAGCCCGGCTTTCTTCAGTCCGTCGATAGCTCCCTTGGTTCGTTCGCCGCGGGTCGGCTGCGAGAGCAGTCCCCACACCAGCGCGCGATCCCCCGCCTTCAGGTTGAACTGTTTCACCGCCTGGCTTGCAAGGTCAAATCCGGCCTGGTAGAGGTCTGCGCCAACATAGCCAAAACCCTTTGCGGCATACAGCGCCTGTGCCTTCGGCAGCGGAGTGTTGTCGCTGGTGACGATGATGCCCTGGTCTTCAGCCTGCTTGATAAGCGGGTCGAACGCCTCATCTCCCGGGTGTCCCATGACTGCGATTCCGTCCGGCTTCGAAGCCATCGCTTCCCTGAACTGCTGGATCATCTTCTGCGGATCCCAGTCAGACCACACGTAATCAACCTTCGCACCGATGTCCTCGGCCGCCTGCCGTGCCCCGTTGTACACGTTCACCGCAAAAACGCCACCCTGGGGTCCACCGGGGAAGAAGACTATATGCACGTTCGACGCCCACTTCTGGCCCGCCTGAGGGGCTGCCGCTCCCTGAGCACTCGAGGTGCTTGCACTTTTCGCCTGTGAGCAGCCGACTATCAGCGCCGCCGCAACCAGCACACCAAGAACCATTGCGATTCTTGCCTTCATATCTGCCTCCTGCCACTACTGTCTCAGGAACCGGACTGGCTCCTGTCGTCCCGTGCTCCTTCAGGAACCCGCGGGACTGCGTTTCATCTTTTCTGAATAGCTATCTACATTTTTCCGGTCGACGAAAAGCGCACCGGTGTCTATGAACGGGGGAATCTTCCTGCCGTGAACGGCATCGAGAAGCCGTTCCACCGAAAGCCATCCCATTGCATACGTGTTCTGCACAACGCAGAAGGAGATGGTTCCATCTCGGATTCCCTTTATCGTGTCAGGAAGATCGTCAAAACCCGCAACGACAATGCGCCCCGCCTTCCCCGCTCTGCGAATGACGGTCGCGGCGGCCGGCGCGCCTTCTGCGGAGACTGAGAAGATTCCCCGTAAATCCGGTGTCGATGAAAGCAGCCGTTCCGTCTTGATCACCGACTCGGAGAAATCGCCATGTTCATTGACCACTTCGGTGACTGTCATACCCGGGGCATATCGGGCGAGCGCCTCCTCGAAGCCGTGCGTTCGCTGATTGAGATTCGTTGCATCCAGTCCGCCCTGCAGAATTGCGACCTTACCGGTTCCGCCCATAGCCTCTGCCATCCATCGACCCGCTTCGTACCCGGCCGCGTGGTTGTCGGTGCCGATGTATGTCAGCGCGGCCGTAGATGGCGCCGGGGCGTCGAATGTAATGACTTTGATACCCGCCTGAGCCGCGCGCTTCACCACATCCACGAGTCCCGCATCGTCGTCCGCGGAAATCGCGATCCCGTCTACACCACGAGCAATCAGATCCTCGATCACTTTCACCTGCAGCCGGACGTCAAATGTGGGCGGAGCATCCATCTCCACCTGAACGCCATAGTGCGCCGCGGCAGCCTTGAACCCGTCGTACACGGGAATGAAATAGGGATGGACTCCCTTCGGCACCATGACAAAAACCAGGGGGCGATGAGTCTGCGGTTTGTCCCCGGCAGGCGCGCGTGCGGCTCCGGCGTGTATGTGCCACATCGGGCCTGCAGCAAGGAGGAAAGTGGCGGCAAGGATGAGTCCGGCAGATGCGATTGCAAACAGGCGAATCCGTCTCAAGGTGGAGCTCCTTATCCCCGTACATGAGGATGCACGAAGCAGGCCAACATGGCCCGCAACAGTGAATTTCTTAAGTTTATTACTCAGAAGGAGATAGTATTTCGATCAGCCGTCGGAATATTCGGTAAATCACTTATTCCGAAACATTTCCCAATTTGGGCAGGTATCGGGAGGAATTGGGAAGGCCGCTGCGGCGCTCAGTAAA
>DATKUC010000158.1:0-4105 GCA_035530835.1 Spirochaetia bacterium
CTGAACCAGCCGAGGTATCCTCTGATTTCGATAGATTCAAGTCCCACGATGTAGACACCGCGGAAAGGACACTGAACTGAATGAGAAAATAGAAAACGGCTATTGGCGGCGGGATAGATGTCGATATCGTCCAGACCAAGGCTCATTCCCTGTTGAGTACCGACGAGTCTGAGCCGGATAGGACCGGAGGGAATCCACGCTTCCTTTGAGACCGAAAGTGTATAGACAACCTGTTCACCCTTCAAAGGGTGATCGGTGGAAAAATCCTGGTTGTACCTGATCGCGGCCGTGGTGATGAAGACCATGAGCAGAGAGCAGACTGGCGCGAAGAGGAAGATTGAAAACAGAAACACAAAGATCGGACCGATGTAGGCGGCAGCAAGATACAGTAACGTGAGCGCAAACGCATACATGCCGATTGCACCAAATCGAACCGACACGATCCTTCCAAGGATCATCGCCTAGTACCCCGCCGGCTTTTCCACGCGGCTCATGATCTCGCTCAGGATATCGGAGACGCTCCTGTTTTCCATTCTCGCCTCGGCGGTCGGCACGAGTCGATGACTGAGGCACGGTTCCACCATATCAAGTACGTCCTCCGGGATGACGTAGCTTCGCCCCTCGAGAATTGCGTGAGCCTGGCACCCACGCATCAAGTGTTGAGTGGCCCGGGGACTCATTCCGAGTTTCAGAAGAGGATGATGTCGCGTCCTGTCAGCGATCGATATGAGAAACCGCTTCACTTTTTCGTCCACCCGTATTCCCCGTACCGTATTGCGAATGGATCCAATTCGCGTACCTTCGCAGACTGCTTCAATGCGGTCAAATTGCGAATCATCCTGGAAGCGATCGAGAATGCCTATCTCGTCGATCTCAGCCGGGTAGCCGAGTGAGAGCGCGATACCGAACCGGTCGATCTGAGCTTCGGGCAATGCGAAGGTGCCGGTGAACGAGACAGGATTCTGCGTGGCAACCACCATGAACGGCTCGGGAAGCAGGTACGTCGTACCGTCCACGGTGACTGCCTGCTCCTGCATCGCCTCGAGCAGTGCTGCCTGCGTGCGGGAGGATGCGCGGTTCACCTCGTCGGCGAGGATGAACTGATGCATGATCGCTCCCGGACGGAAGACGAAGGTGCGCGACTCCTGGCTCCAGATGGTCACTCCGGTAATGTCCCCGGGAAGCAGGTCCGGAGTGAACTGAACTCTGCCGAAGTCGAGTCCGGCGCTCAGCGACAGACTTCGCGCGAGTGTGGTCTTTCCGACTCCCGGAATGTCCTCGATCAGCACATGGAGTCCGCCGAAAAGGCCGGCGAGCAGAAGATTCAGCGTGCGGTCACCGCCGACAAACGCCTTTCGGATCTCCTTCTTGAGCTTGACGGTGAGTTCGGCCGCCTCTTCCGGTGTAGTGTTCTCGTTTGTACCCGATTGCGACATCTGTTTCACGCGATTCTTCCTGAACGAGCAATTATCCCATGTGCAAATCGGCTGTCTGCTGAAGTGATGCCACGTGGATATTGAGCCGCGACAGGCGCTGGGCAAGCAGCCGGGCCAGAAAGATGCCATAGTGAGGATTCGCCTTTATGACTCCGACGAACGCGTTCTTCGATATCTTTATCAGCGTTCCTGCACTTGCCGCGACGACGGTTGCCGATCGACGGTTACTCAGGAGGAAGGACATCTCACCAAGGAAGATGTCGTCGGCGGTGAGCGTCGAAATCAGTCTGTCGGAAGAGTAGATATTGTACAAGCCTGCCACAATGTAGTAGAGAAAGTCCGACTCTTCTCCCTCCTGGAACACGATATCGCCGCGAAGCACTTCGAGTTCCTGTTGATCGGCAAATACGCCCGGTACTACATTCGCCTCCTTGAGCTGGTGATCGAGCTCGAATGAAACTTCGTTTCCGGATTCGTTGTACCGAAGGTGATCAACATAATGCTGCGTCATCCTGATTCCGTGCCCGTGAAGGCTGAGGTTGAGACCCGATTCGAGCGTGCCGATCTGCTCGCTCCAGTTGAACCCCTGCCCCTCATCCCGGATTGTGAAGAACGAGCGCTCCGGGGTTATGCGATAGGAAAAGAAGACCCGTTTTGCCCGAATTGCGGGGTCATTACACTTCTGCCGAATCAGGTCGAGGATGGTGTCGTGTGTGGCAAGCCATTGCGTCTTTTCGTCGTAGGAGATGTTGCAGTTCCCATGTTCGACTGCATTCATGAGCATCTCAAAGAGGCTGACGTGCAGCCGTTCCTTCCGGTCCTGATTCACGAGATTCATATTGTACAGATAGTTGGTAACCAGGTTTGAGTAGGTTCTGACATTGAACGGGTCATTGTCCATAATGAACGAACCGGAAATCATCTGAAGGAGGTTGTTCTGCAGATCCCGCTGGAAGAGGATCTGCCTGTTCTGAACCAGTATTCGCAGTACCCGATAGAAGCTTGAAACAAACTCACCGCGGGGAATCAGGCTGATGATGTTCGAGTTCGGCATCCGGTCGGCCACCGATTTCCGATCGCGCCGCGCGTGTATCCCGATAATCCCGCCATAGTGCAGCCACGGATCATCCTTGATCTGCTCGAGCACCTTGGCAGTATCAATGTTCGGATCGGAAAAGTTGATCACATTGATATCTGGCAACTCATATTTCAGGTACTCGAGCGCTTCATCCTCATCACTGAAGAACACGGGAGAGAAGTAATTCTGAAATTTGCCGCATATTTGCTCAATTCGTCTGTTTATTTCGATATCGGTGCTTATGACAGGCATCCTGTGCATACTTTTTCCTCAGGAAGATCAGGATAAAACCCATCATAACGCATCTTGTCTGGCTAGAGAACAAAAAAATTCACCGGATGGACTACGCGAGCGAACCGGAAACCTGATCGATCCGCGCAATTTCGTCTTTCGTCAGGACAAACTTCATTGCTCCGGCATTCTGCGTGGCCTGCGACTCCGAGGAGGCACCCGGGATCGCGACGACACTCTCTCCTGAGTAGGATACGAGCCAGTTGAGCGCGACCTGAGACGGAGTTGCACCGTAGTTCGTACCGATCTCGCGTAACAGATCGACAAGCGGTTGCGTCCGCGCAAGCCCTTCCGGTCGAAATGCTTTCATATATTTGCGGGGTCCCTGGCGGCTCTTCACCATTTCCGGATTCTCATGAAACTTACCGGTGAGTATTCCCTGCTCGAGAGGTGAATAGGCAATGATGGTCACACCGAGACGTTTCGCGGTATCAAGCACGCCGTTGCGTTCGATTCGCCGGTCGAGCAGGCTGTAGCGGACCTGATTGCTCAACAGCGCGTGCCCGCGCCTGTTCAGCTCCCGGTGTGCGGTTTCCAATTGGGCCGCGGAAAAATTGCTTACCCCGGCATGACGAATCTGGCCGCTCTCGATAAGCTTTGCCAGCTCAGACATCTGCTGCGGGATACCCGAGAAACTCGTCGGCATGTGAATCTGGTACAGGTCGATAGGATAAGCACCGAGTCGGCTGCGACGTTCTCCGATAGTTCTTCCTATGGAAGATGCGAACCGGAAAAACGGAAACCATTTTGTCGCGATGAAGATGTCGTCTTTGTTCGGGTCGATTGCAAGCGAACTCAAGGCCCTGTTCACAGCCTCTTCGGATCTGCCCCAACCGTACGCTTCAGCTGTATCGAACCAGTTGATCCCGTTCTCCAGGCTGATTCTGACGATTTCCCGTTCGATCTCCGGCTGCAATTTCTGCCAGAATCTGCCGACCAGGCCCTCCCCGCTCGAGAACTGCCAGCAGCCGAGCCCGATCGGGCTTACAGCCATATCCGACGCACCGAATTGATACTTTTTCATTCGATGAAGATACGAAGACCCCGGTCAAACAGCAACTCCGGAAGCTGTTCGCCGGCGTCGACAAAAAAAGAGTCCGGTCTGGACCGGACTCTCTGATGTTCGTTCGAAGCGAATCTCTACTTTGCGTAGAACTCGACGACCTGCTGCTCATCGGCAACTGTCGGAATCATTTCGCGGGTAGGCAGTGCGATTATGGTACCGGTAAGCTCGTCTTTGGAAACCGTAAGCCACGGCGGTATGGGGCGCGAACCGTTGTCGGCGATCAATCGGCGGACA
>DATKUC010000159.1:0-15316 GCA_035530835.1 Spirochaetia bacterium
CGGTAAAGCACTGCCCACTGTACGGAGCGGCCCAATTTCAGCTGTCTCAGACTGCATTCCTGCTCGCATTGATTGATGCGGCAAGGCTCTTTATCACCATCTTCTGGAGAACCGAAACATGGCCGGTCGGTGAATCGTCGCCTTCCTGGCCAAGCGTTCTGATCATCGCGAGCGCATACTGCTGGATAACCTGAGTGGGTAGCACCATCTGCTCGCGCAGCGCTATTGATTCACGGGTCACGCGGTCGCCCTGAAGAAGGTCCTCACCGCCTGAGATCTGCAGGATTCCGTCAACGGTAAGTCGCGCCTCGCGGCGTATCATCGACCAGAGTTCGCCGAACTCGGCATCGTCCTTCATGTGATTTGTCAGCGAGAAGTTGGTTTTGCTGAGGCTCTGAGATGCATTCTCCACGAGGGTGCGGAAAAACAGTGACTTGCGATACAATCTGATGAGCTCATCCTTCTTTCCCTGTGCGACGAGCTCGCGAATACCCGACCCAAGGCCGTAGTATCCGGGCACATTCTGCTTGATCTGGCTCCAGGCGCCGACGAACGGAATTGCCCGGAGATCCTCCAGTTTGAGCTCGCTGCTCTGGTTGCGACTGGTCGGTCGGGAACTGATGTTTGCATGTCCGTAATAAAGCAGAGGCGTCATCACCGTGAGATATCGGGTAAGCAGCGGATGGCGTTTCAGTGCCAGGTACGCTTCATTGCTCACGCGCGACAATTCGTCGATGATCGCGATATCCTCGTCGGTGAGTTCGTAGTTCTGCCGGGGAAAGAGATTGTTCGACATTCCTGAGCTGTACAGCTGCTCCAGATTGTGGCGTGCCTGGTCCGCGGTACCGTATTTCGAGCTTATAGTCTGTCCCTGCACGGTGATGTGGATCTGCCGACTCTCTACTCGACTGCCAAGGGAACGGTAGAAGCGATGCGTGTTGCCACCGCCACGCGCAGGCGGACCGCCACGACCGTCGAAGAAGATCGCCTTGATTCCGTAACGCCGACTGACTTCCGATAACCGCTCCTTGGCGCGATAGATCTCCCAGTTGGCCGTCGCGTAACCACCGTCCTTAGTGCCGTCGGAGAAACCAACCATGATGGTCTGCACGCTTCCGCGCGCCTCGAGGTGACGTCGATAGACCGGCAGCGAGTAGAGGCTCTCCATCACCGCCTCGGCGTGGTGAAGATCATCAACGGTCTCGAACAACGGAACGATGTCCAGTGTGAGCGAGCTGTGCGACCAGCCGGCGCACTGGGCAAGCAGCCAGACTTCGAGTACATTCGCCGCGTTTCGGGTATTGGAAATGATGTAGCGATGCATGCCGCGCTCGCCTATGAGCCGCTGCATGCGCAAGGCAGCCTGGAGAGAAAGGATCGTCTCCCGGCTGATTCCCTCCGGCAACTCCTCGGCGATGTTCCGACTCAACGGAAAGAGCGTGGCAAGATTTTCCAGCACCTCCAGCCGTTCTTCGGGGCCGAGTTCGGTATACTTGCGATCCGAGGGGCTTCCGCCTGCATAGTTCGAAAGCAGACTGATCAGTTCTTCGACCAGCTTTCCGTGAATGCGGGAGTCCTGCCGTATGTCCATGGTTGCGAAATGGAATCCGAAAATCTGAACCTTGTAGATGAGCAGATCGAGTTGCGCGACAAAAAGCCCCTGGTGGGTTCCGACAACTTCGGCCCGGATGGCCAGCAGATCGCTCAGGAACTGATCGGCATTATCGTAACCGAGGTCATCGACATCTTCGCAGTAGGTCGGATCCTGCAGGCTCTCAGTGTTGACCACCTCGTACGGATAGAGTGTGGTTCGCATCCTGCTGTAGGTCATCTCTATACGCTCGATCACGCCCTCGAAGGTGAGTCTGCGTCGCAGTTGCTCGAGATCTGAAAGATAGAGGGCAAGAATCCGGGAGCGCAGCAGTCGGCCAATCTGGATGGTGAGTTCAGCTGTCACAAAGGGGTTGCCGTCCCGGTCGCCGCCGGGCCAGAAACCGAGGCTGATCGGTGGTGAAAGATGCAGCGCCTCCGGGTCGGGTTGAGCAAGCTCGTCGGGATGATAGGCAAAGTTGACCAGACGCTGGTGTATCTGCGGAATTGCTTCATAGAATGTGTGCTCCATGAAGTAGAGCAGACTCTTCGCCTCATCGAGGGGCGTCGGTCGCTCCTTGTTCTTGAAGCGCGTCTTTCCCATCTGCAGGAGCAGATCGTTGACGCCCTTCAGATCGTTGCGGGAGATGACGTCGTGCATGTCGGTGATAATGGTAAGCACTTCGTCCGGATAGAACTGCGTGGGATGGGCGGTAAGCACGACGCGAACCTTGAACTCGGCGAGCCGCTTGCGAAACTCCTCGACGGCGCCTTCGGTTTCGACCTTCGTGAAGAGTTCCCGCAATGAGCCTGCGCCGTCCAGATCACGAACCGATCCGTAGGAAGCGTCTTCGAGCGCATCGAAGAGCACAACCTGCCGCTCGACAAACTGCATGAACTTGAACAGCGTCGCTGCCATCTCTTCGAACGAAACGTCCGGCCTGATCTGCGCCCCTTCGGGCAACGCGCGGGAGGTCGTAACATATTCGGCAAAGAAATCCTGCACTATGTCGATCGGAGATCTGTTGTGCTCGAGCTCGGACCTGCAGTACTCGGCGAACATGGGCAGAAGAATCCCCGCTGTGCGAATTTCGTCGAACGGCAGCGTCAGAAAGAGTCCGTTGTATAGTTGGTACTTCAGCGATACCTGCTCGCGGAAGGACTGCAAATTATCCATAGCCTACCATACCACGGCTGATCGGCGCACTCAATGGAACAGCCTACAAAGTACTTTACATGGCAAAGCTAATTGGGGTAGACTCAAAGGATGGATCTTGAGTCCGCGCTCGAAAGCCTCCAGGAGATACGCCACCAGCTCACCCGCTCGGTGACATTTACCGGCTACCGGCCAGGATTCCTCGCCGGCGTTGCCGGACTCGCCGCAATTCTCGCAGCAGGGCAGTTAGCATGGCACGCCTCAATGAGTGTCGCAGCTGCGTATGCGCAGTGGATGGTGCTCGCCTCCCTTATCGTTCTCCTCACCGTGGCACTGGTATTCGTACCCTCCCTGAGAAGCAGGTACGCGGTCATTCGCTCACTCGCGCGTGGAGTAGCGCTCCAGTTCGCGCCGTTTGCGGTGGTGGGCGCGGTTGGGACGATCATCACCTACCGGCTTGCCCCGCACCTTGTACCCTATCTTCCCGCAGGCTGGTGTGCAGCATTTGGTCTCTCCATCTTCGCGATGCAGCCCTATCTCCCGCGGCTGGTTTCGCTCTCCGGTGCCTGGTACCTGTTCGTTTCGACCGCCCTCGCAATCTGGCCGCCGCGTCAGGTGACAGCCCTTGCTCTCGGCATGGGACTCGCATTTGCGGTGGGTCACCTGGTCACTGCCGCGATTATGCGCTTTGCACTTTCGGACACCGAACGATGAGTGAACCACTTGCTCTCGCACCGATCTTTCACGAACGATCACGCCTTTCGATGATGACGGTACTCGCCGCGAACCCGCACGGCGTCGCATTCACCGAACTGCGGGACCTGTGCAAACTGACCGACGGAAATCTCAGCCGGCACCTGCACAAACTTGCTGAAGCCGGCCTCATCATCATGGAAAAGAAGTTTGTAAACGGCACGCCAAACACTACAATCCGGGTAACTGCGGAAGGCATCGAGCAGTTCAGCCGCTATCTCGAAGAGCTCGAACAGATCGTGGCGGAGGCAAATCGAGCAATGAGCTCGCGGCGTTCGAATCAGCGCCCGGGACGAACGACCAGTGAAGAGCCGGTGCGGGAGCTGCGTGGATGATCCCGCTCAACCACATCGCCTTTATCTGCGACGGGAACGGCAGATGGGCGAAGAACCGCGGTCTGCCGCGAACTGCCGGACACATCGCGGGACTGAAAAAGACTCGAACAGTGGTGGACTGGTGCATCGACCGCGGCGTCCCGAACGTTTCAGTCTTTCTCTGGTCGACCGAAAACTGGAAGCGCGATTCTCGCGAAGTCTCGGGAATCATGAGCGCGGTCGTCCGCTACGGCCCGGCCTTCGCCCGGCATATGCACCGCCGCGGAGTGCGGCTTATCCATGCCGGTCTGCGGGAGAACATTGAGCCACGGGTGCTTGCGGTCATCGACGAGAGCATCGAGCTGACAACGCACAACACGGCAGCGAGTCTCTGCCTTGCGTTCAACTACGGCGGGAAGACCGATATTCTGCATGCGCTCTCGGCGGCAATAGCCGATGCGGACGGACAACCGGTCACCGAGCAGGCAATCTCCCGGCGGCTCATGAGTTCGCCCATGCCGGATGTCGATCTCCTCGTGCGCACCGGTGGCGAGTTTCGCATCAGCAACTTCATGCTATGGCAGGCCGCGGAGGCGGAGTTTCGCGCAAGCCATACGCTCTGGCCCGATTTCTCCCGGCAGGAGCTTGATGCGCTGATTGCCGACTATGCCGCTCTGTACACGGCTCAGTTCGACAGCGCAGTGGCGTCGTCGGTAAACGGAACGGCAGAGAACATCACGCTCACTCGCGCAGCACGTTAGTCTCCCCACCGCCTGAATGAACTCATTTCGCTTGACTGTTCGCCAACCTGTCGAGTAGACTGTTTCTACGTAGAGAAACGTAGGTACAACATGCCGACACGGCAAAAGTCTTCGGAACCCGGTAAGCTCGTCCCTATAGATCTATCTCACGACTTCAGCGAGCTCTGTTCGGTGCTTGCATCGATTACCGATCCAGCCCTCACCGAACAGCTCCTGAATCAGCTCCTTACCCGCGCCGAGCTTGCCGAGGTGGCAGGCCGATGGAAACTGGTGAAGCTTCTTGACGGTGGACTCAGCCAGCGACGGGTGGCCGAGACGCTCGGGATGAGCCTGTGCAAGATTACCCGCGGCAGTCGCGAGTTGAAGAAACCCGGCTCCGCTTTGAAGATGGTAATACAACAATATGTTCCAAGGAGAGACTCATGACAAACGGCTCCCAGACTCCCCGGTATGTTCTCGGCCCCGATGATATGCCGCGACAGTGGTACAATCTCGCCGCAGACCTTCCAAGTCCGCTGCAACCCCCGCTCGGGCCTGACGGCAATCCAATATCGCCGGAAGCATTGAGGGCGGTATTCCCGGACACACTTATTGAACAGGAGATGAGCCAGGAGCGATGGATCGACATCCCCGAAGAGGTACTCTCAATTCTCGCGCGATGGAGACCTTCGCCGATGCACCGTGCCCTCGCACTCGAAAAGGCACTCGGAACGCCGGCCAAGATCTTCTTCAAGAACGAAAGCGTCTCGCCCGCGGGAAGTCATAAGCCGAACACTGCTGTTGCACAGGCGTGGTACAACAAGCAGTTCGGCATAGAGCGGCTCACCACCGAAACCGGCGCCGGACAGTGGGGAAGCGCGCTCGCGTTTGCCTGTTCGCTCCTGGGGCTGGAGTGCAAAGTATTCATGGTCCGCATCAGCTTCGAACAGAAGCCGTTCCGCAAGCTCATGATGCAGACCTGGGGCGCGAACTGCGTCGCAAGCCCTTCGACCGAAACCGCCGCGGGCAGGCAGGTGCTCGCCGAGGATCCGAACACGCCGGGAAGCCTCGGTATCGCAATTTCAGAGGCTGTGGAACAGGCGGTAACTGATCCGACCGGGAAGACGCGCTATTCCCTGGGAAGTGTGCTGAACCACGTTATGCTCCACCAGACCATTATCGGACTGGAAGCCAAGAAGCAGCTCGCGATGGCCGGAATCAAGAATCCGGATGTGGTAATTGCGTGCGCAGGCGGCGGCAGCAACTTTGCCGGACTCGCGTTCCCGTTCGTAAACGACAAGATTCACGGTGCCGACATCGAGATCATTCCCGTTGAGCCCGCATCATGCCCGACCCTGACCCGCGCCGACTTCGTGTACGATTTCGGTGATAAGGCGAAGATGACTCCGCTCCTGCCGATGCACTCCCTGGGCCACGATTTCATTCCGCCGCCAATCCACGCGGGCGGGCTCCGTTACCACGGCATGGCACCTCTTGTCTGCCAGGGCGTCGTCGAGGGACTGCTCGCTCCCCGTTCAATCCATCAGCTCGAATGCTACGAGGCGGCGGTGCAATTCGCCCGCACCGAAGGGATCATTGTCGCACCGGAGACCAGTCACGCGGTGGCGGCAGCCATTCAGGAAGCGAACAAGGCAAAGGAAGAGGGCAAAGAGAAGGTGATCCTCTTTAACCTGAGTGGTCACGGTCTCATGGATCTCGCAGGATACGACGCATACTTCCAGGGCAAACTGAAGGACTACGCGCCGACGGACGAAGAGCTCGCTCGTGCCGCGGCAAACCTCAGTGGTCTTCCACGTCCGCAGGTAGTCCGCTCGGGCCGCTGGTAGGCGCCCGACTCCCCGCCTTCCGCTACCGGAACGTAATCGAGTAGTTCGCCGCTTTCTGCAGCGTAACGAGCTCGGTTACCGGTAGCGAGAAGGTCACTGTATTGCCATCCTGCCGCCCGCCCTTCTGCGAAATGACAGTTCCTGCCACGCGAAACACCATGTCGATTCGCGCATCCCGGATCACCCGCTCTATATCCTGCCCCTTCGCATAATCTTCGAGCGCCCAGGACAGGTAGGAGACATACTCATCGGGACTCATCGAATCGCCCTTCGGCGGCAGCAGTACATCGGCTGCGACTGAACCGGAGAGCGGCGTTAAGCCGAGGACAGCGGCTATCGCTTCGCGATCCACGGTGATGGAGAGCGTCTTCGTGTCACCGTTATTGCTGAACGTGGCGAACTTCGGGCCGGTTCCGATCGCGGCCGAAAACACTTTCGCCACATCCCGGAACTGCACTGAAAGATCCAGCGTGTCCGGACGCGGCGTAGAGGCGGATTCGAGCACGAGCGCAGGATAACGCGAGAAGGCAGTGCGCAGGGCCGCAAGATCGAAGACCGGTTGATCCGCGGGCACACGAACCCCTGCCACGGTCGCGGCCAGATCCTGCAGATAGGAGACGAGGATCGGACTGAGACTGATCCGGATGTGAGCGGTCCCCGAGCCGTTGACTGAAAGGTCAACCTGCTGCCGGGAACTACAACCGGCAAGAAACATACCCGCCACTGCAATTGCAGCCAGAACGCCTGAAGTTACGGCGAGTTTTCGCCGCGATGAATGAACCATGGCTCCTACTGTAGCCACGAGCGCAGACACGGTCAATTATGGGTATCCGTACGACGCAGTTGCCGAGCGCCGTTCGAATGCTTACAATTGTGTCATGACGGACAAGACAAAAAGGTACTTTGTTGACATCAGCCCGCGTGAATGGGAGCATCCGGCCGACCGTGCGGCGCTGGCTGCGCTCAAGAAAATTCCTGGTTTTGACGACATCATTCGTTTCTTCGTCGGCCTTACCAGTGAGAAGGCAGTGCGGCTGATCTTCCTTGCCTCTTCGGTTCGCGTATCGGAGAAGCAATTCCCGCGCGTATACCACCTCCTGGAAGAAGCGTGCGCAGTACTCGACGCCCGCGAGATACCGGAGCTGTATATCACCCAGACCCCGATCCTCAACGCGGGGGCTGTCGGTGTGCAGAAGCCGTTCATAACCATCAACAGCGGACTCGTTGACTCCTTCTCGGACGAAGAGCTGCTCGCTGTGATCAGTCACGAGGTCGGCCACATCCTGAGTGGCCACGTTCTGTACAAGACGCTGCTCTGGTTTCTCATGAACGCAACACTCGGCCTTATGAACCTGCCGCTCGGTCAGCTCGCGGTGCTCGCGGTTGTCGGAGCCCTGAAAGAGTGGGACCGCAAGAGTGAGCTTTCTGCTGATCGCGCAGGACTCCTCGTGGTTCAGAATCCCGAAGTATCCTACACGACGCTCATGAAACTTGCCGGCGGCCGCGATGTGGACCAGATGAA
Organism: Spirochaetia bacterium; assembly: GCA_035530835.1. Classification (GTDB taxonomy): domain Bacteria; phylum Spirochaetota; class Spirochaetia; order DSM-27196; family DATKUC01; genus DATKUC01. The sequence continues at coordinate 7,923 of DATKUC010000159.1, forward strand.
TATTGACGAGTTCTTCAAGCAGGCCGAAGAGTACGAAGGCAGCGGTAACCTGCTCGACGGACTCTACAAGTTCCTGAACCTGTTTGGACAGAGTCACCCCTTCCCCGTTCTCAGGCTCACCGAAATAAAACGGTGGGCGGAAAGCGACGGTTATTCGAAGATCATGAACGGCGATTTCATGAAGCGAACCGAAGCTGAGCAGGAAGACATTCGCAAGGACTTCGATGATGCCGCCAAGCAGTATCGCGAAGACTGGGGAAACTCCAAGGATCCGCTTTCGCAGGCTGTGCACAATATCAGCGCAGGTGTCGATTACGCGCGCAAGCAGGCAGAATCGTTCTTCCGTACCATCATCGATCAGAACCGCGGCGACAAGGGAGAGTGACATGCTGAATGAAGGTGATGCGGCGCCGGCCTTTTCTCTGGCCGACGAATCCGGCATGACGGTTAGTCTGTCTCAGTTCAAAGGGAAGAAGGTAGTTGTCTACTTCTATCCGAAAGACGATACCCCCGGCTGCACGACTGAAGCGTGCGGCTTTCGCGACAACTACGATGCAATCCTTGCCAAGGGCGCAGTCGTTGTCGGTATCAGCGCAGATTCGGAAGCATCCCATGGCAAGTTCAAATCAAAGTTCAACCTCCCCTTCTACCTGCTGAGCGACCCGGAGAAGAAGACGATACAGGCGTTCGGCGCGTGGGGAGAGAAGAAGATGTACGGTAAAGCGTACGAAGGGATACTCCGCTCAACCTTCGTCATAGGTGAGAACGGCAAGGTTTTAAAGGTGTTTCCCAGCGTGAAACCTGCCGATCATGCAAACGAGGTGATGGCGATACTCTGACAGCCGCCCTCGCTGGGAAAAGTCGGGGAGCGATGTATATTGTTGCACATGACGGGAATGATCAGGAGACGCAGACAGGGCTACTCTGCACGCATCGCAATCACTGCCGCCGCACTGGTGGTTCTCGCGCTCTTTGCCGGATGCAGCCTCAACGACAACTTCTCCGCTTATCGCAGCGTAAACCTCATCTCGTCTCAGGGTTTCAGCGTCTCAGGCAGCTGGACGCCGGATGACACGACCGGCACCTACATGGGGTTCGCGGCGGTTCCTGCCGCAAGCGCGGGCAGCCTGACCGGCCTTCCGGCCGCAGACCAGAGCTCCATCTATCGGCTTGAAATCAAAAACCTCATGCCTGACGGTGATTTCACGATCGATGCGAATGGATCAACACCGACTGACTGGTCGAGCACCGGCACATCAACTGCAACGGTTACGACATCCGGCATCAACGGCAACTCGCTGCTCATAACCGTCGGCTCGACCTCAAGCAGCTGGTCCTCGTACACGCTCTCCGCGGTAAACAGCCTCGCTGACGGCGCCATTGCGGCAAACGGAACGTATCGCCTGCAGTACGACTTCCAGCTGTCACAGAGCGCCATCCTCCCATCGTCCTACGATAACGGGAGCACGCCCTACATTTTCTGGTCGACTCGGACCTTTGGAACGGGCGTCCAGAACTTCCCGCTCACGAGTTCCTCGTCACCTGAGATTTCCGGCCAGGCGGGATCAAGCTACCTGACGTTCGGAAACCTTCCCGGAGCACCGACGACTGCCACACCGACCGTTTTGCTCGATAATATCCGCATCGTACGCAGTGATAAGCCCCTGGAACTGCGATTGAACGTTCCCTATCGCGATCCGACCGGGTCCCGGCCGGACCTCATCAGCGGTGACTACCGGTTCACAATCTACGTGAAGAGTGATCCCACCAACACGCTGACCGGCACGAGTCCGCAGGCGAACCGTTTTCCCGCAACTGCGGTGAGCCTGGGCGTCAACAGTGTGATCAACGGTGCGGCGGTGAACAACGGCGCCCCGTCGGTTCACTATTCCACCGGATCCGATGCTATCAACAACTGGAACAGCTGGACGCCCATCACCTGCGATGCGGGAGTCATCCAGATTTCGCCGCCCGCCAATCCGGCCAGTACCGTGCTGCAGCTCTCCATTTCACCGACCGACCTCGTCAGCATTCTGAACGGACCAACCGCCGGCAGCATCCTCATTGCCGGCCCGCAGCTCCAGATCGTCACTCCGTAGTCAGGTCCTGTTCCTCATCGCACGATCAGCACCTTCCGGTACTCGTCGATTCCCGGCGCCACCACCCTGACAAAGTATATGCCCCGTGCCACAGCGCGCCCGCCGAAGTTCGTGCCGTTCCAGCTGAGCATGTAGCTGCCCGCAGCCTGAGGTCCGCGCTGCAGGATGTTTACCACATCGCCATCGAGCGCGAACACCGTGACGGTTACCATGCCGCCGGTCGGAATCGTGTAGGTTAGAACAGTCTTGTCACCTTTGTCCGGATTCACGATATTACCGAGGATCGTGACATGGGAGCGCTGCTCGATCGGCGCCTGGATGCCGAAGCTCCAGGGCACAAGCGAGCGCGGGTCATTTGCGTTCGACAGGCGTGCCGTGTAGAGGTTTCCGATACGCAGGAAGAACTGCACAGCGACGCCGTTCGACATCTTCGAGTCGTTCCCGGGGATGAGAAAATCGCTGGTGGAGCCGGTAACCTGGTAGGGACTCAGCTCGCGCGCCTGGGAATCGGCTGTCGTGTTCAATCCGTCAATGACGGTCGGCAACCAGTAGCCGCTGCTCGTGAGCGCCGATGCCGGGGGATTAATGTCGTAATAGAGGCGCAGCGGCAGCGAGGTGTAACTGGAAGCAAGAATTCCAGCCTGCAGCGTGATGTCGCGGTCAAACAGCGTTCCGGTCCCATCGAATACGCGCAGCGCCGCGAACAGAGCTCCGTTCGCCGTATCGACGTGCACGCCATCTGACGCCCAGATCGGACTCGCAACTCCAATGCCGACGTCGGTAACCGGCCGCGTCGTAAGCAGCATGGAGTTTCCAACTGCATCGTATACGCTGGTTGCGGTTGCAGCGCCAATTACCGCACTCAGCTCCTCGTTTGCGGTGAACGCTCGGGACAGTGTCAGGAACGCGCTTGAGATTCCACCGTTGGCATCGCGCGATATGACCTGAACACCGGTGATCGATATGGGCGAAGCGGTTCCGGTGATGGTGAAACTTCCGGCGGTAATGTCGGTCCGAGGAGAGGAGGTCGCCGGATTGCCGAACACAGGTTCGGTGAACTGAACATACATGTTGGTTGAGGATGGGGATGAAAGCGCGATCTGGATCAGTGGCGGCTGCTTCTCGATGGCGCGCATGCCGATCGGCGTCGGCGTCGGCTGCACGAGATTTCCCGCCTGGTCGGTGAGGTACGCTTTCGTGTAGTCATAGCTCACGTAGAGCGAAGATGTCGGCCCCCACGTGTTGGCGACACTCGTTGCGTCGATGTTCAGCGCAAAGTACGGGTCATCAACCGTGTTGATGGAGACGCCTCCAAACTGCGTATTGCTGACGATGGTCGAAAAGCCCAGGTTGGCAACGTTCGTGGCCGCCGAGCCTACCACGCCGATGCTGAACGCCGAGATTGTCGGATCGGTACCGGTGTAATCGGTTGTGCTGTCGCGGATGCCGTCCTGGACGTTGCCGTCAGGGTGATAACTCGGCGAGGCTGTCGGATTCCATGCGCCGGAAACCGCCGCGGCGTTGTCCCGGATGAAGAACTGCAGACCATCCAGAAGTCCATTTGACAGGGAGAAGTGTGACACAATCTCGTAGTAGTTGTACGTCGATGCAGGAGTGTACACGGAGAATTGCGGTGCGTTCACGTCCCAGCCGTAATCGGTGACTGCCGCGCCATTTACCGTGTATGCGGCCTGCTGAGTGTTCTGAAGAACGGTAAAGCCGGCAGCAGTGGTACTCTGCACGGTGAAGCCGGACTTGACGAGAGTCGCTTCAGGCGTTGAGCTCACCACCGGTGAAACAAGCGAGTTTATCGCATTGCCACTTGCATCAGTAATGTTTGCATTGGCGCTGACCGAAATAGCTGAGGCAAGTGAGGGGTCAGGCACATCCGAGTGCCAGCCGGGCCAGTGATTCGCGCTCGCAAGGTAGCCGGAGAGATAGATGTCGACTGTGTAGGCGTCCGTGCGATAGAGCGCGTCGGTGCTCGGGTTTCCATCACGTGAACCACGGACGATCGGCCCCTGGTTCGGATCTGATCCACCCGGGGTGAACTGGAAGTAGCCGGCAACATCCACGGCACCTCCCGCTGTTCCCGAGGGGGTCGTAATGTAGCCGCCCCACTGCGCGGCCGTGGTGAACGTGGTTTCACTCCGCGCGTTCGTCGATCCCACAGTTAGCCCGCCGATGGTGACCGGCTCCGAATAGTGCAGCGTGAAGAAGTTGTGGGAATCATAGTTCGTGGACGCAGGTTCGTTGTGTACGGCTCGCCCGGCATCGATCTGATAGAGCACCGGACCGGTCCCGTCGGCTGTCGCCGTGTACATACCATATGTGTTCTTGCCGTAGTTCACTCCCATCGTGGAGCCGCCGGCGCTGTAGAGCATGCCCTTGAACATGGTCAGGTTGGGAACTGTCGACCGGGTGATGCCGACGGCGTTCGTGCTTGGGGACGAGGTTGCGCCGCTGCCGATGGAGTCGGTGTTCCAGGTGGCGCTGCTGGTTTCCAAGTACACAGTCAGAAGGTGATTCTGCGTGCCGACCGCCGTCTTTGCAGCGGGGCTCGTGAAGGCTGAGTACGCGGCAGTGAACGCCGTTGCGCCACCGTTCACCATCAGCTCACCGATGGCGCTCGCGATCTCCCCTGAGCTGTTCTCGACCGGCTCGTTGAATGTCACCGCGATCACGTTGTCCCAGACGGTCTTTGCCGACGAGATTGACAGTGCGCCGAAGTTCCACCCGGCCTGAGTCTGTGCTCCGGTGGATGCGTTCCAGGTGTAGAGCGTATTGTTGAGGCCGTTGGTGACATTGTTGTTCGTCTGGCCCACGCTCGGTGATGCTGCCGCGATGTTGCCGGAACCCGAAGTTACCGTTGAGTAGCTCACGGTCGCGTTCAGCGCAACTGCAGAGAGTGGGCCCCACTGATCTGCGGTTGCAGCGGACGTCGTATTGAAAACGGGACTCAGACCGGCCGAGGCCGGCACCGTCAGATTCCACGCCGCGGCTCCGGTGAGGTCCGCCCCATTGTCGTAGAAGTTGCCGCCCACGCTTATGCTCGAGCCGTCTAGCGGTGAGAATGCCGCAGAAGGCGAGGTAGAGAACGCACCGCTTGAAGGTGTGTAGGTTCCCGCGCCCGGATAGTAGACAAATGTCGAGGCGGGAAGAAATGCGAAGCGGTTGTTCGCACCTGACCAATCAGGATCAGTCGCGCTGTATGGATGCCCTGCTGCATTGCCGAAGACCGCAAAATCCGCAGTCGTTGTTACCGTCCTTGCATTCAGGTTGAGCGTCCCGCGATAGAAGATGAAGTCCTTCGCTGTTACGTTCGTCAGAAGCTTCACCGTCACGCCGGGAGAGTCCACAAACAGAGCGGTTCCGGGGAAGGAGATCAGACCGGCTGCGAGCCCTGCCCCCCAGCTGGAGCTCGAACTGAGAACGACACGAACTCCCTTGGTCGCTGCCGTCCAGGCCTGATTTCCGCCGCTCCGGTAGTCGGCGCCGTTCAGCGTCACGGCACCTGATGAGTTGACGCTCACGGTGCCGGTGACTCCGTCGGCGGTCGAAATACCGAGACCGCTGAAAGTCGCTGATCCTGAGGCACTCACGCCGAGCGTTGAAATAGGCGTCGTGCTGCCTATTTTTCCGCCTACTGTGATGGGTCCAGCGGTCCCCGCGTTCAGCCCCAGCGACTTTGTCCCGTCAATCGTGCTGGTGAAATCTATCAGATCAGTTGACGCAGTTCCCGCGGTCGCTACGGCGGTGTTTGCGCCGAGGGTCACCGGCCCGGAGAATGTTACCCCTGCGCCGGTAGTGCTCACGCTGTAGTTCGCACCGTTCAGCGTTATGGACGATGCGGTAACCGACTGCGCGCCGGAGGTGAAGACCGAGTTCAATGCGGCGCTCACGGCATTCGTCACCGTGAAGCTCGAGAGATTGTTCGCGTTACCCGCGCTCGTACCCACTGTGCCGCCCACTGTTACCGGTCCGGCTGCACCCGCATTCAGCCCCAGCGACTTCGATCCGTCAATCGTGCTGGTGAAGTCTATCAGATCCGTCGCCGCTGTACCCGCCGTCGCAACCGCGGTGTTTGCGCCAAGGGTCACCGGCCCGGAGAAAGTTACCCCTGCTCCGCTCGTGCTCACGCTGTAGTTCGCACCGTTCAGCGTTATCGCTGAAGCGGTAATCGACTGCGCGCCGGAGGTGAAGACTGAGCTCAATGCGGCACTCGCTGCACTGGTCACCGTGAAGCTTGAAAGGTTGTTCGCACTTCCCGCGCTCGTCCCCACTATGCCGCTAACGGTTACTGTGCCGGTTCCTGCGGTGATCGTCAGGCTGTGTGCGCCGCTGGAGGAGTCGATCGGCCCGGTGAACGTTACATTCGCTCCCGTCGTCGACTTGGTCTGCACGGTGGTTGCCTGGGATATCTGAATTGTGGTGGCCGTTAACTGAAGAGCCTGATCTGAAGTGTAGAGGTTCGAAACTGCGGAGTTGCCAAACGATAACACTCCGCTCGCACCATCCGCATAGATCGTCGCCGGCACGCCAAGAGGCGCTGACGAGTTGTCTCCCCAATTCACCGTACCAGTCTGAGATCCGCTCAACCCGATGACCAGTGAACCCGCGGCGCCGAGCGCTGCAAGATCGTTATTGGATATCTGCAGAGTTCCAGCGCCACCGGACACACCGATGGAGATTGCCGCGGTGCTACCCGAGAGAGTCACCGCACCGGTTACGTGGACACTCGACGCTCCGCCACCGAGCGTGAGTGTTCCATCAAGTGCAAGAGTGAGAGTCGCGAGTGGAGTGACGCTCGTCGCTACTGTCGAACCGAAGCTCACCGGTCCGCCCGGAGCGGTTACCGATAGTGCGTTCGCCGCGGTGGTCGTGAGCGCACCGGTCACACTTACTCCGTTTGTCGTGTCGGAAGAATTCAACAATACCGATCCCGCGGATGCCGAGCTCAGGAGCACTGCACCGTTCAGCCTGATCCTTCCGCCTCCGGTGCTCGCGTCAAGCGTGGTGTCTGCAATATCGATCTGCGTCGCGGTAAGATTGATTCCCGCAACGCCGTTCGTCGTAATTGCGGCGGCAATTGATGCAGTCCCTGTTCCGGCGGATTCAGTGAGTGATGACGCAGCAAACGTCGATGAAAGAGTCAGTCCTGCATCGCTGGTCACCGTTACCGCACCGAGGGCAGTTGCTCCCACCGCAGCGCCAAACTTCACGGTACCTGTTCCCGCAGCAAGGTCAAGTGTCTGTGCCCCGGCTGCGAGTCCGTCTACAGTCGAGCTGAAGAGA
>DATKUC010000160.1:0-33784 GCA_035530835.1 Spirochaetia bacterium
CGCAGCACGAACTCGATCTGACCGTTCACGCTGCGCAGCTCTCCTGCTGCCCAACGCTCGAGGGCATCATAGACTTCGGCGTCGAGTCTCAGCAGGAATCGCTTCTTTTCGCTCATGCGTAGAGCGTGCCGGTATTGACCACTGGTTGTGATTCCCGTTCGGAGACGAGTGTGACGAGAAGATTATTCACCATCGACGCCTTCCGTTCCTCATCAAGCTTGACCACCCCGGACTCCTCGAGACTCTGCAGCGCGAACCTTACCATGCCGACAGCGCCATCGACAATCAACTGACGCGCAGAGATGATCGCAGCGGCCTGTTGCCGGCGCAACATGGTCTGTGCAATTTCAGGAGCGTACGCCAGATGGGAGATACGAGCTTCCACGACAGCCACGCCGGCTCTGTTCAGTCGGTCTGTAAGGTGCCCGCTCAGGTTCTCGGCAACCAACTCCTGGTTGCCCCGTAGCGAGGTAACATTGTTATCGCTGGTGTCGTAGGGGTGATTGCTCGCCAGGTTGCGAATAGCGGTTTCCGCCTGGATGCTGACGAAACTCTCATAGTCGTCGACGTTGAAGAGTGCTCGAGCCGAATCGGTCACGTTCCATACGACAACGGCGCCAATTTCAATCGGATTTCCCGTCTCATCGTTGACCTTTATGATTTCGCTGTTGAAGTTTCTCACCCGCACCGATACCGATTTCCTGTTCGTAAACGGATTGGTCCAGTGCCATCCCGCCTGACGTACGCTGCCGACGTATCTTCCGAAGAAGATAACAACCTTTGCTTCATTAGGATGAACGACGAAAAAGCCGCGCACTGCGATCACGAAGATCAAAGTGAGTACGATGAGGGCAACCGTCCTCCATGGAATCTGTGACACCGATTGTCTTGCGATTCTCCAGATCGCGACCGCAACAATTACTTCAGCGACAAATGCGATAAACCCGCTTATCCGCCAAGACTTCGATTCAACAATCTCGTCCATAAACTTAGCCTCCTCGGAACTTCCAATCTGATGCAAGATATCTTTATGATATCACTGTGATATTACAACGTCAAGCTCTGTGTAGTGTGTGGAACCTTGGGGATGAAATTGGGTCAAACTCATATGTGAGCAAACATTGGCTCCGGAGCATGTGCAGTCTGGAGATCTCCGGTATCGTTTCCCATGTCTCACGGCAGAATTCGCCAATGTCGACCTGCCACAAGTTCCAGGAGTGACCTTCGGAACCGTCTTGCCGCGGACACGCGTGATGTAAATCCGTTCTGTTAACTGGCTGCATTACCAAAGAGCACCAAGCTTCGTCACACTCATGTGAAACCACTTGACAACAATATAACCGATGTTATAATAACATCCGTTATATCAAGGGAGCGCGAGGTGACGCAGAAGGTTTCTTTCAGCCGGGATGCAATTGTGGAAGCGGCGGTTGAACTTACCCGGGAGAATGGCTGGGCTTCGGTGACGGCAAGGAGTATCGCGACGCGTATTGGTTCGTCGACCATGCCGATCTATTCCACTACCTCTTCGATGCGGGAGATAGAGATTGAGGTACGAAGGGCAGCCGAAGCTAAGCTCCTGCAATACCAGCGCCGCGTGTTCACCGGCGATTTAGCTGGAGATAAGGCGATCGGCTACGTGGTTTTTGCCCGCGAAGAGAAAAATCTGTTCCGGTTTCTGTATGTGGATCGCCCGACCTCGGGCACTCCCGTTTCCGAGGCCGATGAAAGTGGGGCGACAAACACAACCTTCGAAGCACTGACCGCGACCGATGCGCTGCCAACACTTGCCAAACAGGCTGCGGTGGCTCTTCACGACCCACGGATTCTCAAAAGCTGGATCTTCACGCATGGGCTTGCGATGCTGATCGGAAGTGGAGTCATCGCGCTTTCGGACGAACGAATTGCGGAGCTTCTGCAGGAGGCGGGGACTGCGCTTGTTGGCGGCGTGAACGCCGGGCAGACGACGCACGTGAAGGGGACGCACTGACGGTGATTGAGTTCTCAAACAGGGAGGAACCGATTATGGGAAACAATGCAAGCTCACTGGAAATGAACGCACATGCAGAAATCAGAAGGGCAGGGGGTGACCGCCACTCGAATCTCGCCACGACCGTACAGGACACACGCTACGACTTCACAGGCAGCCATAGTCCGCAGAGACAGCGCTTCGAGATGTCGTCGACGCTGACAATGAAGGCGCCGAACGGACAACCCGCGGCGGTCACGGTTTACCGTCTGATCCTTGATTGTGATCCGGGGACTATCGTCGTCGGAGACCGCTATACTTGTCGAAGCGTTTCCGTGCAGCACGACAACCAGACTCCGGCATCGGTACCTTCGCTGGCCGGGTGGAACTATCTGTTCAGACATCGGTCAGGTGAGCGTGACGGCGCTGGCAGAACACTCGGAATCGATCATGCCCCCTTCGAACATCTTGTGGATGCGAATGGAACCGCGCTCTCGGAACTGGATTCATATCACGTCTACAATGCGTTCATCGATTTCCACTCGTTCCAGATCTTCACGGACCCAACATCAGCGGGTGCAGGAATACAGAATCTGCAGGAAGTGGGGTCACGGATCGTACATGCTGCCTCACACTCGAGGCCTGATACTGACCTCGGTGAAAAGGTCGGGGCCGGGTCATGGTTCGAAAACGGAGAGGTCACGCTCGAGTTCATCGGCGTGGGCCGTACCGGCGACAGGGCTTGCGCGATCATTGCTGTGGATTCGGGAGCAAGCTCGTTTCGGATGCTGATGAAGCCGGTACCTCAGGTCGAAGTGCGAACCGAAGGCGGCTCGCACTACTGGGCGACGATCTACAAGGATCTGGAGACGATGTGGATTCGGCGCGCCAATCTGACTGAGCTGGTCGTGAGCGAGACGCTCATACCGGGCACCGCCGAGCCGGTGCACGGTGTCGCCGAACGATCTATCGTCGTCACGAACGTGACTGATGCGGCGTGAAGCCGGCTGACGTCGGCGGCTCCCGTCGCTATAGCTCGGCAACCGCGCCCGTGTCCATCAACGAAAGTTGATCGCACCCCGGTGGCACTCGCAAGATCGGGCACGGATCCGTCAATGATTATCCGGAGTGAGTAGACGGTGATACATCCGCCGGGCCTGGACTCGGCGGTTTCTCTACTCTTTGTGTGTATAGACGTCCCACTTCAGATAGGAGGTCAACGCCTCTTCGATGACGCGTGCGTAGTTGCCGCGTGTAAGTGCGACATGATGCTCAAATCCATTTTTGCAGAGATAGTTCATGAGCTTCTGCAGGCCGGGAACGTGGCAGACTGCGCTTCCTCCCTGAATCGAGCAGGGATCATCGGTGAACGATCCTTCTCCCACGTATGCTCGAATGCTTCCTTCTGCGTCGAACGTGGACATCCGGAAAAAGGTCATCGGGCCTGGCACCACCTGTCCCTTGACCGCACCGAAACAGCGATCGTGGCCGAGTGACTCACCGAGAACGTCCAGATTCGATATTTCAATCTCCTTGCCCATGAAACTTTTCGGGTAGTTTGAGCAATGAACGTTTATGCACTTGTCCCGATCATCACCATAGTTGTTATTCCAGTCCTGGAAGCCGGGAGGATTCCCCGATGCGAGAAGGAGTGCGTACATGGAAAGGGCACCGGTAACGTCGGTTTCGCATGCACTCGGTATAAGCCGTTCTCCCATCATGCTCATCGAGAGGCAGGTCGCGCAGCCGAAGTTCGACTGAATGGAATCCCAGCACTGTATTGCACTCGCGTCGCACTGGTTTTCTTCCATCCATTGGTCGAGCGCAACAGACAGTTTCGCCTGCTGGATTACACCCTGTTCTTTGATCTCATCCGGAATGTGTCCGTAACCTCGGATTTCGCTGAGTTTGGTCTTGATTTCCCCCGCCTGTGCATCAAAACGGGAAGCGCGGGCAATCATATCCGCCATGTCGATGGGAATAACCGTTATCCCCGCTCGTTGAAGCAGCTTTTCACTGAACCGTACTGTCTGGAACGGGGCGGGGCGGGTTCCAACCTGACCGACTCGAGCGTTCCTGAGTCCCTTTACGGTTCTGCACACGCGGGAAAAGTAATCAAGGTCCTGCGCGAAGACTTCGCTACCGAGTGCGCTTGTGTGCAGGCTGGTGTTCGTAAATGGAATGCCGTACTGATAAAGATTATTACAGACAGACAGTTTTCCACAGAACGCATCCCGGCGATCTTTCAGTCCGAGTTTTGCCGGATCATCGTCGAGTGCCTGCACGAGCACGGGAACGTCGAGTCGTGCACGGCTTATCGTTTCGACAACTCCGAGTTCGTCGCCGAAGTTGGGAAGAACCACGAGAATTCCGTCTATCTCCTTCCGATGGTCCTGGAAGAACGCTGCATATTTTCGAGCGTCCGAGAACGTTTCTACCGCGCCGTTTGGTGTCGCATCAGCAGGCATGATCTGGTACTGGTAACCCAGCTTTGCCAGCCGTTCGAGAAGCTCCGTTCTTGCCTGTGAGGCGAGTGCCGGATTGAAGAAACCTCGCGATGCAACAATGATCCCCAGCGACACTTTCTGTTCGATGACCCGATGTCCTTGAGGCGCAACGGCTAACTTTACCTGTGTTGCCATACAGAGACTCCTTTACTGCTGTTTTGTCCCGCTGTCGGGAGGATATATTTTTTCCGGCGTTTTTCGCCGTTTCGGCCGTGCAATCAGCTCGATCGTCGTGCCGATCGAGTTCTCGGTGTCCAGATAGGCATAGTGTCCGTCGTCATCGGGTCCGAAACCTGCCCCGTCCATGGTCACATGGAAACCGGCTTCGTTCGCTCTGCGCATCGCGTCCTCCATGTCGTCAACCAGCACGCCGAGATGATGCACGCCATACCCATGCTGATTAATGAACTCCTGGTAAACGGTATCGCCTTCGAGATGCTCAATGAGCTCGATTCGCATCGGGCCGAGATAGGAAAGTGCCACCCGCATCTTGTAGGTAGTTGGCTTTCCGTTTCGGGTCATGCGCGGTACCAGCGGCTTCCCATACGTGTAGAAATGCCATGGACCGATTCCGAAACAGCGATAGTACTGTTCGACTGTCGCATCAAGATCCTTGACGACCAGCGCGATCTGGGCCAAGCCATTGTTCAGAAAATCCAATTTCGAAAACTCGTTTTCCGCCATTAATCTGTGCTCCCGTACGGTGTGAAAACAACCTTCAGCGCTTTTCCTTCCAGGGCGAGACTGGCACCTTCGGCGAACCGATCGAGGGGAAAGACGTGAGTCACCAGCAAGTTCACGGGGATACGTCCGGATTCAATCAATTGAAGGGACATGCGAAAGTGACGCGGAGCGAAGATCGAGCTCCCTATCACGTCGAGGTTCTTGTAGTGAATCTGATTGGTATCAATTCCCGGTGTGCTGTTGCCGTGTGGCAATCCGCCGAAAAAGACAATACGCCCACCTCGACGGGCAAGTTGAACGGCACTAATCTGGGCCTCTGGCGCCGGCGCCGCGGTAATAATAACGTCGGGCATTCTCCCGCCTGTGGCGCGCTCAACCTCTGCAGCAAGATCCTGGGTTTTGCTGTTTACTATCGAATCCGGCTCAAACGCTCTTGCCAGCTCAAGTCGCTCCTCAACAATGTCACTTACGATGATGCGATGAGCGCCCCGGGCGCGCGCAACTGCGGTGTGAAGGCAACCGATGGGGCCTGCTCCCAGTATGAGCACGGTATCTCCCAGCCCGACCCTTGCACGTTCCTGCGAGTGGATGACGGAACTTGCCGGTTCCACTACCGCAGCGTGGATGGACTTCAGCCCCTCCGGAGCGGGAAGAATGTTCCCGAGCCGAATCGCAGCTTCCGGAATGACGACTCGCTCCGCGAGCCCTCCTTTCCAGGCCTGTCCGATCTCCCGTACGTTGGCAGAAAGTTCATGTCTGCCTTCGACACAGAATGGATCGCTCGGATCGTAGGCGAGCGGACCAATTGCAAGCCGTTGCCCTTTCTTCCACTGGCCTTCGTAACCTGGGCCAAACTCTTCGACGACTCCGCAGATTTCATGACCGAGTGTCCAGGGAAAGCTAATCTTGCTGTGTCCGCTGCGCAGCGTTCGCAGATCAGAACCGCACAGTCCGCACGCCTGAACGGATAACAGGAGATCGCCTCTTGCGGGCTCCGGTTCGTTCACCTCTTCTATGCCAAAGTTCATGGGACCGTGAATAACCATCGCTTTCATACGTTAGTCCACCCTATACGAGCATGTTTCGCGCTGACGGAGCAGTGCGTGAGACCGCCGGGGCTGAAGCGGCGAGTGAATCCTGAAGTGCCCGCAACCGATAGACGAAGGTTGATGTGTCCGGCGAAAAGTTATCTTCGGTTAATATCTCTCCCTTACGGATTGCTTTCCTGACGGTTCCGCCGGGACCTATTCCGATCGGAATGGCCCTCAGGCCGCGTGCCTGGGTGTACGGATAGATGACACCGTGCCAGTCACCTCCACCAATTCCCTCCACCTTCTGTCCCGGCGAGAGGTCACGCTTCGCAGTGCAGACCACCTCTGAGTAGAGTCCCGCCGCGGTAACGGTGACTTCGTTCAAGAGGACCGCCTCGGCTACAGATTGCGGTGTCTCCAGATCGCACAGATGATAGGGACGGAAATGAAGGTAGTAGGGCCCCTCAGCGTGTGTTATGAACTTCATATCCTTGCGAATCCGTTCATCCTTGGAATAGACGATTGCAAATACTCCGGGTGCGATCTTACCGGTCGAGTAGTCAACCCTGCCCGCGGCTGAGAATATTCCGCCTGCTGATTTCGGAATGAAGGTGGTCACAAGTTCATCATGATCTACTTTCGGACCGTGCATACCCGGAACATCGGGTACAAGACCGGTTGCATTGGACACTGCTGCCATTTCCACCATGGTCTTTGTCCCGTCAATGAAGGAAGCGAGCATCTTCGGATTCATGTCTTTTGTCCGCGCCTCGTCGACGCACTCTTCCGGTCGGATCGATGTGTTGACGGGATTGTTCTTGCCCTTGCCGAGACAGACCACTTTGAATCCCATGAGTGTTGCCTGTTCATAAAGCATCTTCAAAACACCCGGTTCGTCGCCTGATGCAACGGTGTAAAGTGCGCCGGTTTTTCGAGCAAGGCTATCAAGATAGTAGCCGACGGTCACATCAGTCTCCGCATTCAGCATGATTATGGGTTTCTTGTTCATGATCGAATGGTAGGCAACCATCGCTCCGATGTCAGTTACCCCGGTTGCCTCGACGTTTGCTTCAATTGAGGGGGTATGCGTTAGGAGGAGTGCGTCTTCGGATACAATTGCTTTACCCGCACGTATCGCGTCTTCTGCCTCTGCTTCGCTGCTGACTGTCTGGATATCGTCCCGGCTCCAGCCCATTTGCTCGAATGTCTGTATCGCGCGTCCTACCGCTATATCCGCTATGGCGCTGATTCGCATTCCTGAAATATTGTTTATTGCATGGGCGAGTCCTGAACCCATCTGTCCACAACCGACAATGCCGACTCGGATGGGGTTTTTGTCCCTCTCCCGTTCTGCCAGCTTTCTGACCAGTTCCATAGTTGCTATTCCTCCTCGGGTGCAATCGATTTTTCACGAAGTCGTGCGAGGTCTCGGTAGTCCCCTCGAACGTGGGCGTACAGATTCTTATATATTTCGAAATAGTCCTGGTAGATCGCATGGTTCCCAGCGTCGGGCTCCATAGGCTCAATATACTCGGTCCATTGCCGTGCCACCTCATATCCGGGGAGGACACCGCTTGCGACACCTGCGAGGATCGCATCACCGTACGGTGCGCCGGTCCGGCGTTTCACCATGACGATGGGAACATTGAAGACATCAGCAATGATCTTCCGCCAGAGACGGCTAACCGCCCCGCCCTCATTGAGCACCATGGGGAAATTGATCTTGAGCCCCGCCTCCTTCACCAGGCGGAATGAATCGTACATTGCAAAGGCGACCCCCTCCATCATGGCGCGTACCAGATGGCCCTTTGTGTGGGTGAGGGAGAGTCCGAAGATGAGGCCGCGTGCCTGTGCGTCCCAGATTGGTGTCCTCTCCCCCATCAGGTATGGAAGGACTATGAGTCCGTCGGAGCCGGGACGTACCTTTTCCGCCTGGAGATTCAGCAGGTCATATGCGGATGTTCCGAGCGCTTGCTCAGTCTGAATCTCCACTTGAGAGAAATTGTCCCGAAGATACCGAATACTCTGCCCTCCGGTGAGCGTCGTCGGAACAGTAACATAGGTATTTTCGGAGTCCACCGAATACGGGAAATTAATCATCAACCGCCCGGTGGCGGAGAAGTTGTACTCGCTGCTTTTATGGATGACGCCGAAATTACCAACCGTGCCCAGGTTGCTTTGAAAGTCGCCAACTTCGATTGCACCTGCGCCGAGCCAGCTTGCATTGCAGTCCACCTGTCCTGCCGCCACAGGTGTCCCTTCGGCAAGTCCTGTCGCGCGTGCGGCAAGCGATGTGACTTCACCGACAATATCATCGCAATTGTATATTGGCGGAAATAGTTCGGGACTGATTCCGATTTCCGAGAGAAGCGTCTCGTCGAAATTGCGTCTGCGCATATTGTAGGCAACACCATAGAATGCGGCGCCAGAGTAATGTGCGGTCGCTTTGCCAGTCAGTTTCAGGGTAATGTAACCGTCAATGGTGAGCGCCTTCCGGACAGTTCGGAATGTGTCCGGTCTGTGCGACTTTTCCCACATGAGATTGACAATGGACGGATGGTCTTCGAGACGATAGCCGGAAACCTCAAAGATCCGATCGTCACCAATATGTTCCTGCAACCATCGAACTTGATCCTGTGCGCGCTTGTCGAGCAGATTATAGCCACGATGAACCGGATTATCGTGTTCGTCCACCATGACAAGAGACGGAAGTGCCGAAGAGACTGCAATGCCTGCTACATCGGTACCGACCACACCGGCTTTTGCAAGGACCGCCTGAATCAGTTTGCATGCCACAGGCCAATATCCTGTTGCATCGTGTTCAGACCAGTCCGGTTGTTCGTGGATAAGCTCAAACTCCTCAAACGCATACGCGAGGACATGGCCCGAAGTGTCAATGATTGTCGCTTTAGCACCACCGGTGCCGTAATCGAGACCTGCGAGATACTTTGCCACTGTCCACCTCTTTCCCTGGGAGATATTTACCGCGCGTATGAACATGTGTTCTGTACTGAACTAAGTTTCAGTCTATCGTGATTTGGGCAATTCGTCAAACGAAATGATGCATGTTTCGTGTCCTGTCTGTCTCGAACATTTTCCTGTACCGAATGCGTAAACGCCTGTACAATGAGGCTGTATGGATCAGATGTGCATGATTGAACATCTGAGCAATTCGGTAGTGGGGGGCACTGTGACGAAAGAATGGAATGTATGGAAAGCGGGAGAGCTCGAGTTTACCAGCGCCGTAGAGTACAGAAATCCTTATCTCGAGGGGGAACTGACTGTTATGTTCCGATCTCCCTCGGGGATGAACCGGCGGGTGAAGGGCTTTTGGGACGGAGGCAGCCGGTGGCTCGTCCGATTCGCGCCGGATGAAGAGGGCTTTTGGAGTTGGTGGAGCGTATCATCCGACATGACTAACGATGGGCTATACGGCAGAAGCGGCCGGTTCAACGTTCAACCAGTCTCCGACCAGAGTTCTGGCCCGGCTCGTCATGGTTTTCTCCGATTGCATCAGTCAGGGCGGCGGTTTGTCCACGCGGACGGAACGCCGTTCTTCTGGCTTGGCGACACGGTTTGGTCGGTAAGCGCAAATGCCACTATCTCGGAGTGGCTGGAATATCTGAAGGTGAGGGCGGAGCAGGGGTATACGATTGCACAGATCAATTCCATGCCGCAGTGGGACGCATCAGTGTGTATTCAGCGAAAGCCTTTCGTCGGTGTGGTGAATGGTAACCGACAGACCTATGATTTCTCCCAACCATTCCCTGAATACTTCCAGACGCTTGACAACATGGTTGAGGCCGCATTCGAGCACGGAATCCTCTGTGCCATAGTCGTTCTATGGTTCAACTATGTTGAAGGCACCAATCTGGACTGGAAGGTAGACCTCGAACGGCACGCCATTGGTGCGCAACTTGCTCGCCGCTATGGAGAATATCTTGCGGCTCGCTATTCTGCGTACGGCGCAATCTGGCTGATAAGCGGCGACACTGACGCTCCGGTTTCCGTGGCGGATCCGGTTTATGATGCCGCGGCGCGAGGCGTCCTCGAAGGTGCCTCCGGAGCACCTCTTCTGACTGCTCACCTGCACGGTGGAATTGCAACACCGGAATCCTGGAATGAAAAGGGTTGGCTGGGCTTTCATATGTTCCAGTCATGCCATTTCAGGGACAGCGTCGAGCGGGCGGTGAAGTACGCCGCATCCGACCGCGCGTTTCTTCCGGCTCGCCCGGTGCTCAACGGCGAGCCCGTCTATGACTCGATCCGGTTTCTGGATCAGGGAAACAGCGTGAATGAACGAGCAGGTCGGGAGTTCGTTCGCCATGTCGCCTGGGTCAGCATTCTCTCAGGTGCAGCCGCGGGAATTACTTATGGCGCGCATGGGCTGTGGCCGTGGCATCGGACAAATGAGCCGTACCGCCAGGTCAACTACGGCTTGCCGCTCTCGTGGCGGGAAGCGCTCGACCTGCCCAGCGGCGAAGATATGGGTATCCTGAAGCGAATTCTCACCGATTTCCGGTGGTCAGATCTGAAGCCGGAAACTGAGATAGTCCAATTCATCCCGGATTCAGGGATGGTATCCGCTCGTTCACCCGAAGGCGTGGTAGTTGTCTACTTCCCGGATGCCCCGAAAGAGGCGATTAAACTCACCATCGCTGTCGAATCTGCTCGATGGTTCTGTCCGGAGACCGGCCAGAGCTCCTCTGCAGTCCGAGAGATCGGGCCCCCCATTGTGGAAATACCGGCGTATCCGAACGAAGGAGACGCAGTGCTCATACTGGTGATGGCGGGAACTGAGAATTTCTAAACACGAAAAAACTTTACAGGGAGCAGATGCAGGTATACAATTCCGGAAAGAGCATATGTTCTATTGTGTTCAAATGTGCATAATGCGCGTCAAGAGTTTCATTTAGAAGGCAGGAAAATGAAAACAAACGCTTGACTTCTGAGCATATGTGTCGCAACAATGATCCATGTCCCGTATGGGATGTGACCGCTTCGAAGGAATAGGAGGGCTACGGAAAATGAAAAGGATCATGTCCGTCATGCTCGCGGTTTTCATTATTCTGCCTGTCGCGGCTTTTGCGGCGGGACAGAAGGAACACCAGATCACAATCGCGTTCCTGTACCAGGACCTGGAAACCCAATTCTGGGTAGCCGGACATCAGGCGATTGTTGATACTTTGAAAAAAGACGGGGTCAACGTCATCGAAAAGAACGCCCACGACAGCGCCGACACGCAGCTTCAGCAAGCGAAAGACGTAATCACTCAGGGTGTGGACGGCATTATCATCATTCCCCAGGATGGCGAGAGCGCAGTGACGATTGGCAAAGTCGCGAACGCGGCAAACATTCCATTTGCGGTATTCAATCGCCCACCGTCGAATCATGATGCAAAAGCCATCGTCGCGGTCGCAGACAACCGGACCATCGCCCGCGGAATCGTGGAATACATGGCTGAACAGGCCAAGAAGCTTGGCCACAAAGTCAATCCTCTGATCATGGTCGGAAACCTGGGAGACCCGAACGCGGTGGAGCGGAAACAGGGGTTCTACGACGTCATCGACAAATATCCGGAACTGTTCAACAAACCAGTCGAAGTGCCGACCCAGTGGAACGCGAACGTCGCACTGCAGAATCTTCAGAGCGCGATGCAGGCGCACCCAAACATCGACTTTCTGTTTACCTCTTCTGATTTCATGTGGCCCCAGATCAAGCAGGTGCTCGATCCGCTCGGAAAATGGAAGAAGATCGGAGATCCGAATCATGTCATAACCGGAGGACTCGACGGTGACGTGGGTGCCTGCCAGCTGATCAAGGATGGGTATATCGACGGTACCGGTGTTCAGGATGTGTACGCCGAGGCAAAGATGATCATGGATGCCATGCTTGCTTCCATCAAAGCAGGCGACAAGACTCCGGACAAGTGGATGCTCGACCCCGGGTTTGATCTTACCCACGACAACTACGCTCAGAGGAGCAATGACATGTGGGGATGTATTCTCCTTGCAGCAAAGGGAAACTAGAGCTGATCGTTTGTTACGCGGGGCGCGGCGGCTTAACGCCGTCGCGCCCGAAAGTTAGTCACACTCATCAGGGGTGCCACGATGGCAATAAGTGACCAGGCTCCGCGCATTGAAGAGCGAGCGCACGTTTCAGTAATGTCCCGGATTATCCTGTCACAGTACTCGATTCTCGGTCTGACCGTTGTCTACTTTGTCGTGTGCTGGCTCTTTTTTCCGCGGATACTGAGCATCAGGAACATTGACAACATCTTTTCCAATGTGTGGCCGCTGCTTGCCGTTGCCATTGGCCAGATGTTCGTACTTATTGTTGCGGGAATCGATCTTTCGCAGACTTCGATCATGGCGCTGACCAGCGTAATCGGCTCGCTACTCATCACGAACAAACTCGATCCGAACTTGTTCGCGAAGAGTCCGTTCTGGGGATGGTTGATATCGGCGTCCGGTGGACCGCTCGCTCATCAGCCCGGTGCTGTCCTGATTGCAGTTCTTGTCATGCTCATTGTTGGCACCATTGTCGGAATTCTCAATGGAGTATCTGTTGCATTGTTCCGCATGCCGCCATTCATGGTAACTCTCGTATCAATGATACTGTTCAGCGCACTGGCGATATTCCTGCCGAAATCGCAAAATATCATGAATCTTCCGCAATCTTTCAACGATTTGGGAGAGGGGAGGCTCTGGATCATCCCGATTCCCCTCATCATCGGAATTCTCTTGATCGGGTTGGTGTACATCATCCTTCAGCGGACTCTCGTCGGAAGATGGCTATACGGCATCGGTCACAATCCGAAAGCCGCCAGGATATCCGGCGTTCCGGTGCGATCGGTAATAGTCTTCGCATACGCAATGAGCGGATTTTGTGCGGCTATTGCTGCGATCATGTATTCGGGACAGCTGGAGATGGGCAGACCGACGTTGGGGGCAACGTTGCTGCTCGACATTGTGGGAGCGAATATAATCGGTGGCGTGAGTCTGTTCGGAGGTCGCGGTCGGGTCGGGTGGGCATTCATCGGTGTGTTCTTTTTCATTATTCTGGCCAACACTCTGAACTTCATGAACTTGTCTGTCTACCTCATCGACGTAATAAAAGGCGCAATCATTCTCGGGGCCACATTCCTTGATGTCGCACGAAGACGACTCGCGGCACATCAGATGGCGTGACGGGCGTCGAGAGTTGGAGACGAACGTGAGTAATAGCTTACCAGTCCTGGAATTCAATCATGTGAGCAAGCGGTTCTTTGGCATATCGGCACTAAAAGATGTGAGTTTCTCGCTCTCGGAGGGGATGCTCCTTGGATTGATTGGCGAAAACGGAGCCGGAAAGTCGACTCTGATGAATATTCTCGGTGGGGTGGTCCAGGCGGATGATGGGGAATTGCAGATCCAGGGCGAAATCTACGAACCGCGCAGTCCCCGCGACGCCATTTCAAGGGGGGTTGCATTTATTCATCAGGAGCTGAACCTGTTTGACAATTTGACGGTCGCCGAGAATCTGTTCATCGATCATCTTCCCTCGTATGGCTCAATTGTTCTTCAGAAACAGGAAATGGCGAATCGCACAAAGCAGATCCTTCACGATATAGATCTTGAAGCGTCGCCGTCGACGCGGGTCTCATCGCTTTCACCCGGTGAAAAACAGATGGTCGAGATTGCGAAAGCGCTCGGCTCAGACGCGCAAATCATTATTTTCGATGAGCCGACCACCTCCTTGACCTCGCGGGAGACCGAGCGGTTGTTTCGGATAATCGAGAAACTGAAAGCGGGCGGCAAATCCATCATTTATATTTCACACATCCTGAAAGATGTGGCCACGCTGGCGGATCAGATCGTGGTTCTTCGGGACGGTGTACTCGTTGCAGATGATACTGCATCGTCCTTCGATCCTGCGCGAATGATATCACTCATGGTCGGGCGAAAGATTGACAACATCTATCCGGAAAAGACTTCCATCCCGCAGGAACAGGTTGTGCTTGAGGTTCAGGGATTGACTAAACCCGGTATCGTCCGGGAAATCGACTTGAATGTCAGACAAGGAGAGATAGTGGGGTTGTTCGGGCTCATGGGATCGGGACGCACCGAATTGGCTCGTATTATCTTTGGTCTCGATAACCACGATTCTGGCCAGATCAGGCTGAATGGAAGGCATCTCCCCCGGCGTAATCCTATTGCAAGCATCAAGCGCGGTATTGCTTTTGTTACCGAGGACCGAAGGGAAGAAGGGCTGATGATGCAGCAGTCAATTGCGGAAAATCTCGGCCTCATCAGCCTTCGGAACTTTACGACTCGGATTGCGCAGATTGTTCGCGAGTCGGTACTTCGCTCGGCAGTTGAAAAGGTGACTGCGGCGCTGCGGATCAAGAGCGGAGATATCTATCGTCATCAGGTAAAGACGCTGAGTGGGGGTAATCAACAGAAGACCGTTATCGGCAAGTGGCTGGTACGTCGACCGGAGCTGCTGATCATGGACGAACCCACCAAAGGGATCGACGTCGGCGCGAAGTTTGAAGTCTACACGATCATGAACGATCTTGCTGTGAACGGCACCGGAATTCTCTTCATCTCCTCGGAACTCGAGGAGCTCATCGGGATGTGCGACCGGATTGCCGTACTCAGCAAAGGGGAACTGGTCGGGTCTTTCGCGAGGTCCGAGTTCGATCAGGAATCGATCCTGCATGCTGCGTTCCGGCAGAATCTGGTGAGTTCGCATCGAGAAGAGGTTTGATTATGAAACAGGAACGATTCCTGAGGGCTTCGCTGAACAACTCGAACTTCATACTTTTCGCGGTTGTGTTCATTGTATTCGGTACAATTACGCCCCGTTTTTTGTCGCTCGACAGTTTTCAAGGAATACTTTCGAATGCTTCCTACATTGGAATAATCGCAGTCGGAATGTCTTTCGTGTTGCTGACGGGAGGAATAGACCTTTCGGTCGGGTCCAATATGTATCTGAGCGGAGTGGTTGTGAGTGTGCTCCTGCAGAACTTCCATTTCCCGATCTGGCTCGCGTTGATCGCCGGTCTGCTCACCGGTCTTCTGTTTGGTCTGGTAAATGCATTTGCCATTGTTAAAATCGGGATGCTTCCATTTATAGTGACTTTGAGCACGATGGTCGCTGGCCGGGGTATTGCCCTTCTCGCGACGCAGTCGCAGTCGGTCGGTTTTCCTGCGTCCGTCACCAGTATGGCAACCGGAAACCTCTTCGGTTTCATTCCGGTACCAATTGCAATATTCCTGCTTGTTGTTCTCGTCGGACATCTGCTCCTTGTGAGGACTCCCGCAGGGAGACAGCTCTACGCTGTCGGATTCAGTTCTGAATCTGCCAAGAAGGCTGGCATTCGAACCGATCGGCTCATTTTTGGCACATATCTGATAAGCGGTGTCTGTGCCGCGCTTGGTGGGTTCGTTTCCATTGCTCAGGTCGGCGAGATGAATGCCCGATATGGCTCCGGCGAGGAGTTTAACGCAATTGCTGCCGCGGTTCTTGGCGGTGCGAGCCTCTTTGGTGGTGTCGGTACGATCTTTCCGGGAGCGTTGATCGGCACGATCATGCTCCAGATGATCCAGGCAGGGCTTGTTTTTGCAGGAGTTGATCTTTACATCCAACCGATAGTCAAGGCGCTCATTATCTATTTCGCGCTCCTTGTGGACAGTTTTCGAATTGGACAACTCGAACGATTGAATCGCCGCAACATTATACCTACGGACTAGCTTGGAAGGAGGAAGAAGCATATGAGACGTCGCGCGCCATTCATTGTTACATTCTTTACCTTGGTGCTGTTTTCAACATCGTCGGCTGCGGCAGCTCCCGTTGCCTGGGTCGACTACTCGGTTCTCAGCCACCCTGTTGTGACTGCAGAATCCGGTAACAAGATGCACATTACTGAGATCTTCTGGTACGGCTGCTCCTACTGTCAGGAATTCGAGCCGCTGTTCGAATCCTGGATTGCACAACACAGTGACCAGATTATCCTCAACAGAATCCCCGCGCCAATTGGTCCGAATTTGGTTCCGGGAGCAAGAGTGTTCTATGCGCTGAAGGACCTCGGGATATTGCCGGATTTTCATGAGAAGTTCCTCGCGGCGGTACATGCAGATGATGTCGATGTGACGGACCAGAAATCCATTGTCTCCTGGTTCGTTTCCCACGGCATAGACAGGACCTCATTCGAGGCAGCATACAATTCGGAGCGGGTCACGAAGCAGGTCGAACACGCTAAACAGGAGGTTCTTGGAATAGAGGTGACCTCAATTCCATCACTTGTGATTGATGGCAAATACCTTACGTCGAGCCGAATGGCACGTGGATACACTCAAGTCCTGAAGGTGACTGACTTTCTCATTTCAAAGGCACGGTCGAACTGAATCTGGCACGCGGATAGTGAATCGCGCAGGTGGTATTTCTGCGTCAACCTGACAATGCCCGGAGAAGGTGATTTGCTTGACAGCTTCGCGGAATGACGGGCACTATGATCCTGTACATGTGTGCACACATCGACATCTGCTTTTGACGGCCGACCGGGGAGTACAGCGTGGATCAGGACAACTATCGATTACTCTACAAGATTGCAAAAGCCTACTATGACGACCAGCTGACTCAGCAGGAGATCGGCGACCGGTTCGGGCTTTCCCGGGTGAAAGTGAACCGACTAC
This sequence comes from Spirochaetia bacterium, assembly GCA_035530835.1. Classification (GTDB taxonomy): domain Bacteria; phylum Spirochaetota; class Spirochaetia; order DSM-27196; family DATKUC01; genus DATKUC01. The sequence continues at coordinate 16,871 of DATKUC010000160.1, forward strand.
TCTCGCGAGCTCGCGAGGAGCGCATCGTCCAGGTGCAGATTGTAGCTCCCGAGAGTACCGAAACGGAAGTGGAGCGGGCTCTCGAGCAGCAGTGTGGGCTGCAGGAAGCGGTAATCGTTCCGTCCTCGGAAAACCATGATGAGCTTCTGCGCAACCTCGGCGAAGGCGCGGCCGCATACGTTCGACGAATCCTCAGTGGAAACGAAGTCATAGGCATCTTCTGGGGAACCTCTCTCTACGCAATGGTGGAGGCGATGTCCCCGTTGAACATGCCCGATGTCCGCATTGTGCAGATGCTCGGAGGCCTCGGGGATCCGGATGCCGATATTCACGGCGCGGAGATTGCCCGTCGGTTTGCCCAAATCATTCAGGCAAGGCCCCGGATGCTGGCCTCTCCGGGAGTTGTAGCAAACTCCACGGTAAGGGACGCGCTCTTCGCGGATGCGCAGATTTCCGACACGCTCAGCCTGGCCGCACAGGCTGACGTTGCGCTGGTGGGAATCGGGACGCTTGACCAGCACTCGGTGGTATTGCGAGCCGGAACGATTCTGTCCGCTGCAGATGTGAAACGATTAAAAGGGAAGAAGATGGTCGGCGATATCGGGCTACGGTTTTTTGATCGAAATGGCGAATCCCTCGAGGACGAACTGAATGAACGAATCATCGGCGTGACACTTGAACAGATTCGGTCCATACGCCGTGTTGTCGCAGTCGCTGGCGGTCCGGAGAAGTTCGATGCAATCTGCGGTGCTTTGCGCGGCCAATACCTGAACGTACTGGTCACGGATCGCTCCACAGCGGAGAGGCTTCTTTCCGCAGATCTGAAGCCGGTTTCACCCGCAGGCAGGGTGCGAGTTTGAGTACTCCACTCGGACAGAACCTCCAGACGGCCCTCGAGACGGAGGGAATTCGCGTAGAACGATTGCCTCTCGATGGCGATGCTTGCATTCTGGTGTGCGATCGGGGCGGGCGGGTGTTTGGTCCGTTTTTTCCGGGTGAAGCGTCAGCGCACTGGCTGAATCCTGTACTTGAAAGCCGCGAGGCAGCTCATGAGTTTGTTCGCGGCGGCGGATGGAATGTGGGCGGCGAGCGATTCTGGGTGGCGCCGGAAATTCAGTTCAATGTGCGAGACAGAAGCAGATTCTGGCAGACGCTCGCGGTCCAGCCTCAGATGGATCCCGCAACATGGACTCTCAAGAGAGCGGAAGAATCGATAGATCTGTCTGCCAGCATGACACTCGACGCTTACACGATTGCGAGCGGCCACGTTGCCGTTGATGTTCATCGCCGCATTCAACCGGTCGCAAATCCGCTCCATCAGTTCGAAGAGCGCGACAAGTTGATGCAAGGAGTCTCCTACGCCGGATATGAACAGCAAATTACCGTACGCGCGCAGAGTGATGAAGGCGCCTCCTGTTCCGCGTGGCTCCTGCTTCAGCTCTCCCCGCCGGGCACGGTCTACATACCCACAACGGGGGAGCCGTCCTATGTCGACTACTTTGAGCCCGTGGACGAAGCCGCGTGTCGATCGACACAATTCGGACTTACACTGAGACTTACCGGACGGCGGCGGTACAAGATAGGTGTTGCGTCCGTTTCTTCTACCGGACGATTGGCATTCCTGAGCGAGCCTCGTGGCAAAGCGGGGGAATCGTTTCTCGTCATTCGCAACTACTTCAACGATCCGTCATCCACCTATCAGGAGGAACCTCCCGCTCTGAAGGGAACCGCAGGTCATTCAGCCTTTGTCTACAACGATGATGGCGATGGGGGCGGGTTTGGCGAACTTGAGTGTGTGGGGCTGCCGGTGGGTGGACATCACCCTGAAGAGCGAACAGAGACTTTTCAAGCGTGGACCTTTCGGGGGCGCGCTGAATCACTAAGAAGAATTGCCCGCTGCATGGTCGGAACAATCGTCGACGAAATTTGAACCAATGGAGATTCGGAATGAGCATAGATGTTCTCACTATCGATGGACTCGCCCACATCTCTGTCTTCACCACAGATGTCGAGGAGTCGGTCCGTTTCTATACAGAGAAACTTGAGTTCAAGTTGATCTATCGAACGACTGTCACTCCGGGCGATCCGTCCGATGGATTCTTTCCGGTTAAATATGCGCTCGTCCAACACGGATCCTGCGTGGTCGAGCTCGTTGAGCCCTCGCAGCATGACAAGGTACGACTATCAACGCGTGGCACGGTAGATCACTTCGCACTTCGCGTGCGGGACATAGATCGCGTCTATGTTACGCTGCGGAGTCGCGGCGTTCAGTTTGAAAATGCGGAAATCGGTTCGATTCCGACTCTGTTCTCAAACTTCCGAGCGGTGAATATTGTCGGGCCGAGTGGCGAAGTGATCGAAATCTGCGAATATACCATGTGAGCGTGTGTGGACATCCGGAAAGCATCCACCAGAGTGACGTTCAATTTTCCGGTGGCTGCAATATGACCAGTTTCCGAGATTGTTCGGGAAGGCACAGCTCGTTGTTCTGAGTCAGATCAACAGCGCAATAAATTTCTAATAGTTCATTGAGAAACGAAAAGTAGGAAATCAACTTCTGGCCGACAGCCTGCTCTCGCGACCGCTCGGCCCGCTAAAACTCAAGCTGTTACCACTTTCAAGCCACAATCGACAATCTCTCCAACTCTTGCTTAATAGAAGTTTTTCTTATCTGTAAGAGAAAAATGAAATTATCACTTGACGTCGTGACAGTTTATGGTACACTCTGCGTAGGTAACATTTGGAGGAAATTCGATGACACGAAAATATGCGGCTGTTGCGGTAATCTTTGGAAACACCGCGGATCGTTACGTTCTGCAGGGATACACTGAACCGAGGACATTCGAGCAGATGCTCGACGATGCTACGAAGGTGCCGGGGCTGACCGGGATTGAGCTCGTTGGCGGCTGGCATGTCAACGATGAAAACCAGAATCAGGTCGTTGAGCTGATCCGGAAGAAGGGGCTGAAGATCGCCATGCTCATTCCGGAAATATGGGCAAATCCGAAGTGGGGCTGGGGAACTCTGACCTCCGCGGACCCAGGCATTCGCAGAGACGCAATCGAGCGCATCAAGGTTGCTATGGATCTCGCGAAGCGGACCGGATGCAACCAGGTTAGTCCCTGGTTCGGTCATGACGGATGGGACTACCTGCTTCAGGCGGACTATTCGAAGGTGTGGGATTATCTCATAGACGGTGTTGCCGAGTGTTCCGAATACCTCCCGGAAGTGAATATTGCGCTTGAGTACAAGATGAAAGAGCCGCGCACCCATGCGTTCCTTTCCACAGTCGGAAAGATGTTGCTGCTCGTTCAGGCGGTGAACAAGCCGAATGTCGGCATCAATCTGGACGTGGGGCACGCACTGCTCGGCTACGAGAACATGGCGGAATCCGTGGCCCTGCTCGATCGGTTTGGTCACAAGCTCTTTCACCTTCATGTGAATGACAACTATCGACTCTGGGACGATGACATGATTCCCGGCTCGGTCCACACGCTCGAGTTCATCGAGTTCTTCTACTGGCTCGACCGAATCGGCTACGACGGATGGATCTCACTCGATGTCTTTGCATATCGGGAGAAAGAAAAGATCCCGGTGGCTCGTGAGTCAATTGCATGGCTGGAAGGACTCAGTAAGGTGGCTGACCGGCTCGATCGCAGGAAGGTCGAGGCAGTATTGAAGTCCGGAGACGCAATGGAATCCCAGAAGTTGTTGCGTGAAGCATTGCTTCCGCAGTAGAAAGCGGCATGCATATGACCGACGAGAAAATCTGGAACAAGGCACTTCACACCTGGTCAGTGGGTGCCGACGCGCTTGCCCGCCTCTCATCCACAGTTGACCGGGCGGCGTTCTCCGAGACCGTCCATCTGCTTGCGGAATGCCGAGGACGCATCGTTACCGCAGGACTCGGAACATCCGCAGCTGCTGCACGCAAGATTGCGCATTCTCTCTCCTGCATTGAACGCCCTTCGTACTTTCTGTCTCCCGGCGACGCAGTACACGGCGGTCTTGGTGCAGTGCAACCTGGTGATGTTGCGATTCTGATATCGAAGGGTGGCGGAACTTCCGAACTTCTGAACATTATTCCGGCACTTCAGACCAAGAGTGTGCCGATTGTCGGTGTTACCGAGAAACCCGAGTCGCCGCTCGGCCAGGCGAGCCGGGTGGTCCTGAAGGTGTGCGTGCCGCGGGAAGCCGACGAGTTTAACATGCTCGCAACAACGAGCACGATGGCGGTAATTGCCGTGTTCGACGCGATCTGCATAGCGCTCATGGAATATACCGCATACACACGGGAGCAGTTTGCCGTTATTCATCCAGGTGGAGCCGTCGGGCATCGATTGTTGAAGGGAGAAGGTGCATGAGAGCCGCAATATTCGAAGGGCCGGGAAAACTAGTCGTGCGCGACGTGCCGGTGGAGAAATGCGGCGAGAACGACATAATCATCAAGGTGCACGCTTGCGGCATCTGCGGTTCAGACATTCGGAACTTACGCACCGGTCTGAAGGACGGCATCGAGCGACAGATTATGGGTCACGAGTTCAGCGGAACAGTTATCGAGACGGGGAAGGGCGTGTCTCGATACCGTATCGGTGACCGGGTTGCCGTTGCCCCGGATGTGAGCTGCGGTGTCTGCTACTACTGTCGTCGTGGATGGGTGAATCTCTGCATGAATCATCGAATGATTGGCACCCACTGGCCCGGCGGTTTCGCCGAGTTATGTCATTTCCCGGGCTATGTGCTGGATCACGGCATGGTCCACAAAGTACCCGACGGAGTGTCACTTCGGGATGCCGCACTCGCCGAGCCAGCGTCGTCAGTTATCGCTTCACAGGAGAGTGCCGGTGTTACACTCGGGGAGACGCTGCTGATAATCGGCTCCGGACCGATTGGCTGCCTGCACATAGAGATAGGGCGTGCCCGGGGTGCATCGCGTATCATCGTCGCAGGACGCAGGCGGCTGCTCCAGGCAGAGCAATTCGGTCCGGATCTGCTTATTGATGCGCGAACGCAGGATGTGGTGGCCGAGGTACTCAGGGCAACCGATGGCATGGGGGCAGATGTGGCTATATGTGCGAACCCTGACGTTTCGACGCAGAAGATCGCCGTGGAGGCGGTTCGAAAGCGCGGTCGGGTTGTGCTTTTTGGCGGTGTTCCCAAAGACCACCCGATGACGAGTCTCAACAGCAATCTCATTCACTACAACGAAATTTCAGTAATTGGTTCCTTTTCCTACGCGGCATTTGTTCACGAGCAGGCGCTTTTGGCAATCAGGAGCAGACAGATACAGCCGCAGAAGTACTTCAATTTCAGCGTCGACCTTGACCATATTGTTGACGGATTCTCCGCGGCAGCGGAGGGAAAGGTCCTCAAGCCTCTGGTCTTCCCTGGCGGAGAGAAGGAGCAGTCTGTATGAACGAAGTTGATGCGAAACTACTACAGCGGGAGCGTGAGGGCCGGCCCATCGGGGTCGCGCTGGTGGGTGCGGGTCAGATGGGAACCGAAATCGTGGCCCAGATCGGTGAAATGGTTGGCATGCGCGTCATGGTGATCGTCGATATCGATGAAGAACGCGCCCGAAATGGATATGCATATTCGAAACATGTCGCGCAGACGGTTATCACCGCAGACCTCGACGCCGCAGAGAAGGCAGTGCGTGCCGGCAAACGAGTAGCCACAACCGACTACACTATTGCGACCCGCCTCTCCACGGTGGACGTCGTTGTGGACGCAACAGGCCAAACCGAGATGGGTGCCAAGGTTACAATGGATGCGGTTGACCACAAGAAGCATGTCGTGATGATGAGCGTCGAGACCGATGTCACAATTGGTCCCATGCTCCGCAGACTCGCGACGAATGCGGGCGTCCAGTACAGCCTCGCTGCCGGAGATGAGCCTGCAGCCATCATCGAATTGTACCGCTTCGCGCATGCCCTGGGTTTCGAGATCGTCTGCGCCGGGAAGGGCAAGAATAATCCACTCAACATATATTCGAATCCGGACACGGAAGCGGAAAAAGCCGCAGCGCGGAAAATGAGTGCGCGAATGCTCTGCGAGTTCGTCGACGGCTCGAAGACAGCGGTTGAGATGGCCGCAGTCTCCAATGCAACGGGCCTGCTGCCCGATGTGCGGGGCATGCACGCGGCAAAGGCGACAGTACCCGATCTCACGCGTGTGTTCGTTCCTGAGAAGGATGGAGGAGTCCTCCTGAAGAAGGGAGTCGTGGACTTCGCCATCGGCGTGCATCCGGGTGTGTTTCTTATTGTCACGACTGACAACATGCGGCTTCGAGAAGCTCTGGTTCAGCGGGATATGGGTGATGGACCCTACTACACGCTATTCAGGCCATTTCACCTGTGCAGCATCGAAGTACCCCTGACAGTCGCGCAATGTGTCTTGTATGGCGAATCTTCCGGACATCCGGCGGCAGGCCTCGTGTCCGAGTGCATTGCCGTGGCAAAGAGGGACCTCGCCGCCGGTGAGACTCTCGATGGAATTGGTGAATACTGTTACCGTGGATCAATTGAGGTAGCCGCAATTGCACGCTCGGAGAATCTGCTGCCGCTCGGTCTTGCGAAAGGTTGCGTGCTCGTGCGGGATATAAAAAAGGACGCGGTAATCAGCTACGACGACGTGCGCATCGAGAACGAATCGGTTCTTCTGCAGTTGAGGCGGATCCAGGATTCGCTCTACTCATAGGCACCCGGACCAATGAAATTGATCGGGCTCGATGTAGGTACGACCGGGTGTAAAGCGGTCGTGTTTGATGAAGACGGAACGGAGTATTCCCGGGGATTCCGGGAATACGACATCGTTACGGACGAGAACGGGAAGGCTGAACAGGACCCGGAAGAGGTGTGGCGCCTCTGCCGCGAGGCACTCACTCATGCCGTCGGGAGCACAGAGCACCGATCCGATATCGCAGCAATATCCATATCTGTTCAAGGCGATGCAATCATGGCGGTGGACGTGGATGGCAATGCACTCTGTCCAGCGCAACTCGGCATGGATTATCGGCCGGTAGAGTACGCGAGGCTGTGCGCCGAACGGTTCGGCGACTATGAACTCTTCCATCGTACCGGTATGCGTCCTCACGCACTCAACTCCTTTGTCAAGCTCCTATGGCTGCGGGATCACTATCCGGATGCGTACCGCAGGGCTGCGAAGATCGTCACCTATGCCGATTTCATTCTCGCAAAGCTTGGCGCTGCCTTCTTCATCGATCTGACGATGGCGTCCCGAACTATGGCGTTCAACCTCGATACGCGTACGTGGGATGCCGGGATTCTCTCCGAATTCAATGTGTCGGAATCTCTGTTCTCTGAAGTCGTCCCATCAGGTACGCCGGTCGGAACGCTTGACCCGGAACTCGCACGGGAGTTGGGACTTTCCGAGAAGATAGTCATTGTTGCCGGCGCTCATGATCAACCGGCGGGCGGCGTCGGCGCGGGTGTGGTCGGGGACGGCACCGCGCTTGTTTCCACCGGTACAGCAGAGGTCCTTTCGGCAGCGTTTGCCGAACCCGCGTTGGGACGCAAGATGTATTCCTGCTACTATCCGTGCTATATCCACGCAATCCCTGGACAATTCTTCACGTTCGCCCTCAATCACGTCGGAGGATTGCTGCTGCGCTGGTACCGGGATAACTTCGGCGGTGTAGAGATAGCAGACGCCCAGGCGCGGGGCCTCGATCCGTATGATGTCATCCTTTCAAAACTGCCGCCCCGCCCGTCACGAATCATGGTTCTTCCGCATTTCAACGGAAGCGGTACGCCCTGGTGCGACATGGATTCACTCGGTGCCATTGTCGGGCTCTCCCTATCTTCCACGCGCCACGAGATCGTCCGTGCAATCCTCGAGTCTCAAACCTACGAATTGAAGATAAACCTTCGGGAGCTTGCCGCAAGTGGCGTCTCGATCAAGAGCCTTGTCGCCTCCGGCGGTGGCGCCCGCTCGACAGAGTGGCTTCGTATCAAGTCGAGTGTTCTGAACATGCCGGTGCGAACACTCCGTACACGGGAGGCAGCCAGCCTCGGTGCGGCAATCCTTGCCGGATTCGGAATTGGCCTGTTTCCTTCCATTGAAGACGGTATCAATCGACTCGTGCATGTTGACCGTGTGTATGAACCGGATCCGGAGACCGTGGAAGCATATGAGGCGCGCTTTCGTTCGTACGAACAGATCTATCCAACACTGAAACCACTGAACACCCAGCTGAGAAAAGGAGATGAATGAACAATGATCAGGCTTTCAGACGACAGGACCTATTTTGTTACCGACAACGGGAAACCGTTTTTCTATCTTGCGGATACCGTGTGGAGTGTGTTCTCGAATGCACAGCTCGAGGATTGGGAAGAGTATCTGCATTTCAGGCGTAATCAGCGTTTCAATGCACTGCAAATCAGCGTTCTTCCCATCCTGCATGACGCGAGCGACACCTACAAGGGACGATATCCGTTCAAGGTTCGTCCCGATGGGGCGTGGGATTTCGAACAGATCGACGAGTCCTTCTTCGACGTCGCCGAGAAGATGGTCAGTCTGGCGGTGGACTACGGTTTCCTGCCGGCACTCGTGCTCTTGTGGGGTGACTATGTTATGCATACAACCTTCTCAGACCGCGACCCCTCCCACATTATTCCATTCGACCGTATCGTTCCGTACGTCGAATATGTGGTGAAGCGGTTCAAAAGCTACCACCCGACATACATGATAAGCGGAGATACAAGTTTTGGGAGCGATCAGACGGTCGCCTACTATCAGACCGCGCTCGCACGTGTGAAAGAACTGGATCCGGATGCGCTCACCACGCTACACCTCCAGCCCGCAGCGAAGATTCCTGAACCGCTCGCTGATTCACCCGAGCTCGACTACTACATGTATCAGGCCGGTCATCGCCTCGAGGAGAGTCATCACAACTATACGCTCGCTGCGGATTTTCTCTCATACCCGGTGAAACGGCCGATCGTGAATGGCGAACCGCCCTACGAAGGGCACGGATTCGGAAACCGGTACGGCCGTTTCGACGCCTTCCATGTGAGGAAAGCGTTCTGGCACAGCATCCTCGCGGGGGCCAAGGCTGGATTCACCTACGGTGCACACGGAGTCTGGTCCTGGCACACCCGTGGTGCGGGATTCACGAGTGAGTCGTGGTCGAAGATCCCGTTTGACTGGAAGGATGCTCTTCGCATGCCGGGCGCGGCCGACGCCTCCTTCTCCGCATGGCTTGTTGGTCAGTATGGCATGCATCGGCTTGTCCCCGCCGGAGAGCTTCTGCCGACTCCGTATGAGGAGATACGGTGCGCATCAGCGCGCGACCGATCGGTCATTGTTGTCTACGTTCCGTACAGTAACGAGTTCGAACTGGCGGCAGACCTTTCCGGATATGAGATTCTTCGTATAGGGCTCGCAACGAGAAATGTAGAACGACCGGAGATAGTCCCCTCATCGCAGAAGACGATCGTTCGGATGTCCGATCACAACGAAGACTACCTGATAATAGCCAGCAGGTGAAAGTGTGCCGATTGCGTCGTGGCGGAAGGATGTATATGATGCCCCTAAAGATTCCGTAAGGATTATCAAATGAATGAAACGAATCTGTCACACCTTCCGCACGACTGCGCCATTCAATTGCAGGCCGTCTACGATACACTGAAGTCCGCTGAGCGCAAGGCGGCTAATTTTATCCTGAGTCATCCTGAGAACATTTTCGGGTTGAGCATAGTGGATTTCGCCGATCATGCGGGGTGCAGCGAGGCCACCGTGGTTCGTCTTTCGAAGAAACTCGGATACGAGGGTTATCCCGAGCTCAAGGCGGCCTTCAGACTCGTAACCATTGATGAGCCGGGTGTTGAATATGAGAACATAACCGACGGGGATAGTGCAACTGAGGTGCTCCGCAAGGTCGTCGAGGCAAGCGTCATTGCACTTCAGGATACTGCCAAAGTCATGGACGAAGACCAGTACATCCGGGCACTCGACTCGATGGTGGCTGCCCGCAGGATAATGTTCTGCGGCGTCGGGGACGCGGGCACCGTCGCCGCAGAGGCGTACCAGCGCTGGGTACGCATGGGGCAGGAGTGTTACAACGCGTCGGATCACGATCTTCAGCTCATTCTTGCCTCAAAACTCGACTCTGGCGATGTGCTGTTTGCAATATCGCATTCAGGACGCACGCGGACTGTGCTGAACGTTGCACACACCGCGCAGCAACAGGGCGCGATTGTTATTGCGCTCACGAACTACCCCATTTCTCCGCTTGCCAAACACGCAGATATCATCTTGCAGACGGCGGTTTTCTCCCGCCTCGCGAACGGCGAAGTCATGTCCAAACGGATTGCCGAACTGTGTGTCCTGGAAAGCCTTTCCATCAACTTTCTCATCCGCAAGGGCGAGAGTCACCTCCGCAGTCTCGGCCAGTCGAACGAAGTCGTAAGCATCAACAAAGTGTGAAACGCGCAGCGTTGCTCCCGGATCGGATGTGGCAGGCACGGTTTCACCGGACAGTCGACATTTTTCGGTGAACAGAACAAGCGAAAGTGTTTGACAGATACTCTATTCAAGACCATTATTGAGCATATGGACATGATTGAACATTAGATCAATTTCCAGGGAGGGCGGGGATGGAGAAGCTGAGGTTCAGCTATTTTCAGCTGACGTTTGGGCAGGAAGAGACCTATCTCCATCCTGAGCGAACATACGAACGCCTTTTGAGATGTGGTTACGGAGCAATCGAGTTAACACCGCCGAAGGGGCAGTATGGCCTGGGAGTGTCGATGGAAGATTTCGTCGAAACTCATCGGAAGCTCAAAACAGAATACGGTTTGGAAGTCTCGTGCGTGAACGAGTGCTGGGGGGAGGTCTGGGATCCATTTTCGCCGATTTACAAAACCTTAACCGAAACGAAGACGGCGGATCTTGCGGTGAGGGAAACAAAGTCGACCATCGATGTTGCCAGCGAACTGGGTGCTCCATTCGTGACCGTAGCGGTGGCAACTCACGGCGCCATATCCGCCGACAATGTGAATGAGTGCTCGGCGACAGCGGTAGATGCTCTCCGACGAATGGCCGAATACGCCGAGAAACGGCATGTGCGGTTGGTGTTTGAGGCGACCAATCACCTTGAAATGGGCAAGTACGTAAACACGGTAAGTAACCACCGTCGGCTCATCGCCGCGACGGGCTCGAAGAGCATCGGAATTCAGCTGGACTGGTTTCATGCAAACTTTGAAGAGTTGAACGCGTACGAAGCCGTCCTTGATGCACAACCGCTGCTCTGGCATCTGCACTTCCGGGACTCCAATTCACTCACCCCGGGATATGGGAATGTGGACTTCAAAGCCGTGATACGTGCCCTGAAGAAGACGGGCTATACAGGCTACTGCACAATTGAGAGTGCTCCCATGTACCCGGACAGCGAAACCGCGTGCCAGGACGGCATAGACTATCTGCGGCTCCTCGAGAGGATCGTAGACCTTCAATTGAGCGACGATTTTCCAAACGGATACGTGGTACCGGATCGGATCTAGTGCGCAGCTGGGGGGGCTCCAGCGTTCACAGTCTCTCATTCCGGGAATCTATGTTGGGCAAAGAAATTCACAAATAAACGGATGCAATGGATCGTCCATAATAGCGCCAGGCTATTGGACATTTCGGCAATTTTTGGCTGATCTTTCGAAAGAAATATGGATACGTGGATTACCGGAAGCAGACGAAATAGTTTAATTACAATCATGCTATCACAGAACACCTCATTCATTGTGATAATTTACGTTTTATTTGTTTTTTCTTGACAATTCAGACATCCGGCCATAGACTCGGATTATGGTTGAGGATAGGGAGGTCGGGAATGGCTCTTGCGAAGGGTGTCGAGCGGTGGGGCGTGTTCGAAGTTGTTCTTCAGGGGCCAGCAAACGGTAACCCTTTCATTGATGTGGAGCTCCAGGCTCGCTTCGAGTGTGATGGTCAGGGCCACACCGTGCGCGGATTCTATGACGGAGAAGGAACGTACAGGATCAGGGCCATGCCGGATCGGGAAGGCGAGTGGAGTTACGAAACCAGAAGTAACGTAACTGCGCTGAACGGCCGGAAAGGTGCCTTTACCTGCACCAAATCAACAACGGAAAATCATGGTCCGGTCCATGTCTCCGGGGAGCATTTCAGTTTTGCCGATGGATCTCCCTGTTTTGTGATGGGAACGACCGCGTACGCCTGGACTTACCGATCACAGGAGGTCAGGGAAGAAACGCTCAGAAGTCTGGAAACGTACGGTTTCAACAAAGTTCGCATGCTGTTCTTCCCCAAGTTCTACGGCGATGGAAAGAACATCATAATTGATTACGAACCATCATCGTATCCGTTCGAAGGAAAACCCGGGCAGTTCGATTTCAGCCGGTACGATCCGGAATACTTCCGCAATTTCGAAGACCGGGTGCATGACCTGACGGTGCGAAACATACAAGCTGATGTGATTCTGTTTCATCCCTACGATGATGGTCGCTGGGGAATACCTCAAGGTATGTCTCACGAAGATGAGATGAGATACGTTGAGTACCTTGTTGCGAGAATCGGCGCCTATCGCAATGTATGGTGGTCACTCGCGAATGAGTTTGATCTCATGCGCCCCTCTCGCGGCTTCCGTTCCCGGGAATGGGATACGATCGGTACGCACATTATGGACATAGATCCCTACCATCATCCGCGATCGGTTCACAACTGGCCATGGGCACCAACCTTTCCGGACGCAGAATGGCTCACGCATGTCTCCTATCAGCATCCGAACACCTATTCCCTGCTAATGGATCTCAAGAAGAGGTATGGGAAGCCAGTCATAGATGATGAGTATCAGTACGAAGGTAATGTGACCCCCGATTACGGGAATGCGAGTCCGGAGCTTGAAATGAGACGCCATTGGCTTTCGGCCCTGGCGGGCGGATACGCGACTCATGGCGAGGTCATTCAGCAGAGCGACTCGAAACGGGACTACTTCTGGTCGTACGGCGGCAAATTGCAGGGCAAGAGTCCGAAGCGTTTGCAGTTTCTTCGTTCAATAATGGAAAAATGTCCGTTCCAGGATCTCAGTCCGGACCTCATCCGGTCAAACGGACAGGAACTGTTTATCGCTCACAAGAGTGAGGAATTCTATCTCTATTTCATAACGCCGGAACACAAAGATCGCCGCGTCATCTGGGTGGGGCCGGGGTACGCAGCGCCCTCAGAGTACGAGCTGACCATCTATGATGCCTGGGAGTGCCGCCAGGTCTATCAGGGAACAGTGTCCAGCGGACGAGTCGCGGTCGATCTGCCCTCGTGGGCGGTGATTACCGCAACGAAAGCGAACTGATGGCCGACGCGCGGCTGCGTACGCCCTATCCGGGCCAAATGTCACCGAACCGCGATTCGGTCAAACAGGTTGACCGTTCGAGAATCCGGAAACAAAACGTTTGACAGATGGCGACATCGGGGATATGGTAATTATGAGCATGTGATCACAATTGAACAATTGATCACATCTGGAGAGTGTGTGAATCGAAGGGGGTGAAGTCTGTTCGTCTTTACTTTTCATTTTTGTTGTCATGTTAATGAAAATTTTCCTTTACGATGATCCGTGCCCATGATAAAATCTGGCCAGTGTAGTCAGATAATTGCAAGTAGGAGGAGTGAATATGAAAAGGCTAATATTCAAGGTCGCTGCAATGGCGTCTCTGTTCTTGTTTGCAGGAGCCATTGGCTCTGTGATGGCCAACGGGCAGAAAGAGGGTGCCGCAGGTGGGGGAAATGTCAAAATTCGCTTCGCCACTCAATGGCAGGCAGGATCAACTACCGGTGATGCACCGATTGCGGTACCCATCCTCGAAAAGTGGGCGAAAGACCATCCAAATGTTCAGCTTGTGCAGGAGGTTTCCGTCGGGGACGAAATGCGGAATACGATCCGAACCGATGTAGCCGCCAACAATGCCCCGGACATCTGGCAGTTCTGGGCCGGCGGTGTTCTGAATGACTATGCTCGGGAGGGAATCCTTCTGGACATGAGCAAGTACCTTGCGGTGTCCAAAGTTGTGAAAAAGTCCGACATTCCCGAGTTTGCGTGGAAGACTACTACGGTAGACGGTGTCATTCGCGCATTGCCCCGCAATGTAGCTCTTGGCGCATTTTTCGCGAACCGAGAACTGTTTCAGAAATACGGACTGCAATATCCGAAAACCTGGAGTGAGTTTCTCGCGGACGGAAAGATATTCCGCGAGCATGGAGTAATTCCCACAAACATTGGTTCCAAGGGTGGCAATCCATCCCACTTCTGGTACAACGATCTGGTGTGTCAGTACACCTCGGGAAATCCCGCAATCGAAAATCTGCAAACATCGCTCAGCTTCCAGGATCCGGCGTTCCTGAAAGCGGCACAGTATTCGGATCAGATGAGAAAGGCCGGAATGTTCCCCGATGATGTTGTGGCAAATGGAGACTGGGCGCCAAGCATCGCTCTCTACGATCAGGGAAATGTCGCAATGGGCTACACCTTCCCGTGGGACTATGCCGAGATGCCTGCGGACATTGTTGCAAAGACCGATATCATTCCTATTCCGAAGCTTCCGGATGGACAGCGCGATCCAGCAACGTTCATCCAGGGCACAGTGAACGATGCGTATTGCGTCTACGCAAAATCGTTCGCCGACGTCGCCAAACAGCCGGTGCTCACGAGCCTTCTGGACACGATCGACAAGGACATTGGGTTTGCACTCGCCCAGGCTGGCAATATGGTGTCAATTGATCAGGAGGTGATGAGCCGAGTTGATACGAGCAAGATTCCGAATGCGATGATGGTGAAGGCGATTCAGTATCAGAACAAAACCCACGAAAGCGGATCACCCATGATCTGGGCAAGCTTGCCAAGCAACAAGACACAGTTTGACTATCAGTCGGGGCTGGACGAACTCTGGACAGGTGCGGCAACTCCGACTCAGTTCATTGCCAAAGTGCAGAAATCGCTTGATGACTACAAGGCGTCTCGTTGAACGCGACCTCGCCGAACTTTACGAATAGTTAAGCTCATTTGATTGGGCAATTTGAAAAGGGGGTGGGTCGTCAGGACCCACCTCTGAATTTGGCAGTGGATTCTTCAACTTAACGCTTTTTTTGGAAGTAGGTGATCGATGCGTTTGTTCAGGAAAAACCGATGGGCGCCACTGATATTGGCTGGTCCGTCGTTCATCGTATACACGTATTTTGTCATTGTATCGATTTTGTTTTCCATCAACTATTCGTTGACAAAGTGGAATGCAATTTCAAAGCCAGTATACGTCGGGGCAAAGAACTACACGACGATGCTGACGAATCCGGATTTCGGAACTGTCATGCAGAACACCGCAATCGCTCTCATCGCAGCGCTTGTAATCCAGGTTATCTTCGGATTGGTGTTCGCATATCTCATCTATCGCACCCGACACGGCTTCAGGACCTTCCGGGCGTTGGTCTTTCTTCCCGTCGTACTGTCACAGGCTGCGGTTTCTCTGATGTTCACGCTGGTGTTCAACAGTGATATAAGCCCGATTAATCGTATACTTGAGGCGATTGGATTGGGTTTTTTCAGGCACAATTGGCTGTCGGATCCGAACATCGTGCTCTACACGGTTCTGACACCGATGATCTATCAGTACATAGGTCTCTACGTAATCATATTTCTCGCCGGTATGCAGTCAATTCCCGAAGAGATAATTGAAAGCGGTTTTGTCGACGGTGCAAGTTCATTCCGGGTATTCTGGAATATTGTCATTCCGACCCAATGGGACATAATATTCATCTGCACGATCCTGATTACAACCGGCACCTTCAAATCGTTCGAACAGTCCTACATTATGACCTGGGGTGGGCCCGGAGTTCATTCGGCATTCATTGCGGTCTATATGTATTTCCGGACCTTTGTGGACGGGAACTATGGATACGGAAGCGCAATCGCTGTCTTCATACTCCTCGCATCGCTATTCATCACTTTCGTCTTGAATATGATCACTCGTCGTTTGGACTATTAGTGGAGTCGTAGTATGGATATACACAGTGGCCGAATATCAAATTTCAAGGCGATAATGGTTCGGCGGAATATTGCCATTGCCGTTAAGTATCTCGCCCTTGTCCTCGCATCTATAACGACTCTTTTCCCGATTGTCTGGGTTGTGATGAACGCATTTCGCGATAATACCCAGATTTATGGGAATCCATTTGGCTGGCCAAACCCCGTGATTACGGGCAATTTCCCAAAGGCGTTCGCCGGTATTCACCTGGTAGTGACGCTTTCCAATAGCCTTATCTATTCTGCAGTGACAGTAGCTGTTGCTGTACTTCTCGCCTCGATGGCCGCATTTTACCTGTCGAAGATGGCAAAAGGGAATCTTCTCTTTACCTATTTCATTCTCGGGATCATGATTCCGCCGCAAGCGATTCTCATTCCACTGTTCATAAGTATGCGCAACCTGCATCTACTGAACACTCGTCCGGGAATCATAATTGTGTATATTGTCACGAACCTCTCGCTTGCGATCTTCATACTGACCGGTTTCATGAGAAAGGGAATCCCGGATGAACTGCTCGAAGCTGCCGTCCTCGATGGTTGTGGCCCGGTTCGCGCTTTCTTTCGAGTGGCGTTGCCCATTTCGGTTCCCGGCATCGTGACCGTGATCACCCTGGTGTTTCTCGGCGTGTGGAATGAGTTCCTCTTCGCACTGGTCATGCTCGCAAGCCCGTTAGTGAAGACTCTGAACGTTGCCGTTTACAGCCTTCGCGGCCAGTATATGAGTGATCAGGGACTCCTGGCGGCAGGTTCCGTCATTCTTATAACGCCGGCAATAGTAATCTACATATTGTTCCAGGAACAGGTAGTAAAAGGGTTGACGGCAGGGGCGGTAAAAGGATGATCGCGTGAAAGTT
>DATKUC010000161.1:0-3675 GCA_035530835.1 Spirochaetia bacterium
GCTTTCGAAACGCCGAGTATCATCTTCAATCGGTAGTTGGGAATGTAGTAGTAAGCGCCGATGCGGACGTCACTCGAATCGATCTTCGCCGAGTGCAGTTCGGGGAGACTCGCCGCATCGACTCGGATGCGGGAATAACTGTTTGTCAGATTACGGTCAATAGCCCGCTGCAGCACCACCGGTATGAGAAGTTCGGACGCCGTCGCAACGATGAGTGCAAGTGCCGCAAACAGCGCGATCGAGCGATAGGGCTTCAGGTAGCCGAACAACCTGCGCATGAGCACCGGATTGTACTCGGTGATGATTTTTTCCTGTTCCACCCTAATCTACCTCGGTGTGATGTTCTGAGAGCTGTTGCAGACGGTGAACCTGCCGGTAGTAGCCGTCTTCCGCGAGCAACTCCTCGTGAGTGCCTTCCTGTACGATGCGTCCTGCATCCAGGACGATGATACGGTCAGCGACTGAAAGGGTTGATACTCGATGTGAAACGATGATGCTGGTCTTTCCGCGACGGAATTTGAGCAGCTCCTGCAGAATCATCTCCTCGGTGTGCGTATCGACTGCGGAAAGAGCGTCATCGAAGATCAGCACGTTCGGCTGGATCGCGAGTGCCCGTGAAATGGCCATTCTCTGCTTCTGCCCGCCGGAAAGCGTCACGCCGCGCTCCCCGATCTCAGTTTCCCAGCCGTCCGAAAAGAGGCCGATATCGCGTGATATTGTCGATATGTCGGCGGCACGCGTGACCAGTGCTTCATCGGCTTCCGACAAACCGAACCTGATATTATCGCGTATCGTTGCCGAGAAGAGAAATGTATCCTGCGGTACGACGCCGAACGACGAGCGCAGTGACTGCAGATGGTACTGGCGCACATCGTAGCCATCAATAAATACCGTGCCTTCAGGTGGATCAAGAAGTCGCGGGAGGATCTTGATGAGTGTCGACTTGCCGCTCCCGGTGCGACCGAGAATGCCCAGCGTCTGGCCCTCTTCAATTCGGAAGGTCAGGTCCTGCAGTGCGGGTTCAGCCGTATCCGGATAGGAAAAGGAGAGATTTCTCACTTCGATGGTGCCGTTCGGCGGCTCTGATTGCGCAACTGACGGACTCGCGATGTCGGGCTCCTCTGCGAGAATTGCATTCACTCGTACGAGTGACGCTCTGCCCCGCTGAATCATGTTCACGGTCATACCGGCACCGAGCACGGGCCAGATGAGCATGCCCAGATACGTGTATACCGCGACGAACGAGCCTGTGGTGAGTTGTCCGGCGATGACGGCCTTACCGCCATACCAGAGCAGTATCAGCGTGGTGAGGCCTGCAAGAAACGTCACTGCGGGGCTGAAAACACCCCATACGCGGACGAGCCGCATGTTGCGGCCACCATAGATGTCGTTGGCAACGCGAAACCGACCGAGGAAATAGTTCTCCTTCACGAACGACTTGATGACACGAATGCCGGAGAATACTTCCTGCGCCTGCTGGCTCATCGTCGCGAACCCCTCCTGAACCTGCCGGAAATAGTCGCTGACCAGGGATCCGAGTCCGATGATGAGCAGCGTGATAACAGGAAGGGGAAGGAGCGGGTAGAGCGCGACGTTTGCGTTCTGGGTAAACAGGATAATGAGGATTGCGAGTGTCATGAAAATACCGTCTGTTGCCGACACCAGTGCCATTCCGGTCGCCATCCGGATTGCCTCCATGTCGTTGGTTGCCCGGGCCATGAGATCGCCGATCTTGTAGCGGCTGAAGAAGTTCGACGAGAGCTCGAGCATGTGCTCGTACAATCTGTTGCGAAGTTCCATCTCGATGCGGCGGGATGCCCCGTTTATGAAGAATCTCCATCCGAAGCGTGATATTGAGATGACCGCCGCAACGCCAACGAGCTGGACCGAAATGGTGAAGATCGCCTTCAGATCAGGATGCCCGCCTGAGATCGTATCGATCGCAATGCGCAGAAACTGCGGGATAAGCAGTTGCCCGCCGCTTGCCACGACGAGGAATGCGAGACCGGGTATGTAATAGCGAGCATACTTTCGCATGTACGGGAAGAGAGTGCTGAAATCCTTCACAAGACATCTAAGTTCGCGAAATTGTGCCGGGACGGCAATACGAAACCGGACAGTTCGGCATTCCGACGCGGAAAAACTTCGGAAACCGGTAACGATTGACAGAGGTTCGGATTTCCTGAATCATTCGGAGATTCGGCCAACCACATGAATAGAACCACTTTTCGAACGGATACACTCCTTCTGCTTACCGCGGCGATCTGGGGCTTCGCGTTTGTCGCACAGCGTGCCGGTATGGATTACATCGGCCCATTTCTGTACAACGGCATTCGTTTCTTTCTGGGCTCGCTCTCTCTTGCTCCGGTACTGCTCTATCGCCGGCGCAAACTGAAGCTCGGCGCCGGCCCGGCTCCGGATTGGAGCACTCCGCGTCCGAGTCCGGGTACGAAAGCAGTCTGGCTTTACGGCATCGGCGGGATGATGATTGCGGGTGTAATACTTTTCACTGCCTCATCGTTTCAACAACTTGGAATTGTCACGACGACTGCCGGGAAGGCGGGATTTCTTACGGGACTCTACGTGGTTCTTGTTCCGCTTACCGGTGGGCTTGTTGGACGGCAGAGTGATCTCGGAAGATGGATAGGTGCGATCCTTGCCGCAGTCGGTCTCTACCTCCTCAGCGTAACCGTACGCTTCACCATAGCTCCGGGTGATGTTCTGCTCCTTCTTTGCGCAGTCTTCTACACGGCGCACGTGCTGCTTATTGACCGAATCTCCCGGTTCATCGATCCAATCCTGCTTTCACTGGTACAAAGTGCGGCTACCTGCGTATTGAGTATGGCTGCCGCCTTTCTCTTTGAGCCGATTCATATCACGGCTATCGCGTCGGCGTGGGGCTCGCTTGTCTACGGAGGCGTGATGAGTGTCGGAATCGCCTATTCGATGCAGATCATCGCCCAGCGAACGGCCCATCCCTCGCACGCAGCAATTATCCTGAGCCTGGAGGGAACATTTGCAGCGGTCGGCGGCTTCATTATCCTCGGCGAAGTGATGAGCGTTCGTGCGATCACCGGGTGCGTCATCATGGTCTCGGGAATGGTAATAGCGCAACTTTCCGCACTGCGCAAGTCCGAACATATTCGGTCCAGTTGACCAGAACGGGAGAAGATGCTATTTTACGTTCCATATAGTAAGCGTGAACAAATTCAGCACGATATAAGAGAAATTACCGAATAACAGGAGATCAACATGGCTCAGGTAAGTAAGAACGCTCGAACAGTGTCATCCACCCAACGGTTTTATTGCAGCTGCGGCGGCGAAGTGAAGATGAAGAGCGTTTTTTCCGCGGGAAAACTGCGCAACGTGGCACAGTGCGAGAAATGCAATCGTCAGGAGCGACGTCCGCGCGACTTCAAGTAAAGTTCGCGAAGCTCATCGACAGCGGGGTTGCGGCATCTGCATGCAGCCCTTTTTTTATGACCCGGTGAATCCACCGGCTTTCGATTCGCTCCTGAAAGGCCATTCAACGAGCAGGAAGTATCCTGCAGTTATTGCCTTGACACCTCATTATTTATCTGGTAAGTTACTTTCCTATCGATAAATAATCGGAACACGCGAATCGTGTGGAGGTAACATTCTTTGGCAGTTTACAATTCAAGCGAAAAGCGGCAT